>DATHIT010000066.1:0-3925 GCA_035489915.1 Pseudonocardia sp. | reverse complement strand
ACTGCTGGTGGGAGGTATCGGGGTCGCCAACATCATGCTGGTCTCGGTCACCGAACGAACCCGCGAGATCGGCATCCGCAAGGCCATCGGCGCCACCCGACGAGCGATCATGCGGCAGTTCCTCAGCGAAGCGGTGATGCTCACCGGCCTGGGCGGTGTCATCGGTGTCGCGCTCGGTGTCGGCCTCACCCTCGCCGGCGGGTTCCTACTGCCTCCGGCCGGCTCCCCCGAGGCATCCGACACGAACTTCCCCGCGCCCATTCTCACCGCTCCACCCGTGGTCATCGCGTTCGGGGTGAGCCTGATCATCGGTGTGCTGGCCGGCGGTTACCCCGCCTTCCGCGCCGCGCGCATGCGCCCCATCGAGGCGCTCCGCTTCGAGTGATCTTGTGCCGGCGATCAACGTCGCCAACCACTCCGACTTAACATCTCGAAACGGCATCGGCCTGATTCGCGGCGGGTGGCCATATGGCAGGGTCGCCAACGGCCAGGTGGCGCTTGAAACCTCGGGGAGGCCCAATGATCCGAACCGCGAGGCGCCGCCGGGTGGTCGCGCTTGCCGCCGCGGTCGCCGCTGTGATCGCGCTCGCCGGTTGCGCGGACAGTGGCACCGCGCCCGCCCTGCCCGGATCCGCGGACACCAGCGCCTATGACGCGATCATCGCCGGCTCCCCGGTGGCGGACCCCTCGGCGATCACCCCCGGTTCCTGGGCGGACAAGGTCAAGCAGCGCGGCACGCTCAACGTCGGCGGTACCGACGCCGGACCGCTGTTCTCCCTGAAAGACCCGAGCACCGGCAAGGTCACCGGCTTCGATGCCGGGTTGTCCCAGATGCTCGCGCACTACATCACTGGAAAGCCCACGGCCAACACCCAACTGACCATCACCACGGTGGACACCCGGGAGACGCTGATCCAGAACGGCACCGTGGACGCCGTGTTCGCCACCTACACGATCACGCCGGAGCGCGCGGCGAAGGTGGCGTTCGCGGGCCCGTACTACGAGTCCGGCGACGCGATCATGGTGAAGGTCGACAACACGTCCATCGGGAGCGTCGCCGATCTGAACGGCAAGACGGTCGCCACCCAGGCAAACTCCACCGCGGTCCTCGCCCTGCAGAAGGCCGCGCCGGGGGCGAAGACGCTGCTGTTCCAGGAGGACGCCCAGTGCGTGGCCGCGGTGCAGCAGGGCCGGGCCGACGCGTACGTGCTGGACCAGGGCATCCTGATCTCCGACGCCAGCACCAACCCAGCGGTCAAGGTGGTGGGGGAGCCATTCACCCACGAGCCCTACGGTGTCGGGCTGCCCCTTGGCGATCCGGCGGCCAAGCTGTTCGTCAACGACTGGCTGCGGAAGATCTACGCCGACGGCAGCTGGGCGAAGCTGTGGACGGCGACCATCGGCACGGTCGTCAAGGGCGCCCCCCCGACGCCCCCGGCAATCGGCTCGGTCCCGGGATCCTGAGCCGCCGGGCGAGGCGCGGGCGTGCACGTTGTCATCGACAGTCTCGGCTTCCTGCTGGGCGGCCTGCTGGTCACCCTGGAGCTGACCGCGCTGGCCTTCGTCGGGGCCCTGCTGCTGGGCACCGTGCTGGCGGTGTTCCGGGTCAGCCCGGTCCCGCCGCTGCGGGTGGCCGGCGCGGCCTACGTCGAGGTGCTGCGCAACATGCCGCTGCTCAGCCTGCTGGTCCTGGTCGTCTTCGGTTTGCCGGACGTGGGGGTGACGTTCTCCCTGTTCACCTCCGCCGCGGTCTGCCTGGCTGGCTACGGTGCCGCGTTCGTGTGTGAGGCGGTCCGCGGCGGCATCAACGCGGTGCCGGTCGGGCAGGCCGAGGCGGCCCGCGCACTCGGGTTCACCTTCACCCAGTCACTGCGTCACGTCATCCTCCCGCCGGCGTTCCGGACGATGGTCCAGCCGCTGGTGAACATCTTCATCGGGATCGCGCTGGGGTCGTCCCTGGCGGCGGCCGTGGGCGTGAGTGAACTGACCAACCGGACCCAGCTGCTCAACCTGCGGTCGGCCGAGGCCGTCGTGCTCTTCCTGGTCAGCGGGGCGATGTACCTGGCCATCGCGCTGCTCGGCGGGACCGTCGGCGGCGTCCTTGAGCGTCGGCTCACCCGGCGGGCCCGATGACCGTCCCTCGGGTGCTCTTCGACGAGCCAGGGCCCCGCGCCCGGGCGCGCATCCGGTTGTGCACGGTGCTGGGGCTGGTGTTGCTCGCCGGGCTGCTTGCGCTGGCGCTGTGGCAGTTCGGCCGCAACGGGCAACTCGCCCGGGACCGCTGGGCGCCGTTCGTGCAGCTGTCCTACGTCAAGTTCCTGGCCGACGGGTTCGTCGGGACGATCATCGCTACCGCGCTCGCGGCGGTGGCGTCGTTCCCGCTCGGCATGGTGCTGGCGCTCGGCCGGCTGTCCCGGAAACGGGCGCTGCGCTGGGCATCCACCGGGTACATCGAGCTGTTCCGCGGCATCCCGCTACTGCTGTTGATCTACGCCTTCCTGCTGGCGTTGCCCCGGTTCGGCATCAACCTGCCGATCCTGTGGAAGCTCGTCGTGCCGATCGTGCTGGTCAACGCCGCGGTGCTGGCCGAGATCTACCGGGCCGGGATCAACGCCGTGGACCCTGGCCAGTTCGAGGCGGCGGTCTCGGTCGGGCTGCGCGAGGGCACCGCGATGCGCGCGGTGATCATGCCCCAGGCGGTGCGACTGGTGGCCCCGGCGCTGGTGACCCAGCTCGTCGCGCTGCTCAAGGACTCCACGCTGGGATACGTGGTCAGCTACCCGGAGCTGATGAAGCAGGGCAACAACCTGACCGTCTACACCCACCTGCTGGTGCAGACCTACCTCATTGTCGCGCTGATCTACGTGGTGGTGAACCTCGCGCTGTCTCGGCTGGCGGTCCTGCTGGAGCGCAAGGTAGGTACCCGGGCGCGCCGCAAGGTCGCCCGATCCGGCGGCACCGGGACGCCCGGCCCCGGTCAACCTCTCACGACGGCGGGCGCGCCCCCTACCCTCGCTTGACTGTTGTGCCGCGCTCGGCGCCGGGGGCCAGGGCCTGGCGGGCGAAGGTGACAATCGGCGCGCCGTCACGTGGTGGGGAAGGTGTGGCTGCTGGTTCCTTCTAGGCTCATCCCCGACCGAGACGGGGGTGCCGCGGTGAGCCAGGGATGGATCGACGCGTGCCACGGTGGCGGGCCCCCGCACCGACGCGTCCGCCGACGCGGCCTGGTCCTGGCGGTGGTGCTGCTGTCCGCGGCCTGCTCGCCAGGCACGAGGCCCGGACCCGGCGACCTGGACCGGTTCTACGGACAGAAGCTCAGCTGGGGGAGCTGCGCGTCGTTCGCGGTGTCCGATGACGACAAGAAGACGTTCGCCGACGCCAAGTTCGACTGCGCCTACCTGCAGGTCCCGCTGGACTACGGCCAGCCGGACGGGCCGCCCGCGAAGATCTCCGTGCTGCGGCAGAAGGCATCCGTGCCGGCCCAGCGGATCGGCTCGCTGGTGATCAATCCCGGTGGCCCTGGCGCGCCCGGCACCAGCGCCGCCGCCGGGATCTCCCAACAGATCGACAACAGCGTGCTGGCGCAGCGGTTCGACCTGGTCGGTTTCGACCCGCGAGGCGTGGGTGCCAGCCAGCCGGCGATCAAGCGCTACACGCCGGCGGAGCGGGACGCAGACCGGCTGGACGTGGTGGTGGACACCTCCCCGGCCGGGGTCGCCCAGCTGGAGAACAGGGAGAAGGACTACGGCAGCAAGTGCGCTCAGCGCAGCGGCGGTGAGCAAGTGCTGGTGAACGTGGGAACCCGGGACGCGGCCAAGGACATCGACATCTTGCGCGCCGCGCTGGGTGACCAGAAGCTGACCTACCTCGGCTACTCGTACGGCAGCGAGCTGGGCACCACCTACGCCGAGGACTTCCCGCGGAA
>DATHIT010000065.1:0-18996 GCA_035489915.1 Pseudonocardia sp. | reverse complement strand
GCGCGGGCACCGATCGCGTGCAACGGCTGAGCCGCGGCGGTCAGCGGCGGGGTCATCGCCTCGGCCCACTCCAGGTCGTCGAAGGACACCAGCGCGATGTCCCGGCCGACGAGCAGGTTCTCCTCGCGCAGCGCCAGCAGGGTGCCGATGGTCATCGCGTTGTTGGCGGCGAACAGCGCGGTGGGCGGCTGGGCGCCGCGGAGCAGCCGCAGTGCGGCCCGCCGCCCGCCGGTCACCGACGATTCGCCGTCGACCAGCAGCTCCGGGTGCACCGCGAGCCCGCACACCCGGTGCGCGCGCCGGTAGCCGCGTACCCGCTCGGCGCTGGTGGACAGCCCGGCCAAGCCGACCACCATGCCGACCCGGGTGTGCCCGAGTTTGATCAGGTGCTCGACCAGCCGGCAGGCGGCCGCCTCGCTGTCCGTGCCGACCTGGTCGCACGGCACCTCGGTGAACCGGTCGACCAGCACAAACGGGGTGTTGTGCTTGCGCAGCAGGGGCAGGGTGAGCCGTTCCCAACCCCAGGTCGGTGCGAGCACCACACCGTCCACGTGTCGGGACTGCAGCAACGCGACCGCGTCCCGCTCGGTGTCTGCCTCGTCGTGGGTGTCGCAGAACAGCATGGCGTAACCGGCCCGGCGGGCCTCCGACTCGACCCCGAGGATCAGCTCAGCCAGATACGGGTTGGACGCCCCGGTGAGCGCCAGTCCGATGGTCGGGCCGGTGGGGGCGTCCCGGCGCTGCCGGACCGCGTAGCCGAGCGAGACGGCCGCCTGCTCCACCCTGCCGCGGGTCTCCTCGGCGACGAACCGGGTCGCGTTGAGCACGTGCGAGACAGTGCTGACCGAGACGCCGGCCAGCTCGGCCACGTCGGCCATCCGAACCCGCTTCGCCGCGCTCACCCTCACTTCTTCCAGCCGAATGCCCCGGACAGCGCCGTCCGGGTGTCCGCCGGGTCGATCACGTCGTCGATCTCGAACGCGGCGGCCGTGCTCAACGCTTTGCCGTGCTGGTACGCCCGCTCGACCAGCTCCTGGTACCGCGCCCGCCGCTGCTCCGGGTCGGCGATCGCGGTCAGCTCGGCACGGTAGCCCAGCTGGACCGCTCCCTCCAGGCCCATCCCGCCGAACTCGCCGGTGGGCCAGGCCGCGGTGAGCAGCGGAGCCTTGAAATGACCGCCGGCCATGGCCATCGCGCCCAGCCCGTACCCCTTGCGCAGCACCACGGTGCACAGCGGCGAACGCAGCCGCGCGCCGGCCACGAACATCGCGCCGAATCGGCGGACCGTCGCGGTGCGCTCCGCCTCCGGGCCGACCATGAACCCCGGGGTGTCGCACAGCGAGACCACCGGCAGCCGGTACGCGTCGCAGATCCCGAGGAACCGGGCGGCCTTGTCGGCCGCCTCCGCGTCGATCGCGCCGCCCAGGTGGGTGGGGTCGTTGGCGATCACCCCCACCGGGTGGCCGTCGAGGCGGGCGAACGCGGTCAGGATGCCGATGCCGTATGCCGCCCGGAGCTCCAGCACGCTGCCGGTGTCGAACAGGGTGTCCAGCACTGGCCGGATGGGGTAGCTGCGCACCCGGTTCTCCGGGATCAGCTGCCGCAGTCGACGCTGGTCGGCGCACTCCCACTGGTCAACCGGCCCAGCGCAGTACGAGAGGTACCGGCGGGCAGCGGCCACCGCCGCTTCGTCGTCGGGCACCAGCAGGTCCACCACGCCGTTGGGTACCTGCACATCCATCGGTCCCACCGCGCCGGGCGCCACGTCGCCCAGCCCGCCGCCGGCGATCATCGCTGGGCCGCCCATGCCGATGCTGGCGTCCTCGGTGGCGATCAGTACGTCGCACACCCCGGCCAGCGCGGCATTGCCGGCGAAGCAGTACCCGCCGACCACCGCCACCGTGGGCACCTGGCCGACCAGCTCGGCGGCCAGCCGGAAGGTCGGCACGTCCAGGCCGGTGAACCCGGGCTGGTCGGTGTCGCCCGGCCGGCCGCCGCCGCCCTCGGCGAACATCACCACCGGCAGCCGTTGGCGTAGCGCCAGCTCCAGCAGCCGGTCGGTCTTGCGGTGGTTCTGCACGCCCTGGGTGCCGGCCAGCACGGTGTAGTCGTAGGACATCACCGCGCAGCGCAGCCCGGCCACCTCGGCGGTGCCGGTGACCAGGCCGTCGGCCGGGGTGCGGGCGATCAGGTCGGCCAGCTCCCGGCGGCGGCGCTGCGCGGCGATGGTCAGCGCGCCGTACTCGGTGAAGCTGCCCGGGTCGCACAGTGCGGTTAGGTTTTCCCGCGCGGTGCGGCGGCCGTTGGAGTGTCTGCGGGCCACCGCGTCCGGGCGGCCTTCGTCGAGTCCGATCCGGTGCCGCTCGAGCGACTCGGCCAGGTCGGGGCGGATCCGGTCCAGGTCCTCGGCGGTCGGGTCGTCCCGGTCGGCGTCGGCCGGCTCGGCCGGCTCCACCACCAGCAGCGGGGTGCCCTCGGCGACCGCGTCCCCGACGGCGACCAGCACCTCGAGCACGGTCACCGCCCCGGCCGCCGGCACCTCGTGCTCCATCTTCATCGCCTCGAGCACCACCAGTGTGGCGCCCGGGGCCCGGTGCTCGCCTGGTGCCGCCGGGATTTCGACCACCACACCGGGCAGCGGCGCCGTGACGGTGCCCTCCGGGAGGTCGTTGAGCTCTTCGGTGCCGGTTTCGGTGCCGGTTTCGGAGGCCGCCGGGTCGGCTTCGGAGGAGGGCGGCTCGGCTTCGGCGGAGGTTGACTCCAGCCGGGCGGCCGCGTCCAGCAGCTCGGCCAGGTGCTCGTCCACAAATCCGGTGTGCAGCGCCCCGTTGCCGATCCCCGGGTGGGCCAGCAGCGCGCGCAGCAGCCCCAGGTTGGTCGCCGTGCCGGCCACCTCGAACCCGCCCAGCGCGCGCTCGGCGCGGGTGGTCACCCGGAGCAGCCCGGTCTGGTCGGCGGCGGCCGCCGGGTCGGAGACGATCACCTTGGCCAACAGCGAGTCGTAGCGCGGGCTCACCGATCGGCCGGGCGCGCAGGCGGTGTCCACCCGCACCCCGCGCCCGGTGGGCGGGTCGAATCGGGTCAGCGTGCCGCCGGCCGGTCGCACCGAGCCGTCCCGGGCCAGCGTCTCGGCGTTCACCCTGGCCTGCACCGCCACCCCGCGCGCCGCCGGCGGGTGCTCGGGGTCCAGGCCGAGCTCGGCCAGCCGGGCGCCGCCGGCCACCCGCAGCTGCAGTTCCACCAGGTCCAGCCCGGTGACCTCCTCGGTGACCGTGTGCTCCACCTGCAACCGGGCGTTCACCTCGAGGAACGCGATGGCCTGCCCGACGACCAGGAACTCCGCGGTGGCCAGCCCGAGCCGGTCCACCGAGGCACCCAGCCGCGCCGCCGCATCCCGCAGCCGGGCCCGCGTCCGCTCGCTCAGCCCGGGCGCCGGGGCGATCTCCAGCAGCTTCTGCCGGCGCCGCTGGACACTGCAGTCCCGCTCGCCCAGCACCACCACCGCGCCGGTGTGGTCGCCGAGCAGTTGCACCTCGACGTGCCGCGCGCGGGGCAGCAACCGCTCCAGGTACAGCCCGCCGTCACCGAAGCTGTGCACCGCCTCCGACCGGCACCGCTCGAGCACCTCGGCCAGCTCCGACGTCGGCATCCCGGCCCATCGCACCGGCCGGATCCCCCGCCCACCGCCGCCGGCTACCGCCTTGACCATGGCGCCCGCGCCGTCGCCCAGCGAGGCCAGGAACTCACTCGCGGTGGCAAGATCGGCGTCCGGGTCGGCGCCGGTGAGCACCTCGGTGCCGGCTAGCACGTCCACGCCCAGCTCGGTGGCCCGGCGGCGGGTGGCGGCCTTGTCACCGAACAGCGCCAGTGCCTCCGGCGACGGCCCGACGAAGGTCAGCCCGGCCTCGGCGCAGGCCGCCGCGAACTCGGCGCGCTCGGACAGGAACCCGTATCCGGGGTGCACCGCGTCGCAGCCGGTGTCCCGGGCGGCGGCCACCAGCGCGGCGCCGTCCAGGTACGCCGCCGGCCCGCTGCCGACCAGCGGCACGGCGTGGTCGGCCATGGCGGGGTGTCCGGCGTTGTCCTCGTCCTCGGCGTACACCGCGACTGTGGGCAGCCCGAGCGCGGCGGCGGTGTGCAGGATCCGGACGGCGATCTCACCGCGGTTGGCCACCAGGAGCCGGCTGACGGGCACGGTCGGGGGCCTCCTCAACACGCCGGTAGGTCGAGGGCGGACTGTACGCGGGGCATGCCGGCCCGCTAGTTGATCGCCTCCGGCGGGCCGGCGGTGTGCTGAAACGCGCGACTCAGTGTGCTGTGAGCGCCGACTCGCGGGCAGTTGGACCTGCGAGCGCCGACTCGCGGGCCGTTTTAGGGGGTGGGTTTGGCGCGGGCGGCTCGCCAGGGTGGGCTGACCAGGAAATGGGTGTCGTACTGGTCCTGCACATCCAGGAGGCTCTCGGCGGTGACCTGGCCGGTGGCGATCCGGGCCAGGTGACGGAAGTATTCGAACCGCTCGACCCCGGGAGTGATCACGATGAGCAACTCCCCGGGGTGCCCGGGGGACGCGGCGAAGGCGTGCGGCAGGCCGGGCGGCACCACCACCAGGTCGCCCTCCTGGCCGGTGATCACCCGGTCGCCGGTGAGCAGGTCCACGGTTCCGGACAGCACGTAGAACAGCTCGCTGGACAGCTTGTGGGTGTGCGGCACGGCGCCGTCCGCGCCCTCGGCCATGGTGACCCGCTGGGTGCTCAGCGCTCCGCCGGTGGTGCTGCTGTCGGCCAGCAGCCGGATCGAAACCCTGGGTCCGGCCAGCGTCTCCGCGTCGGCCGCGCGGATCACCACGGCGCCGCTGGCCGCGGCGGAGCCGCCCTGTCCGGGCCCGGCGGCCCCGCCGTTCAACCCGCCGGGTGACGACTTTCCGGATACTGACTCTCCGGATAACGACTCTCCGGATAACGACGACGGCCCGGACATGGCGTCTCCTCCTCGATGCTCGGCGGCGGCGTACTTGTCCTCGGAACTACACCCGTTGCCCGGCCGTCGCGCCCACCCCGGGCGGAGCCGGGAAGCCGTCGACCGCACGCTCGTACGCGTGTGCCACCCGGAGCACGGTTGCGTCATCGAACATCTTGCCCACGATCATCATGCCAACCGGAAGGCCGCCGGAGAGCCCGGCCGGCACGGAACACGCCGGGTGCCCGGTCACATCTGTCGGGCAGGTGTTGGCGATCATCTCCAGGCCGCGGGCGAGCACCTCCTCACGTGGCGCGTCCGGGCCGGGAATGACCGTCGCGGTCATCGGTACCGTGGGCAGCACCAGCACGTCGAACCGGGCCAGCGCCTCGTCGTAGGCCGCGCGCAGCACGGGTGCCAGGTTGCGGGCCATCGCGTAGTACTTGTTGCGTCCGCGCTCGCGGGCGTACCCGGCGGCGAGCAGCACCAGCTGCACGGTCTGGGAGAACTCGTGCGGCGCGGCCCGCCACTGGTTGCCGTAGTGCTCGATCAGCTCCGGGTCGTACAGGCCCGGCCAGTTCATCCCGTAGCCGTTGGCGTCCACCATCTGCGCGGCCGCGCCCTCGGTGGCGATCACGTCCCAGATCCGCGCGCCGTGCAGGTGCCAGGGAATGGACACCTCCTCGGCGGTCAGCCCGGCGCCGCGCAGCGTGTCCACCGCGGCGCGCACCGTCTGGTCCACCCCCGGCTCGGAGTTCTGGTGGCCGAACCCCTCGGTGACCACCCCGACCCGCAGCCCCTCGGCCGACTCGCCGATCGCGGCCAGGTAGTCCGGCACGTCCAGCTGGGTGGGCTGGCGCGGGTCGTGGCCGTCCCGACCGGCCAGCACACCCAGCAGCAGGGCCGCGTCGGCCACCGTGCGGGTCATCGGGCCGAGGTGGTCGATGGTCTGCTCGATGGGGAAGGCACCGGTGTAGGGCACCAGCCCGTGGGTCGGCTTGTGCCCCACGATGCCGCTGAACGCGGCCGGCATGCGCACCGAGCCGCCCTGGTCACCGCCGATGGCCAGGTCCACCAGCCCGGCGGCCACCAGCGCGGCATTGCCGCTGGAGGAGCCGCCGGTGGAGCGGGTCTGGTCCCACGGGTTACGCACCGGCCCGGTGCGTGAGGTGTGCGAACCGCCGGAGAAGCAGAGGTCCTCGCAGACCGCCTTGCCGCTGACCGTGGCGCCGGCCGCGAGCGCCCGGGTGACCACGGTGGCGTCCCGGGTCGGGATGAAGCCCTCCACCGTCTTGGAACCGTTCATCATGGGCAGCCCGGCCACCGTGATGTTGTCCTTGATGGCGATCGTCCGCCCGGCCAGTGGGCCCTCCGGTGCCCCGGTGAGCTCGGTCGTGACGTACCAGGCGCCGTACGGGTTGGCCGCATCGTCGGGGCGCTGCCATGGGCGTTCCGGGGCTTGCGGGGCGAGGTCGGAGTAGAGCGCCTCGACCGCGTCCCACGAGGCGAGCAGCCCGGCCACCGCGGGTTGAAAGGACTCCGCGTCGGCCGTGGAGTGGCCGAGGCGGTAACCCTCGGCGACGGCGAGCAGCGCGTTGGAGTCGGGGGGTGGCACCGGCATGATGTGGCCTCCTCAGCGGGATCTTTTGAGTGCGCTCAGACGCTAATCGCCGCCGCTCGCCCCCCGGAAGCCCCTTAGGCCCACGTAGTCCGGATTCCGCCAGCCCTCAGCCAGGTGCCTCCAGCGAGGCGGTGAGCGTCGAGGCCATCTGCCTGCCGAGTTCCTCCGGGGTATTCGGGCCACTTGCGCGGTACCACTTGTAGCACCAGTTGACCGCGCCGAGGCACATGTTCACGTAGACCTTGGGCGCCATCGCCAGCCGTACGTCGGGGTGCTCCGCGAGGTGCCGCTCCAGCGCGGCGACGAAGAACCGCTCGAAAGCCCGCCGGCGGCTCAGCACCTCGCCGGCCAACTCCGGCGGGAGCTCGTGCTCCTCCTCGAAGCAGACCTTGAGCAGCGCCTGGTGCTCACAGGTGTAGACCACCCGGGAGGTGATCAGGTCGCGGATCGCGTCCAGCGCTGTGGCGGCCTCGGCGACGGTGTGTCGGCCCATCTCGAGGCTCTCGTCCAGCACGTCGGAGTAGATCCGGACGAGCAGCTCCTCCTTGCTCCGGAAGTAGTGGTAAAGCGTCGGCTTGGACAGGCCGACGGCGGCCGCTATCTCGTTCATCGAGGTGGCCCGGAACCCGCGCCTGCTGAAGATCTGCGCGGACACGGAGGTGACCCGGACGCGCTGGAGGTCTGCGCGGCTGAGCGCGGTCTCGGTCACCCGCACCTCCCCGGGTCGATGAGTGGGCGAGCTCAGTGCGCGCCGTCCGGTCCGGACGGTACTTGACAGCACCGGGCCGCTCGGATTCTACTGGCCCGACCGCCCGGTCGGTCGGGAAATGGCACAGTGCGGCGCGGAGGCTTGATGAGCTGGGAGCTCGACCAGGTGCACCGGGACTTCCAGGCCAGTTGCCGGGCGTTCGTCGACCGACATGTGCGCCCCCTGGTCGAGCCCGCCGAGGCGGCCGGGCAGTTCCCCGCCGAGTTGTGGAAGCAGCTGGGCGCGGCCGGCCTGCTCGGCCTGGTCACCCCGGACGCCTATGGCGGCGCGGATGGGGACTCACTCGCGGTCGCGCTGCTCGCCGAGGAACTGGCCCGCGCCAGCGGCGGCATTGCGGTGACCGCGCTGGTCAGTGCGTACATGGCCGCTCCGCACCTGGTCCGGCGCGGCGCCCCGGCGCAGCGGGACCGATGGCTTGCCCCGCTGGCGGCCGGCGAGGCGGTGGCCGCGATCGCGGTGACCGAGCCCGGCACCGGCTCGGACGTAGCGCGGGTGAGCACCACCGCCCGGTTCACCCCGGACGGCTGGGTTTTGAACGGCCGCAAGATGTTCATCACGAATGCCGGGCTGGCCGATGTGCTCGTGGTGGCCGCCCGCACCGGGGATGCGGGCCGCGCCGGGCTGAGCCTGTTCCTGGTCGAGCGTGGCACCGCCGGGCTGGGCCTGGGCAGGCCGCTGCCGAAGATGGGCTGGCATTCCTCGGACACCCGCGAGGTGCTGCTGGACGACCTGGCGCTACCGACGGATGCGCTGCTCGGTACCGAGAACCGGGGTTTCTATCAGATCATGGAGGGCTTCCAGCTGGAGCGCGTCGCGCTGGCCGCGATGGGTATCGGGCATGCCGCGGAGTGCCTCGACCTGGCCCGGAACTATGCCGGCCAGCGCGAGGCGTTCGGCGAGCCGCTCACCCACCTGCAGACGATCCGGCACCGGCTCGCCGCCATGGAGGTCGAGCTGGAGGCCGCCCGGCTGGTTACCTACCAGGCGGCGGCCCGCCTCGACGCCGCCCATCCGGACGCGGCCCGCTCGGTGGCCAGGGCCAAGTACCTCGCGGCGATCTCGGCGAACCGGATCGTGGACGACGCCGTGCAGTTGTTCGGCGGCGCCGGATTCGTCGAGGAGTCACCGGTCGCCCGGCACTACCGGGACGCCCGAATCCTGCGCATCGGCGGCGGCACCGACGAGATCCAGCTGGAGATCCTGACCCGGGGGATGGCATGACCGGACAGGCAGAACACCTGAGCACCGAGGTGATCAGCACGAACGGAGCCCCCGGCATCGAGGACGTGGAGCGCGCGGCGGAGCGCGCCCGCGCGGGCGGTGACCCGGCGCGATGGCCGGACAAGCTGCCGGTGCGCGACCGGCTCGCCGTGCTGTTCGACCCCGGCACGTTCGTCGAGGACGGCCTGCTCGCCACGGCCGCATCCGATCAACATCTGCCGGCCGACGGGGTGATCACGGGGGTCGGCCGGGTGTACGGCCGACCGGTCGCGGTGATCGCGCACGACTTCACCGTCAAGGCCGGTTCCTGGGGCGAGCTGACCTGCGAGAAGCAGATAAGGATCCTGGAGCGGGCGGACCGGGACCTGCTGCCGGTGGTCTACCTGGTCGACTCCGCCGGTGGACGGCTGACCGACCAGATGGGCTTCTTCCCCGGCCGCCGGGGCGCCTCGGCCATCTTCAACCTGCAGGTCAGGCTGTCCGGCCGGGTGCCGCAGCTGTGCTGCCTGCACGGCCCTTCGGCGGCCGGCGGCGCCTACATGCCGGCGTTCTGCGACTGGGTGGGCATGGTCAACGGCGCCGCCTCGATGTACCTGGCCAGCCCTCGGGTCGCGGAGAAGGTCACCGGCGAGCGCACCACGCTGGAGGCGATGGGCGGGGCGATGATGCACGCCGAGGTCTCCGGCTGCGGCGACGAGGTGTTCGACGAGGACTGGGAGGCCGTAGCCGCCGCGCGGCTGCTGCTGTCCTACCTGCCGGACGACTTCCGCTCCCCGCCGTCCCGGGTCGACGCGGCACCTCCGGAGCAGCCGGAATGGCCGGACGGCCTGGTGCCCACCGACCCGAACGTCGGCTACGACGTGCGCGACGTGATCGACCGGCTGGTGGACGGCGGCACATTCTTCGAGATCAAGGCGCGCTGGGCGCAGGAGCTGGTCACCGGGCTGGCCCGGCTCGATGGGCGGGTGGTCGGCATCCTGGCCAACCAGCCGAAGGTGCGCAGCGGGGCGATCTTCGTCGACTCGGCGGACAAGGCGGCCCGGTTCATCTCGCTGTGCGACGCGTTCAACATCCCGTTGGTGTTCCTGCAGGACGTGCCCGGCTTCATGGTCGGCGTCGAGGTGGAGCGCCAGGGCATCATCCGGCACGGTGCGAAGATGATCGCCGCGATGGCCTCGGCGGAGGTGCCCAAATACTCCGTCGTGCTGCGCAAGGCGTACGCCGCCGGCTTCTACGCGATGTGCGCCCCGGGGTTCTCCCCGCGCGCCACGCTGGCGTTGCCCACCGCGACGATCGGTCCGATGTCGGCCGAGGCATCGGTGAACGCGGTCTACGCGAACAAGATCGCCGCGATCTCCGACGAGGCCGAGCGGGCCGCATTCGTGGCTGCCCGCACCGTCGAGCAGCGCGCCGACATCAACCTGCTGCGGATGGCCGGGGATCTGGTGGTGGACGCCGTGGTGGAGCCCGGGCGGTTGCGCGCGGAGCTCTCCGCCCGGATGGTCGACGCGGACCGCTGGACCCGCGAGCCCGGCCGCCGCCACCACCTGATCAGCCCGGTCTGACCGGCCCGCCCGAGAAGCAGCCAGCCCGAGAAGCAGGAGAACGGCGATGTCCGACACCCTGGCCCAGCTGATCGACACCCCGCTGCGGCCGTTGCGGCCGGAGTGGGTGGTGCCCGAGCGGGTCGAAGCGCTGCACGGCGCCCGCGAGCTGGCGCCGGACGACTACTGGGCCTGGGTGGCGGGCCGGCAGCGTTGGTCCACCCCGTGGCACACGGTTCGCTCCGGCGGCATGGAGGACATGCGCTGGTTCGACGGCGGCCGGCTCAACGTGGCGGACAACTGCCTGGACCGGTGGGCGGACGATCCGGCCACCGCCGACCGCCCCGCCGTGGTCTGGGAGGGCGAGCCCGGCGACACCCGCACCTACAGCTACGCGGAGCTGGCCGCCGAGTCGGGCGCCCTGGCCGCCGGGCTGCTCGGGCTGGGCGTGCGCAAGGGCGATGTGGTGGCCATCTACCTGCCGAACCTGGTGGAGGCGTTCACCGCGATCCAGGCGTGCAACCGGATCGGCGCGATCTACACCGTGCTGTTCGCCGGCTTCGGCGAGGAGGCGGTGGCGTCGCGGCTGTCGGCGTCCCGGGCGTCGGTCGTGGTGGTCGCCGACGCGGTCTACCGGCGAGGCAAGCGGGTGGAGCTGCTGGCGACGCTGCGGGCCGCCCGCGCCCGCACCCCGGACGTGCGCGCGACGGTGGTGGTCGACCGCACCGGTGACCTGGCCGCCGGCAGCACCGCGCTGCACGAGGGCGAGCACGCCTACCGCGACGTGCTCGCCGCCGGCCGGAGCGGTACACCGTGTGTCGAGCTGGACCCGAACGAGCCGTCGTTCCTGATCTTCACCAGCGGCACCGAGTCGCGGCCGAAGGGCGTCGTGCACAGCGTCGGCGGCTTCCTGCTCGGCACCTGGGCCAACGCGCACTGGCAGGCCGGCTACGAACCCGGCGACGTCTACTGGGTGGCCGCCGACGTCGGCTGGCTGACCTTCCCGATCCAGGCCGTGGTCGGCGGGCTGGCCTGCGGCATGACGATCGCCTGCTACGAGGGTGCGCTGGACACCCCGTCCACCGCCCGGTTCTACCAGATCTGCGAGAAACACCAGGTCACCAAGGTGCTGGCCGCGCCGACATTGCTGCGGATGCTGCGCAAGTTCGGCGACGAACTGGCCGCCGCGCACCCGCTGCCCGCGCTGAAACTGATCACCGCGCAGGGCGAGCCGTTCGACGTCGACACCTTCGGCTGGGCCACCGACACGTTCGACGTGCCGGTCGTGAACGCCTACGGGCAGACCGAGACCGGCTCGACGTGGAGCTACCCGGTTTACGGCGTGGAGCCGATCAAGGCCGGGTCGGTGGGCACCACGGTGCCCGGCCACACCTTCGACATCGTGGACGACGACGGCGTTCCGGTGCCGCCCGGGGTGAAGGGCAACCTGGTGCTGACCAGCCCGTTCCCCACGCTCGCCCGTACGGTGTGGGAGGACCACGACCGCTACCTGGCCACCTACTTCGGGCGCTTCCCCGGTCGCTACGCCACCAACGACGAGGCGGTCCGGGACTGCGACGGCCACCTGTGGGTGCTGGGCCGGGCGGACGACGTGATCAACGTGGCCGCGCACCGGATCTCCACGATGGAGATCGAGGCGGCGGTCACCGGGCACCCGGCCGTGGTCGAGGCCGCGGTGGTGGGCATCCCGGACGACACCAAGGGCACGGTGCCGGTCGCGTTCGTGACCCTGCGGTCCGACGCGGTGCCGGGCGAGGTGCTCGACGAACTGGACCGCCGGGTGGTCGCCGAGCTGGGTGGCTACGCCCGGCTCGCGGCGGTCTACCTGACCCCGGCGATGCCGAAGACCCGCACCGGCAAATTGATGCGCCGGCTGCTGCGCGACGTGGTGGTGCACGGCCGACCGAGCGGCGACACCAGCGCGATGGAGGACCCGTCGGTACTGGACGTGGTGATCAACGTAGTTCGGCGTGACGCGGATGCGTGACTACCCACCGGAGCGGCGGACCATCGGCCACATCCTCGCCGACAAGGCCGCCCGGATCGGCCACCGCCCGTTCCTGCACTTCGCCGGCCGCACCTACAGCTACGCCGACACCCACCGGCTGACCAACCGGTACGCCCACGGGTTCCGGCGCGCCGGCATCCGCGCCGGTGACCACGTCGCGCTGATGCTGCCCAACCAGCCGGAGCTGCTCTGGGCGATCTGGGGGCTGGGCAAGATCGGCGCGGTGGCCGTGCCGCTGAACACCGCCGCCAAGGGTGAGCTGCTGCGCTACCTGCTCGACCAGTCCGACTCGGTGCTGGTGTGCGTGTCCGACGAGCTGCGCGAGCGGGCCGTGGCGGCGGCGGCCAAGGCGCCCGGGGTGCGCGAGGTGATCGGCCCGGACCGGCTGCGCGAGTTCGAGCACTGCCCCGACGAGGACCCGCCTGGCACGGCCGAGGTCGCCGCGTCCGACCCGCACCTGTTGATGTACACGTCGGGCACCACCGGCCCGTCCAAGGGCGCGGTCTGCCCGCACTCCCAGGGCCACGCGGTGGGCCGGCAGATGACTTCGCTGACCGGGTACCGCCCGGACGACGTGCTCTACACCTGCCTGCCGGTGTTCCACGCCAACGCGCTCTGGTACACGATCTACACCGCGCTGTGGGCCGAGGCGTCGGTGGCGCTGTCTCCGGGTTTCTCCGCGCGCCGGTTCTGGGACGAGGTCAGGGAGTCCGGGGCAACGGTTTTCAACTGCCTCGGCGCGATGGCCAACATCATCTGGCAGCTGCCGCCAGGGCCGGGGGACCGCGACCACCGGGTGCGCACCGCCATGCTGGTACCGCTCTCCCGCGCCATGGTGGACGGCTTCGCCGAACGCTACGGGATCGCGGTGACCTCGGTATACGCCATGACGGAGAACTGCGCGGTGACCGTGTTCGGCCCGGACGACCCACGGGAGAAGGTGCCCTCGGCGGGGCGGGTGCGGGACTACATGGGCGTGCGCATCCTGGATGACCAGGATCGGGAGCTGCCGCCGGGTGAGGTCGGGGAGATCTGCATCCGCCCGAACGAACCGGGCACGGTGATGCTCGGCTACTACAAGATGCCCGAGGCCACCGAGGCCGCGCACCGCGACGGGTGGTTCCACACCGGCGACCGGGGGCACCTGGATGCCGACGGCTTCCTCTACTTCTCCGACCGGAAGAAGGAGGCGATCCGCCGCCGGGGGGAGAACATCTCCGCCTACGAGGTGGAGGTGGTGCTCTGCCAGCACCCCTCGGTGCTGGAGGCCGCGGCCGTGCCGGTGCCCTCCGAGCTGGGCGAGGACGACGTGATGGCTTTTCTGGTGCCGAGGCCGGGTGCGGAGATCTCCTACCCGGAGGTGATCGAGTTCTGCGCGGAGAACATGGCGTACTACATGGTGCCGCGCTACCTCGAGACGATCGAGCGGCTGCCCAAGACACCCAGCGAGAAGATCGAGAAGTACAAGCTCAAGACCGACGCCGCCGCCCGGTTGCGCGAGTTCTGGGACCGCGACAAAGCCGGCATCACCATCCGCCGCTGACCCGTGAGCTGCGAAAAGGGAGGGCACGTGGACGTGGTTGTGGAGGTGGACGGGGCGGTGGCGCGGGTGCTGATCGACCGGGCGAGGGCGCTGAACGCGCTGAGCCCGGCCGTGCTGCACGGGCTGCGCGCCGCGGTCGACACGGCCACCCAGGCGGGGTGCTCGGTGCTGGTGTTGCGCGGGTCCGGTGGGACCCTGTCCGCCGGCGCCGACCTGAAGTACCTGGAGACATTGCTAGGTGACGAGGGAGCGCTCGACCGCTACCTGGTGGAGATCGGCGCGATGGTCGATGCGTTGGAGGCGGCGCCGCTGGTGACCATCGCCGTGGTCGAGGGCTACGCGCTCGCCGGTGGGTGCGAGATCCTGCTGGCCTGTGACCTGGCGGTGGTCGCCGAGGACGCGAAGATCGGCGACCGGCACCTGGAGTACGGGCTGTTGCCGGGCGCCGGCGGGTCGGTGCGCCTACCGAGGGCGCTGCCCGCCGCGCTGGCCCGGCGGCTGCTCTACACCGCCGAGATGATCGACGGGCGGATCGCGTTCGAGTGGGGCCTGGCCAGCCACGTGGCCCCGGCCGCCGAGCTGGACACGGTGCTGGAGGAGCTGGTCGCCCGGCTGGCCCGGCACAGCCGCTCGGCGCTGGCCGGGATGAAGCGGCTCTACCGCGCGTCCCGCGACACGCCGGTGGCTGACGCCCTGGTCGCCGAGCGCGCCGTGCTGGTCGAGCACCTGCGGAACTCGCCGGCCGCCGCCGAGGGACTGGCCGCGTTCCGGGCCGGCCGCGCGCCGGACTTCACGGCGGAGCCGGACGTCAGGGCGGAGGGGAACTGAGGATGAGTACACGTCCGGTGAGTGGGCGGTGGTTCGAGGAGCTCGAGGTCGGCACAGTGGTGCGGCACGCCACCCGGCGGACCGTCACCGAGACGGACAACGTGCTGTTCACCACGATGACGATGAACCCGGCGCCGCTGCACCTGGACGCCGAGTACGCGGCCGGCACCGAGTTCGGCCGCCCGCTGGTGAACAGCATGTTCACCCTCGCGCTGGTGGTGGGCCTGTCCGTGCCGGAGCTGACCCTAGGCACCATCGTGGCCCAGCTCGGCATGGATGCGATCGCGTTCCCGGCGCCCGTGTTCCCCGGCGACACCATCCGGGTGGAGACCGAGGTGGTGCAGGCCCGGGCGTCGAAGTCGCGGCCGGACGCCGGCGTCGTGGTGTTCGAGCACCGCGCCCACAACCAGCGCGACGAGCTGGTCTGCCGGGCCCGGCGTACCGGCCTGATGTACCGGCGACCGGCGGAACACTAGGAAAGGGCCTTCAACCCTCTCGAGAGGACGCTCATTGATCACCGCATACCTGGAGGACATCTCGGTCGGCGACACCCACGTCACCGGCGGGCGGACCATCACCGAGACGCATCTGGTCAACTTCGCGATGTTTTCCGGCGACTGGCACCCGATCCACACCGACCTCGAGTACGCCGCCGCCGACGAGCGGTTCGGCGGGCGGATAGCGCACGGGGCGCTGGTGCTCTCGGTGGCGCTCGGGTTGGTCACCTTCTGGCCGCCGGCGATGAAGGCGTTCTACGGCATCGACAACCTGCGGTTCGTCGCACCCACCCGGATCGGCGACACGCTGCACGTGCAGACCGAGGTGCTTGCGGTGACGCCAAAGGGGGAGGACGACGGCGTGGTCACCTCCCGGTTCGCCGTGCGCAACCAGCGGGACGAGGACGTGCTCGTGGCGACGCTGAAGTCGCTGGTGGCCCGGAAACCCAGGACATGAGCGCCGGGAGCGGGTTCAGCCCGCGCAGTGTGCTGTTCGTGCCAGGGCACCGGCCGGACATGCTGGCGAAGGTGGTCCGCGCCCGGCCGGACGGGGTGATCGTGGACCTGGAGGACGCGGTGGCCCCGTCGGCAAAGGAGGCGGCGCGGGGCACCGCCCTGACCGCGCTGGCCGCCGACCGTCCAGGCGCCGGCGCGGTGCTGCTGCGGATCAACGGGGTGGGCACCCCGTGGTACGACCCCGACGTGGCCGCCGCGGCCGCGGCGATCCGGACCGGTGTGCTCGACGGGGTGGTGCTGCCCAAGTACGAGCACCCCGCCCAGCTCACCGCGCTTCGCGCCGCCCTGCCAGATGGCGCCGTGGTGATCGTCGGCCTGGAGAGCGCGCTCGGCGTGGCGGACGCCCGCCCACTGCTCGCCGAGCGGCCGGACGCGGCGTACTTCGGCGCCGAGGACTACATCGCCGACCTCGGCGGCCGCCGCACCCCCGACGGCGCCGAGGTGCTCTACGCCCGCTCCCAGGTCTGCCTGGCCGCGCGATTGGCCGGGGTGGCCGCACTGGACCAGGTGGTGGTGGCCGTGCGCGACGCCGAGGCCTTCCGGGTCGATGCCGAGCAGGGGAAGGCACTGGGCTTCCGGGGCAAGATCTGCCTGCACCCCGTCCAAGTGTCCATCGCGCACGAGGTGTTCACCCCGTCGCCGGCCGAGCTGGAGCACGCCCGGGCAGTGCTGGCGGCGGCCGAGACCGGGGTGGGCCTGGTCGAGGGCCAGATGGTGGACGCGGTGCACGTCGCCATGGCCCACGCCGTCCTAGCCCGCGCCCCCACCAATTCCCGCGAGTCGGGGCTCTCAGCACACTGAGTCGGGGCTCTCAGCACACCCGGGCGGGACCCTCAGCGCCCGAGCACGTGCTCCAGCGTGCCCGCGATCTCGTCGGCGCCCGGCGGTTCGTCGGCGATCAGCCCCTGCAGCAGCAGCCCGTCGCAGGCGGCCAGCGCGGCCCGGAGCGTGGCCTCGTCGGTGCTCCAGCGGGCGAGCAGCTCCCGGGCGGCGGAGAGCCACAGCCGCGCGGCCGGGCGCAGTTCGGGTCGGCGGGCAGCGAGCAGGTACAGCTCGTACTCGGCGATGGTCCGACCCCGGTGCTCGTTCAGGTAGCCGGCGGCCAGCGCGGCGAAGTCCCGGATGCTCGGCTCGGCGGGCAGCAGCGCGCGCACCGAGTCGGCGAACCGGTGCGCCCCGGCGGTGATCACCGCGACGAGCAGCTCGTCCACCGTGGCGAAGTAGTACGTGCCGGCGGTGGCCGCCAGGCCGGCCTCCTTGGCCACCGCCCGGTGGGTGACCGCGGCGACCCCGGCCCGCTCGACCACTCGCAGCGCGGCCTCCAGCAGCAACGCCCGGCGTCGCCGACCCCGCTCCACCCGCCCGTCCAGCCGGTCGTGCGGGCTGGCCGCGGGGCCCACCGCGGCGACGGGGCCGGGCTCGCCGGGGGCCATCTCAGTGCGCCCCGCCCAACTCCAGGGCGAGCACCCCGCCGACCACCGCGACGATGCCGAGGGTCTGCACCCAGGTCAGCGTGTCGCCGAGGAACGCCGCGCCGATCAGCGCAACCAGGGCCACCCCGGAGGCCGCCCACACCCCGTAGGCCACCCCGATCGCCATGCCGCGGACCAGGACCTGGCTGAGCAGGGTGAAGGCGAGCAGATAGCCGACCACCACGAAGATCGACGGCAGCAGCCTGGAGAAGCCCTCCGACAGGCGCAGACTAATCGTGGCGAACACCTCTGACGCGATCGCGCCGGCCAGCCAGATCCAGACCATCGCAGCCCCTGTGGCAAAACAACCTGAACAAGTGTCACACATTCTGCCACAGAATGACTGTCTACAACTCATTGACGATTAGCGAAAAATCTGTAGACTTTCATGCAGACTCCCACCACACCTGGCCAACGGAGGCGGAAGCGATGACTACCGACCAACCACAGGTGTCGTTCCAGACCAGCCCGGAGCGGTACCGACACTGGCGGCTCGACCTGTCCAACAGCGCGGAAACCGGTGTCGCCTACCTGCGGCTGGACATCGCCGAGGATGGCGGGCTGGTTCCCGGGTACGAGCTCAAGATGAACTCCTACGACCTCGGTGTGGACATCGAGCTGTACGACGCGACGCAGCGGTTGCGCTTCGAGCACCCTGAGGTGCGCGCGGTCGTGATGACCAGCGCGAAGGACCGCAACTTCTGCGCCGGCGCGAACATCCGCATGCTCGCGCAGTCCAGCCACCCCTGGAAGGTGAACTTCTGCAAGTTCACCAATGAGACGCGCAACGGGATGGAGGACGCCACGGCCAACTCCGGGCAGACCTACCTGGCCGCGGTGAACGGCACCGCCGCCGGCGGCGGGTACGAGCTGGCGCTGGCCTGCGAGCGGATCCTGCTCATCGACGACAACTCCTCGGCCGTCTCGTTGCCCGAGGTACCGCTGCTCGGCGTGCTGCCCGGCACCGGCGGTCTGACCCGGGTCACCGACAAGCGCAAGGTGCGCAAGGATCGGGCGGACGTGTTCGCCACCAAGCCAGAGGGCGTGCGCGGCAAGCAGGCCGTCGAATGGAAGCTGGTCGACGAGGTCATTCCGAAGCGGCAGTGGGACGAGGCCGTCGCCGAGCGGGCCGCCGCCGCGGCCGCCGAGTCGCGCCGCCCGGCCGATGCCCAGGGCGTCACCCTGCCCCCGCTGCAGCCGGTGCACACCGAGAACGAGATCCGCTACCGGCACGTCACCGCCACGCTGGACCGGGAGCAGGGCCAGGTGGAGATCACCGTGGCCGGCCCGGAGGGAGACGTCCCGGACACCGCCGAGCGGGTGCACGAGCTGGGCGCCGACTTCTGGCCGTTGGCGATGACCCGCGAGCTGGACGACCTGATCCTCTGGCTGCGGGCCAACGAGCTGGAGCTGGGCACCTGGGTGATCCGCACCAAGGGCGACGTCGAGGATGCGCTGGCCTTCGAGCGGGTGATTGCCGACTACTCCGGCAGCGACTGGCTGGTCAACGAGATCCGGCACTACTACAAGCGGGTGCTCAAGCGACTCGACGTGACGAGTCGCAGCCTGATCGCGCTGATCGAGCCCGGGTCCTGCTTCGCCGGGGCGCTGCTCGAGCTGGCGCTGGCCTGCGACCGGCAGTACATGCTGGACGGTTTCCTGGAAGAGGAGGCCGAGGAGGGCGAGCCGGCCCAGATCGTGCTGTCCGAATCCAACTTCGGGGTGTTTCCGATGTCCAATGGGCTGTCCCGGCTGGGTTCCCGGTTCTACGGTGACGACGACTTCCTGGCCAAACTGCGCCAGGAGACCGGACGCCGGTTGCAGGCCGCCGAGGCGATGGAGTTCGGCCTGGTGACCGACGCCCCGGACGACATCGACTGGGAGGACGAGATCCGGATCATGCTGGAGGAGCGTCGGTCGCTGTCGCCCGATGCGCTGACCGGCATGGAGGCGAACCACCGGTTCGTCGGCCCGGAGACCATGGAGTCGCGGATCTTCTC
>DATHIT010000064.1:0-9757 GCA_035489915.1 Pseudonocardia sp. | reverse complement strand
TCACCGTCTCCGGCGCCCAGACGACGCCTGGCGGCGTTCTCGGACCGCCTGGATATGCCCGATATCCAGGCGGTCCTCGGCCTTGCCAGCCGCCGCCTGGATCACCGGATCCGGCAAAGGAAATCGGACACGAGACACTAGCGCACGCCGGAACGCCGGTCCGGGGGTGATGATGCTCCCCAGCGCGGCGTGCTCGGCGCGCGGATCGGCGTCGAGGAGGACTGGCGTGAGCCCGAAAAAGATCACCGTCTCGTTGGACAACGGGCAGGGCGTTTCGGTCGTGCAATCCGACGAGAACGCCGAGCGCACGGTGAACGCGCTGGTCGAGGGCCGCTACGTGTCCTTCGACCGCAAGGGCGGCCGGACCTACGTCAACGGCAAGTCGGTAGCCAAGATCGAGCTCGACCAGGTGGGCTGAACCTGTCAGTGCAGGTGGCAGCGGGGCATCGGGCACAGTGCCGCTGGGCAGCAGTCCGCCTCGCTCAACCCGTCGACGCAGCTCATCGCCTGCAGGGTGCGGCTGATCCCGGCGGCGGCGGTGCGCAGCGCGCCGGACACCCTGGCCACGCTGAGCCGGGTGGTGGGCCCGGTGATGGACAGCGCCCCGGCGAGCATCCCGCGCCCACCGAACACCGGGACCGCGGTGCTCAGGTAGCCCAGCCGCACCTCCTCGCGTTCCACCGCGAGCCGTTCGGCGCGCACCCGGTCGACCTGTTTGCGCAGCAGCGCGACCGACATCGTGGTGTGCCGGGTGAGCGCGGTGAACCCGTGCCTGACCACGTCGTCGAACAGCTCCGGCGGGGAGAACGCCAGGATCACCTTGCCGGTGGCGGTGCTGTGCAGCGGCAGCCGGCCGGCCACCCTGGACTGCTCGCTCAGCCCGCGGTGGCCGATGATCTTCTCGATGTACAGCACGTCCAGGCCCTCCCGCACGGCGAAGTGCACCGTCTCCTGGGTGGCCATCAGCAGGTCTTCCATGTAGGGCAGCGCGGCGTTGCGCAGGATCCGCTGCCGGGGCACCAGCTGGCCGAGCTCGAACAGCCGCAGGCCGAGGTGGTAGCGGGTGCCGCTGCGCTCCAGCAGCCCCCACTCGGTGAGCTCCTGGGCGAGCCGGTACACGCTGGCCTTGGCCACCCCGGTGCGCCGGACCAGCTCGGTCAGCGACAGCTCGGCGATGTCCGTGTCGAATGCCTCCAGGATCATCCGCGCCTTGCCCAGCACCGAGTTCATCGGGTCGTCGGCATCCGGCGCCGCCGGGGAGCCGCCGGCTCGGATCGGTGCCACGGTCATCGCGGGAACCTCCTGGTGCGTCCGGTCGGTTCGATCTCTCATTCGACACCCGGGGCGCGCCGGCGCACCAGGCCTACGCAGGTGAACCGGCTGATCACCCGGCGGAGTACTTGGCCAGGAACTCCAGGCTCAGTGCGTTGTAGCGCTCGTGCTGCTCGTGCTGGGGCCAGTGGCCGCACTCGGGCAGCAGCTCCAGCCGGGCGCCGGGGATGGTGGCGGCCATCCGCTGGGCCTCCGGGACCTCGCCGAACGGGTTCTGCTGGCCCCACACCACCATGGTCGGCGCACTGATCCGGGCCAGCCGCTCCGGGGTGAGCAGGTTGCGGTTGCGGATCTCCAGCTCCTGCAGGCAGAGCAGGTTGGGCAGGTTGGCCACGAAGTCCGGCTGGTGGTAGATCCGGTGCCGGACGGCGACCAGTTCCTCGGTGGCGTTGGCCGGGTCGTGCATGAGCAGCCGCAGCCGCTGCCGGGTCAGCTCGACGTCATCGGTGGTCACCGCGCGGGTGGTGGAGTCCTTGATCCGGGCCATCACCGCCGGGTTGGCCACCGTGCCACCGGCCGCGATGAGCTGCAGCGAGGCCACCCGCTCCGGCGCCTCGATGGCCAACCAGCCGGCCACCCATCCGCCCAGTGACTCGCCGGCCAGGTGCACCCGGTCGATGCCCACCGCGTCCAGGTAGGCGACCAGGTGCTCCACATAGCGGGGGATCTCGTAGCGGTAATCAGGTTTGCCGGTGTACCCGTGGCCGAGCATGTCGATGGCGTGGCAGGCGTAGTGCGCGGCGTGCGGCACGAGGTTGCGGGTGAACGCCTCCAGGTGCCCGCTGGTGCCGTGCAGGAACACCAGAGGCTCACCCCGCCCGGCCCGCAACGACCGCGTCGGCACCCCGCCCGCGTCCACCATGGACACCTCAAAGCCCAACCCAGCCAACTCGGTCCAGATCGTCACGCGGTGCTCCTTACCTGGTCAGAGGTCGTGAGTGGCGATGGTCGCTATAGCGACCATCGCCACTCACGACCCTTCGAGGACGGCTACGGCCATGCCGGTCAGCCATTCGGGCATGGGTTCGTAGGCGAGGCGGGTGGCTGGGGTGTGACCGAGGGCGGCGGCCATGGTTAGCCAGGTGCGGATCTCCTGGCCGCCGTTGCCGGCCTCGCGCTCCAGCTGCTCGGTGGTGTGCTCGGCCAGCTGCGCGCCCTTGCCGGCTTCCAGCAGGGCGAGCAGCTGCTCGTCGAACTCCGGGTTGATCACTGGCGGGGCGGCCCGGATGATCTCCCTGCGGCGGGCGTCGTAGTCTCGCCAGTTGTTCCGGCCGTCCAGCCAGGCGCGCACCATGAACTCCTCGTCGTCGCCGCTCGGGTCCCGCCAGTCCGGCCAGGGCAGCCGGTGCGACAGCCCACCGGAACCGATCACCGCGACCCGCCGGTCCGCCGCGAATACGTCCAGCGCGGTGCGCACCGCCGCGCCGAAGTCCAGGCAGCGGCGCACGGTGGGCAGCGGGTGGGCGAATACGTTGATCACGATCGGCACGATGGGCAGCTCCAGCCCGGCCAGCAGGTACTGGATGGCGTGGCTCTGCCCGTGGTCGATCTGCAGCCGCGCGGAGTAGGCCGGGTCGAACTGCCCGCCGCCGACCAGGGTGTCCACCAGGTGCCGGGCCAGCGGCTGGTCCACCGGCTGCGGGCCGGCCGGGGTGCCGGACTCGCCGCTGGCCAGGCACTCCCCCACACCGATGGTGAACGCCGGGATCAGGTCCAGCCAGAAACCGCGGAAGTGGTTCGAGCCGATGATCACCGCGACGTCCGCGCCGGCCGCCGCGATCCGGTCCCTGGCGGTGCTCAGCGCGTCGGCGTAGCGCTGGGCGGCCGCCCGGTCGGTGGTCTGCTCCCAGTGGGTGTTCATCAGCGTGCTGTGCGAGGCACCCACGCCGATCACCACTTCAGCCGGCATCCAGGCCCACCTCCGCTCTCGTCCTGCTCAGCGTGTGCACCGCGATCCGGACCAGCGCCTCGGTCAGCCGGGCCGCCTCGCGCAGGTCGACCAGGTTCATCCCGAGCGCGAAGTCCACCTCGGTACCCGCACGTTCCTCGGTCACCTTCGGCATGCCCAGCCGCACGGTGGGGATGCCCCGGTTGCGCAGGATGTTGGCGTCGGTGGCGCCGCTCATCCCGGTCACCGGCTCGTGCCGGCCGCCTTCCATGGCCTCCCAGGCTTCGATCGCGGCACGGCAGATCCAGCTGTCCGGGTCGGTGCGCTCGCCGGGGATGGCCAGGACCTGCTCCACCTGGTAGTCCGCCCCGCCGATCCGCTCGGCGATCTCGGCCAGCGCGGCGGTGAACTCCCGGCGGGCCTGGGCCGGCGTGGTGCGCGGGCTGAGCCGCAGGTCCACGGTGAACACGCACTCGGCCGGGGTGAACGACGCGGTGCGCTCGGTGCCGCCGCGGATCGAAGCGACCACCCCCTGCGGGGCGACCAGGCCGTCGGTGTGCGCCTCGGCGTAGCGCGGGAACCACTGCTCCAGGCCGTGCACCAGCTGGCCGGCCAGGTCGACGGCGTTGCGGTAGGGCAGCCGGTGCCGAGAGCCGACGTAGGTGTGCGTGCCGCGCACCGCCACGTCGAACCAGGTCAGGCCGACCTCCTCCCAGGACACCGACCACCCCGGCTTGGCGATCACCGCGTAGTCCGGCCAGACGCCCTGCTCGAGCAGGAACGAGCAGCCCACGCCCTGGCCGGTGTTGCGCCTCGGGTTGTCCACCCCCGGCCGAGCGTTGGTCGGCATGCCGCCGGCGCCGAAGCCGACCAGCAGGTCACCGGTGAGTTCGAGGTCCCCGGCCGCCACCGCGCCGGCCACCGCTTCGGCCGCCGCGATCACGCACGCCACGTGGCCCTTCGGATTGGACGCACCCAGGCCGCGGACCAACTCGTTCTCGAGCTTGGCCACCGGGCGCATGTCCGGCCGGAGCGTCTCGGCCGCCCAGGGCAGGTCCTCCTCCCCGCGGCCGCTGGTGACCGTGTCCAGTGGGGCGTAGAGCAACAGGTCGGGTCCGCCGCCGGCGCCGCGCAGCCGCCCCCACGCGTTGGCCTGGCGGTCGTCGAGCGGCTGGGTGCGGGCCGGCACCCCGGCACGGCGGAGCACCTCGGCGACGTGCTCGGCCAGCGGCGCCTCGTCCCCGGTCGGGCTGGGCACGTCCACCACCCCGGCGACCAGGTCGGCCAGCCGGTCTCCGCGGATCCGGGCGGTTACCCGCTCCAGGGCCGCCTCGGCCCGCGCCGCCGCCGTTGGCTGCCCGCCGGCGATCCGGGCGGTCACTGGTTGATCCGGTGGACCTGGGTGTTGGTGTGTCGCTGAACCCGCCGGGCGCCGGCCCGCATGCCGGCACGCCTTCCGGCTCCCGCCCCGGTCTCGGCGCCGGCCCCCGCCTCGGCTCCGGCGCCGACCTTGGTACCGGCCCCCGCCTCGGCAGCGGCGCCGGCCTCGGCCAGGCGGGCGGTGTAGCTCTGCTCGGCCAGCCCGCGCCACGCGGTGAGCGAGACGTCCGGCCGGTACAGCCGCTCCGGCGGGGCGTCGGTGATGTCCACCATCCAGGCGTCCTGGCCGGAGAACTGGCCGTGGAACAGCCACCGGATCGCGCCCAGGTACTTGGCGTAGAACCGGGCCGACGCCCAACCCTGAACGAAGTTGACCATGACCCCGACGTAGTTGTGGTGCCCTTCGTCCACCGGCACGTAGAACTCGTAGTGGATGAAGTTCGGGTAGACGATCCGCAGGATGCCCGGCATGGTCAGCGAGGCGAACCCGGGGAACCGCTGCGCCGCGATGGTCGGGTTGACCTTCTTCGGGGTGCCGGTGTTGCCGATGTTGAAGGTCCCCTTGGGCGGGCGCAGCTTCCACCAGCGTTGGTTGGTCCAGTGCCCGACGCCGGGGAAGTCGGCCGACCAGTGCACCTCGTCCTGCACCCGGTAGATCCACCGCCCGCCCGGCACCACCCGGGTGATGTTCCAGGTCGGCATCGGCTTGAACAGCCGCCACAGCGAGGTCCGGTGCAGGTATTTGGCGTGCCCCTCGTCGAACCCGTTCTCGCAGGCGAAGCGCCAGTTACCGGACCGGGGCTGGATCCGGCCGCCCATGGTGAACGGGTTGTCCAGCAGCTCCTCGGGCAGCTGTGAATCGATCGGCGGCGCCGGCTCATCGGCCACCGGGATGTACACCCAGACCATGCCGAGGCGTTCGGCCACCGGGTAGCCGCGCACGGTGACCTTGCCCCGGATCGGCGACTCCGGGCCGTCGGTGATCACCGCGCAGAGCAGGCCGTCGGTGAGCCGGTAGGTCCAACCGTGGTAGGGGCAGCTGATCGTGCCGGGGAACTGCTGGTCGCCCTGAGACAGCGGTACACCGCGGTGAGGGCAGCGGTCGTGCAGTGCGTACGCGGTGCCACCGTCCCGGATGAGCACCAGCTTGTGCCCACAGATGGTGTGCGCCGAGGGCTTGCCGGTCACCTGGGAGGACCAGGTCACCGGGTACCAGTAGCCGGGGAAGCCGCCGCCCGCCGCGTCGTAGTGCGGCCAGGTGGACCAGTCCTGCCGGCCCGCCGACCGGGCCCGGGACGGCCGGTCACCGGAGGAACGGCTGGACGTCTCAGCCGCGGTCCCGCCGGGCGCTTCGCGCGCTGCCATCGCTGTCCTCCCACCGTCCGACCCGGTGCCGCGCACCGTGCCGAGATGGTGGCCCCCGCCGCCGGCCCGTTCCACGGAACGGGTCCGCTCTTCGGACCAGTGCGGCGAATGCCCGCAAGCGCCGCCGTGGCCCGCACTCGCCCCACCTCGCATACCCAGGGTGCACTTCGCATACCGCGCGCACTGTGCGAAGTGCACCTCGGGTATGCGAAGTCGATCGGGCGGCGGCCGGACCGGTGACCGGACCCGACGCATTCCTCGTCCGGGCCGCCCGGCCGCACCATGACAGTCATGGCTGATCAGGGCACCGAGACGGCCGCGCGGATGCTCGCCGACCCGCCGCAGGGCCAGTACGCCGACGCCGACGGGGTGCGGTACCACTACCTGGACCTCGGCGCCGGGGATCCGACGGTCTTCCTGCACGGCGGCGGCCCCGGTTGCACCGCCTGGACCGACTTCGGCCCGGTGGCGCCGCTGTTCGCCCGGGACCGGCGCTGCTACCTGGTGGACATCCTGCAGTACGGCCGCTCGGAGAAGTGCGTGATCAGCGGGCCGATGTGGGACTTCCACGCGGCCAAGACGGTGGCGCTGCTGAACACCCTGGGCGTGGCCAGGGCCGATTTCGTGTGCAACTCCTGGGGCGGCACCATCGCGCTCGCGCTGGCCGCGCACTACCCGGAGCGGGTCCGCTCGCTGGTGGTGACCGGCAGCATGCCGGTGTTCCACGGTCCGCTGGCCCCGCTGCCGGAGGGCGGCCGGCGTGGCCGCGCGGCCCGGGACGCCTACTTCGGCGGCGAGGGCCCCACCCCGGCCAAGATGCGCGAGCTGATGGCCCAGCTGGAGTGGTACGACCCGGCCGCCATCCCCGAGCACACCGTCGCGCTGCGCTACCAGCAGAGTGTGGACGCCGAGGAAATGGCGCTGGCCGGCGCGTCGGACAGCCCGCGCGGCGAGTGGCAGGAGCTGTCCGCCGAGCTGGGCCGCATCCAGGCGCCGGTGCTGTTCGCCTGGGGCATGTACGACGCCTTCCTCACCCCGGACTACCCACTGATGCTGGCCAGGATGGTCCCGCGCGGACAGCTCTACGTGATGGACCGCGCCGGGCACCACGTGCAGGAGGAACGCCCGCACGACTACTACCAGCTGGTCAGCGGCTTCCTCCGGCAGAACCACGACTGACGCGCCTGTTCAGGCCGCCTCATCACCCGGCGGCGCCGGCCGGGCTTCGTCGACGAAGAACAGCACCAGCGCGACCAGGATCATGCCGGCCGGTATCCACACCGCGCGGGTGCCGACCAGCTCGGTGATCAGCGCACCGGCCACCGCGCCGGCGGCGAACCCGAGCACCAGCGATACGTACAGCACGGCGAGCCCGACGTCCTCGCGACGGCGCCCGCGCAGCGCGGTCAGCACACTGTCCGTGGTTCGCATCAGGTTGCCGGTCATCGCGATGGGCACCACGGTGGCTGAGCGCACCGTGCGGAACAGCGAGAACTGCAGCGCGGCAACGAACCCGATGCTTGTGGTGATGCTCGGCTCTGGCGCGCTCGCGGGCAGCAGCCCGACCGCGACCAGCACCAGGATCTGCAGGCCGAGCACATAGCGCAACGGGTAGCGCAACCGATGGGTTGCCGCCTCGCTCCGGAACACCCGAGCCACCATGACGCCGATGACGAACGCGATCACCGGCCAGAGGTGGGTCAGCGCGTCGACCTCATCAGGCCTGGCCAGCCCTACCCCGAACAAGATCACATTGCCGGTCTGCGCATTGGCGAACACCCCGCCATGGGCCAGGTAGGTGTAGGCGTCGACGAACCCGTTCGAGGTCACCAACAACGCACCGACCCGGATCGAGGTCGCGGTTGGCGCGGTCACCCCAACATCATCCACGCCCGTCCAGGAAGGCGGTGACCAGGGCGGCGAACTCCGCCGGGCGGTGATCCACCGACGGCACCCCAGTATCGGGCAGCACCGCCGACCGGGCTCCGGGGATCGCGGCGACCAGCCGAGGCAGGTCGGGCAGGGAGAACTCGTCCAGCTCGCCGCACAGCACCAGGGTCCGGGCGGTGACCAGGCCGATCCGGTCCTCCATCCGGTAGGCGTTGACCGCGGCGTGGCCGTCCTCCAGCCGGTCCAGCACGACGAGCGCGTCGCGGACCAGCCGGGCCAGCAGGTCGGGCCGGTCGGCGGGGTAGAACGGCGTGCGGTTGCGCCATAGGGCGAGCAGGTGGGAGCCGTCGGCGGCGGGCACCACATGGTCGACCGGCGGGCGGGAGCGGACCCGGTGGCGGCGGTCGGCGTCCACGTACGGGGTGCCGGAGAGCACCAGGCGAGCCACTCGACCCGGCGCGGAGGCGGCCACCTCGACCGCGATCACCCCGCCGGTGTGGTGCCCGACCAGGTCGAACCCGCCCAGGTCCAGCGCGTCGGCCACGGCCAGCACCCCGTCGGCGAACAGCTCGATGGTGCACGGCTGTTCTGGCCGGGCGGAGTCCCCGAAGCCCGGGGTGTCCACCGCGATCCCCCGGTACCCGGCCGAGGCCAGCAGCGGCAGCACGTCCCGGTACTCGTCCCAGGAGCGGGGCGTCTGGTGCAGCAGGATCACCGGGTCCCCGTCGCCCTGTTCGGCGACGTGAAGCTGGCCGTACCGGGTGTCCACGAAGCGGCGCCGCCGGGTCATCTCGCGCACTACTGCGGCCGGTGGTCGAAGACCCGGCGCGCCTTGCGCTCGGTGCGCGGCAGCTCGCCGTAGCCGACCAGTTCGACCTCCACCCGGACGCCGATGGCCGCGCGGAACTCCGTGGCCAGCTGCTCGGCCAGCCCAGCGCGCTGCTCGGCCTCGACCTTCACCAGCGCGGTGTCCCGGCCGCGCGGATCCCGGTCCACGTGGATCTGGTACTCCGGCCCGCACCCGTCCAGCGCGGCCAGCACCCGGTCCACCTGGGCCGGCAGGAAGATCACCCCACGCAGCTTGATCTGGTCGTCGGAGCGGCCGAGCAGCCGGCCGATCCTGGGATAGGGGCTGCCGCACGCGCACGGGTCGGGGTACCGGAAGGTCAGGTCCCTGGTCCGGTAGCGCAGCAGCGGCATGGCTTGTTTGGTCAGCGTGGTGACCACGGCCTCGCCCACGGTGCCGGGCGACACCGGGCGCAGCGTGTCCGGGTCGATGATCTCCAGGTGGTAGTGGTCGCTCCACACGTGGATGCCCTGGTGCGCCGAGCACTCGATGCCGGTGCCCGGGCCCCACAGCTCGGTCAGCCCGTAACAGTCGAACGTCTCGACGCCCAGCAGCGACTCGACGGTGCGCCGGACCCCCTCCCCCCAGCGCTCCGAGCCGAAGATCCCCACCCGCAGCGCGAGTTCCGCGGCCAGCCCACGCTCCCGCACCAGCTCGGCCAGCAGCAGGGCGAACGACGACGTAGCCCCCAGCACCGTGCTACCCAGCGAGCACATCAGCTCCAGCTGCAGCTCGGTGTTGCCCGGCCCGGCCGGCACGGCCATCGCGCCGACTCGCTCCGCCCCGGCCTGAAACCCCAACCCGGCGGTCCACAATCCGTAGCCGACGGCGATCTGCACCCGGTCCTGGGCGCCCACTCCGGCGTAGTGGAAGGAGCGGGCCATCATCTCCGTCCAGGCCTGGACGTCCTCGGCGGTGTACGGGCACAGCGTGCGCCGCCCGGTGGTACCGGACGAGGCGTGCACCCGGACGATGTCCCGCTCCGGCACGGCGGAGAGCTCGGTCAACGTCGCCGCGCGCAGGTCCTCCTTGGTGGTGAACGGCAGCCGCTCGAG
>DATHIT010000063.1:0-10827 GCA_035489915.1 Pseudonocardia sp. | reverse complement strand
GGCCTGCGCGATCGCGGTGCTCGAGGAGACCGGGCTGCTGCCGCACCTCAACCCCGGAGTGCTCTCCTGGGCCGAGCTGACCAGGCTCAAGCCGGTCGCGCCGAGCATGGGCATGATGCTGGAGACCACCGCCACCCGACTCTGGTCGGAGCCGGGCGGCGCGCACTACGGCAGCCCGGACAAGGAGCCGGCCGTCCGGCTGCGCACCCTGACCGACGCCGGCCGGGTGGGCGTGCCGTTCACCACCGGAATCCTGATCGGCATCGGGGAGAACCGCGCGGAGCGGGCCGACTCGCTGTTCGCCATCCGCTCGGCGGCCCGCGCGCACGGGCACATCCAGGAAACCATCGTGCAGAACTTCCGGGCCAAGCCGGACACCGCGATGGCCAATGACCCGGACGCCGACCTGGACGACCTGGCCGCCACCATCGCGGTGGCTCGGCTGGTGCTCGGGCCGAAGATGCGGCTGCAGGCCCCGCCTAACCTGGTCGGCAACGAGTTCGGGCTGATGCTGCGCGCCGGCATCGACGACTGGGGCGGGGTGTCCCCGGTGACCGCCGACCACGTCAACCCGGAGCGGCCGTGGCCGGTGATCGAGGAGCTGGCCGCCCGATCGGCGGAGGCCGGCTTCACCCTGCGGGAGCGGCTCACCGCCTACCCGCGCTACGTCTTGGCTGGCTCGCCGTGGATCGACACCCGGCTGCACCGGCACGTGGCCGCGCTGGCCGACCCGGCCACCGGCCTGGCCAGGGAGGACGCCGTGCTCGCCGGCCGCCCGTGGCAGGAGCCGGACGGCGGCTTCGAGTCCACCGGGCGGGTGGACCTGCAGGCGACCATCGACACCACCGGACGCACCGACGACCGGCGCGGCGACTTCGACTCGGTCTACGGCGACTGGGACGAGCTGCGCGGCGAACTGGCCGCCCAGCGAACCGCCGCCGGCGCGGCCCCGGAGCGGCTCGACGCGGACGTCCGCGCCGGCCTCGCCCTCGCGGCGGACAACCCGGCGGCGCTGCTCGACCCGGCGCACACCACGGCCGCCATGGCGGTGCTGACCAGCGAAGGAACCGCGCTGGACGAGCTGTGCCGGTTGGCCGATCAGGTGCGCGCCGACGTGGTCGGCGACGAGGTCAGCTACGTGATCAACCGCAACATCAACTTCTCCAACGTGTGCTACGTGGGTTGCCGGTTCTGCGCGTTCGCCCAGCGGGAGCGGGACGCCGACGCCTTCCGGCTTTCGCTGGACGAGGTGGCCGCGCGGGCGGTGGAAGCGGCGGCCGAGGGCGCCACCGAGGTGTGCATGCAGGGCGGCATCGACCCCCAGCTGCCGGTGACGTTCTACGCCGACCTGGTGCGCGCGGTCCAGGCCGCTGTGCCCGGGATGCACGTACACGCGTTCAGCCCGATGGAGATCGTGTCCGCCTCGGCCAAGGCCGGCGTGTCCATCCGGGAGTGGCTGACCGAGCTGCGCGCGGCCGGGCTGGGCTCGATTCCCGGCACCGCGGCGGAGATCCTGGACGACGAGGTCCGCTGGGTGTTGACCAAGGGCAAGCTGCCCAGCTCGCAGTGGATCGAGGTGGTGAGCACCGCGCACGAGCTGGGCATCCCGTCCTCCTCCACGATGATGTACGGGCACGTGGACGAGCCCCGGCACTGGCTGGGCCACCTGCGCACGCTGGCCGCCATCCAGGACCGCACCGGCGGGTTCACCGAGTTCGTGCCGCTGCCGTTCGTGCACCACAACGCGCCGATCTATCTGGCCGGCATCGCCCGCCCGGGGCCCACCGAGCGGGACAACCGGGCGGTGCACGCGTTCGCCCGGCTGGCCCTGCACGGCCGGATCGACCACGTGCAGTGCTCCTGGGTGAAGCTGGGCGACTCGCTGTCGGCGCGGATCCTGGCCGGCGGCGCGGACGACATGGGCGGCACCCTGATGGAGGAGACGATCAGCCGGATGGCCGGTTCGGAGAACGGCTCGGCGCGCACCGTGGCCGAGCTGGCCGCGATCGCCACGCTGGCCGGCCGCCCGGTCCGCCAGCGCACCACCACCTACGTCGGCTCGCCCGAGCACCTCACCCCCGCCGAAGCCGCCGCCCCCCGCCTCCTCCCCCTCACCACCGCCTGAAGGGACCACGCACCACTCACTTCCCGTTACTTCCCGCGAGTCGGCGCTCTCAGCACACTGAGTCGGCGTTCTCAGCACACTCCGTCGGGGTTTCCGTCGGGCCAGAGGCCGCCGGGTCTACCGTGAACGCATGGGCATGCTGGGAGAGTTGTTCCCCGGGAAGAAGCTGACCGACGAGGGCGGCGAGGACAGCGACGGCAAGCTGCACCGCCCCCGCTTCGACATCGATCTGGACAGCGGCATGGTCCGGCTGCCGAACCTGGCAACCCGGCAGCCGGCCACTGAGCCACCCGCCGCCGACGAGAAGCTGGCCGACCGCGACCAGCCAGCCGACGAGGCCTAACGCCGCACAGACCGCGTGCAGGCCGCACAGACTCCGCACAGTCTGCGCGGCCGCTACCAGGTCTGTGCGGCGTAACCAGGACGGCCGGTTAGAGGCGGAATAGTTGTTTGGCGTTCAGGTGGCCGATCTTGTCGCGGTCGGTTGGGCTGATCGGGGCTTCGGCCAGGAACCGGGAGTGCACCGCGGCGTCGCCGAACGGGTAGTCGGTGGAGAACAGGATGCGGTCGGCGCCGAATACGGACAGCGCGCAGAGCAGCGGCGGCACGGTCGGATAGCCGCAGATGGTGATGTGCACGTGCTCGCGCACGATGTCCGCCACCGAGCGCTGGCCGGGGCGCGCGCCGCTCAGCACGGCGTCCGCGCGCATCAGGGAGAACGGCAGGTTCTCGCCCATGTGCCCGACGACCACCCGCAGCCCGGGATGCCGGTCGAACACGCCACCGGCCGCGAGCCGCAGGACGTGCAGCCCGGTTTCCGCGTGCCAGCCCCAGGCCGCGGTGGCCAGTGCCAGGCTCACCGGCGCCGGGAGCCCGCTGAAGTAGATCTCCGCGACCTCCGGCGGCGGATACGTGGGGTGCAGGTAGATCGGCACGTCCAGCTGCTCGATCGCGCCGAGCAGCTCGTCGAACTCCGGCGCGTCCAGGAACCGCCCCTCGGTGTGCCCGTTGATCACCACCCCACAGAAGCCCAGCTCGGACACCGCCCGCTTGGCCTCCGCCGCGGCCGCGCCCGGATCAGCGGTGGGCAGGCTGGCCAGCGCCTGGAACCGGTCAGGGTGGGCGGCCACCGCCTCGGCGCACCGGTCGTTGAGCGCGACCGCCAGCGCCACCGCGTCTTCGGCCGGCGCCTGCTGAGCGGCCGGCGCGGCCACCGAGAGCACCTGTACGTCGATGCCGGCCTCGTCCATCACCCGCAGCCGCCGCTCGCCGACGTCCATCAGCGCCGCGCGCAACGCCTCCGGCGCCGAACGATTCGGCCACACCTGCCCGACCAGGTCGGCGGGGATCAGGTGCTCTTCCAAGGCGATCAGCGTCATGCTGCTCCTCGCGATCGGGCGGCGCGCTCCAGTGCGGCGGCTGCTCCATCCTGGACCGCGGCCGGTATCCGCGCTCGGCACGGGACCGTGCGTTCTCAGCCGGGCAGATGTGGCGACTCACCCGCCGACCGCCTGGGAACTTCCTCGACCGCACTGGGAGAATCGAGGACATGACAGACTCGTCCCACCGGCCCCGGGTGCTCTCCGGGATCCAGCCGACCGCCGACTCGTTCCACCTGGGCAACTACCTCGGCGCGCTGCGGCAATGGATCGCGCTACAGGACGACCACGACGCGTTCTACTTCATCCCGGACCTGCACGCGATCACCGCCCCGCACGACCCGGCGGCGTTGCGCGAGCGGACCCGGCGGGGCGTCGCCCAGCTGCTGGCGCTGGGCCTGGACCCGGCCCGGTGCACCCTGTTCGTGCAGTCGCAGGTGCCCGAGCACGCCGAGCTGACCTGGGTGCTCAGCTGTATCACCGGGTTCGGCGAGGCCAGCCGGATGACCCAGTTCAAGGACAAGGCGGCCAAGCAGGGCACCGACCGCGCGTCCGTCGGGCTGTTCACCTACCCGATACTGATGGCCGCCGACATCCTGCTCTACCAGGCCGACCGGGTGCCGGTCGGTGAGGACCAGCGCCAGCACCTTGAGCTGACCCGGGACCTGGCCCAGCGGTTCAATACCCGGTTCGGCGCCGGCACGTTCACCGTGCCGGAGCCGTTCATCCCGGAGGGCATCGGGAAGATCTTCGACCTGCAGGACCCGACCGCGAAGATGAGCAAATCGTCGTCCAGTCCCGGCGGCATCGTCGATCTGCTGGACGACCCGAAGGTGTCCGCGAAGAAGATCCGGTCGGCGGTCACCGACGCCGAGCGGGAGATCCGCTTCGACGTCGAGCACAAGCCCGGCATCTCCAACCTGCTCACCATCTACTCGGCGCTGACCAACCGGAAGATCGCCGAGCTGGAGGCCGACTACGCCGGCAAGGGTTACGGCGACCTGAAGAAGGATCTGGCCGAGGTGGTGGGCGGTTTCGTGTCCCCGCTGCGGGAGAAGGTAACCGCTTACCTGGATGACCCCGGCGAGCTCGACCGGATCCTGGCCGACGGCGCCACCCGGGCGAGGGACGTGGCCAGCGCGACACTGGGGACGGTCTACGACAGGATCGGGTTCCTTCCGCCGCTGCGCTGATCTCCGACAGGCTGATCGGCCCGGCACCGACCACCGGAGGAGCCGCCGTGGCCGACCAGCCGGAGAAGCCCACCAAGCCCACCAAGCCCACCAAGCCGTCCAAGGTGGCCGAGCTGCGCCGGCGCTACGAGTGGATCGACCACCTGCTCCGCGCCGGGCAGAGCTACACCGAGAACCACGGCGACCACTACGCCGCCGCGATCACCTACTTCAGCGTGCTGGCGCTGTTCCCGCTGCTCATGGTGGCGTTCGCGGCCGGTGCGCTATTCCTGAGGCGCAACCCGGACCTGCTGCTCCGACTGCAGGAGTCGATCACCAAGGCCGTGCCGAGCGACCTGGGCACCACGCTGAACGGCGTCATCACCTCGGCGATCAACTCCGCCGGGACGGTCGGGGTGATCGGTCTGATCATCGCGCTCTACTCGGGGTTGGGCTGGATGGCCAACCTGCGGGAGGCGCTGTCCGAGCAGTGGGGCCAACGCAAGGACCCGCCGAAGCTGCTGCGCAAGATGCTGGGGGACCTGCTGGCGCTCATCGGGCTCGGCGTGGCGCTGGTGGTCTCCTTCGGCGTGGTGGCGGCCGGTGGCCTGGCCAAACCGGTGTTGAAACTGGTCGGGCTGGATCAGGTGGCCTGGCTGAACCCGCTGATCCAGCTGGTCGTAGTGGTCGTCGGGTTGCTGGCCAACGCGCTCGTGTTCCTCTGGGTGATCGCCCGGCTGCCCCGCGAGCCGGTCACCTGGCGCAGCGCGGCCAAGGCGGCACTGGCCGGCGCGATCGGCTTCGAGATCATCAAGCACATCATGGTGTTCTACCTGGCTCAGATCACCAACTCGCCGACCGGTGCGCTGTTCGGGCCGGTGCTCGGTCTGATGATCTTCATCTTCACCGTTTCCCGGTTCCTGCTGTTCCTCGCCGCGTGGGCGGCCACGGCCAAGGAGAACATGGTCGAGAAGCCGCCTCCGGCGCCAGGTCCGGCGGTGATCAGGACGGAGGTCACCGTGGGGCGCGCGCCCAGTGGCGGGCTGACCGCCGGATTGGTCGGCGCCGGCGCGGTGGCCGGGCTGCTGCTCGGCGGCTTCGCCCGCCGGCGCCGCTGACGGACGCCGGCTGGCGCCGCTGAGCCGGGCCTACCGCTTGGGTGGCTCGGTCGGTCCGGGGCGGGCGATGTTGGCGGCGGTGTGCCGGCCGCGCGGGCGGCGCCGGGCGACCAGCACGGACAGCAGCCCGCCGAGCAGCGCGCCACCTCCGATCACCGCGAGGCTGGCCGGGATGTTCTCGGCGGGTTGGCCGTCCGGCGTCGAGCCGGCCAGCAGCGCCTCGCCGGTCCAGCCCCGCGCCGTCTGAGCCTCCGCCTCAGCCCCCGGGTCGCCGGGCGCTTGGTCCACCAGGTTGCCCACGGCGGGTGTGTCGGCGGGCAGCGCGAAGCCGTAGTCAAGCAGCCGGGCCGCCTGGGTGTCCATCGGCACCGGGTGTGTCTCGCCGCGCATCAGCACGACGACCAGCCGGCGACCGTTCCGTTCGGCCGCCGCGACCCGGGTATGCCGGGCGTCATCGGTGAACCCGGTCTTGCCGCCGATGATTCCCGGGTAGCTGGTCAGCATCCGGTTGTCGTTGCTGATCTTGAAGCCGGGCAGGTCGCCGTGCCCTGGCCAGTCGGCCAACCGGGTGCGGCTGATCGCCACGAAGGTCGGGTCGCGCACCGCCGCCCGGTAGAACAGCGCCAGGTCGTAGGCCGAGGTGGACATGCCCGGGGCGTCCAACCCGGAGGGGCTGGTCGGCCGGGTGTCCAGTGCGCCCATCGAGGCGGCCGTCTGAGACATCGTCCCCAACATGGCTGGCACCCCGCCGAGCTGACGGGCCAGCGCGTTGGCCGCGTCGTTGCCGGAGTTGAGCAGCAGCCCGGTGAGCAGCAGGCGCACGCTGTACTGACCGCCGGCGCCGACACCCACCCGGCTGCCCGGCACGTTCGCGTCCTCCTGGGTGCCTTCCACCACGGTGTCCAGGTTCAGCGAGTGCAGCACCACCAGCGAGGTGAGCACCTTGAGCAGGGACGCGGGTCGCTCCCGGGCGTGTGGGTTGTGCGCGGCGAGCACCGCGCCGGTGTCCAGGTCGGCGAGTAGCCAGGAGGCGCTGGTCTCGCCGGCCGGCAGCGGAGGGGCGCCGGCGGGGAGCAGGATTCCGCAGTTGCCCATGGCCGGCCCGCCCACCGGGTGCGCGGGCACCGGCAGCGGGGGCGGCGCCGTGGTGCCCGGGAGGGGCTTCTCGGAGGCGTCGATCGGCGGCGGGGGTGCGATCGGCACCCGGCATCCGGCGTCGTCGGCCACTGGCACCGGGTTGGGCGCGGCGAGCGCGGGGGCGGCGGTGCCCAGCAGGACGCACAGCGCCGCCGCCAGTATCCCGAGGAGGGCGGCCGCGCGTCGGTGGGTCACGTCGAGACACGCTAGTCGAGCCGCCACGGCCGCCACACCAGGCCGAACCCCGCCTCCGGCAACCGGGTGAAGATCAACCGGGCGGGCTGGATGACGGCCCGCCCGGTTGGCCTCAGCCGGCCGAGGCGGTGGTGCTCTCCAGTTCGGCCTTCACCGCTGCCAGGGTGCGGTGCATGCCCTCGATCATCTCCTCGTCCAGCTTGTCGCGGAATAGCAGGCTGGCGGCGAGCCGAATCGGCGCCATCGGCTGGCCGACCCGCTCGCGCCACTGGGTGAGCACGGTGCCGCCGCCCTCGGCGGGCTCGACCTTCCAGCCCCACTGCATCTTGTTCTCGTTGACCTGGAAGGCGAAGCGAGTGGGCTGCTCGCACTCGATGACCTTGCAGGTGGTGGGCCAGCGGGCCAGGCCGCGCTTGTTGAACCCGATGAAGCGGGCGCCCACGGCGGGCCCGGACGCGCCCATGATCCATTTTCCGCCGGTGTTGGACGGACTCCATTTCCCGGTCTGAGTTATGTCGGACACCAGCGCCCAGACCTGCTCTGGCGCCGCGTCGATGGTCACACTGGCCTCATCCATCACGCCTCCTTTGGCGATCGCAATGATTCTGGTTCGTGAACGACTAGAGCAAGTCCTGGTCACGTCCGGGTACCGGCTAGTAGCGTGCCCGCGGAGCGATGGGGGTTGCGATCTTGAGCACTGATGGAGGTGGCGGCATGCGTCGAGCGTCGGTGCTGACCGCGGCATTGCTGGTCGTGGCGGTCAGTCTGGTCGGCTGCGCGAAGGACACCGGCTCGACGGGTTCCGGCGGTTCGGCCGGCGCCGCGACCGAGTGCCGGCGCAACCCTTCGCCGACCGGCGGGGCCGCGCCGGCCGCGCCACCCGTGGGCGGAGTGGGGGCGAACGCCAGCGCACTGCGCGTGGGGCTGTCCTACGACGTCGGCGGGCGCGGCGACGCATCGTTCAACGACGCCGCGGCCGCCGGCCTGGACCGGGCCAAGGCACAGCTCGGGGTAACGCAGGACAAGGAGCTCACCGCCGCCGTCGGGGAGAGTGAGGACGCCAGCGCCGGTCGGCTGCGCCAGCTGGTCGCCGACGGCTACAACCCGATCATCGCGGTCGGGTTCAAGTACGAGCCGGCGGTCGAGGCGGTCGCGCCGGGCGCACCGAACGTCAAGTTCGCGCTGATCGACAGCACCGCGAACGACCTCCCGAACGTCACCCCATTGGTGTTCGCCGAGGAACAGGGTTCCTTCCTGGTCGGCGCGGCGGCCGCGCTCAAGACCAAGAGCTGCCACATCGGCTTCGTCGGCGGCGTGCAGACTCCGCTGATCCAGAAGTTCGAGGCGGGCTTCAAGCAGGGGGCCAAGGCGGTCGCCCCGGACATCAAGATCGAGACGAGCTACCTCAGCCAGGCCGGTGACCTGAGCGGGTTCAACGATCCGGCCAAGGGCGGCGAGGCCACGAAGGGCGAGCTGGACGCGGGCGCGGACGTGGTTTACGCGGCGGCCGGCGCCTCCGGGTCCGGCGCTTTCCGGGCGATCAAGGCGGCCAGCACCCCGCAGAACCCGAAGTGGGGCATCGGGGTCGACTCCGACCAGTACAACGACAAGACCCTGGCCGACGTCCGGGACGTCATCATGACCTCGATGGTCAAGCGGGTGGACGTGGCGGTCTACGACTTCATCTCGGCGGTGGCCAGCAACCAGACGAACAACATCCCGAAGGTGTTCGACCTGAAGGTGGACGGCGTCGGCTACGCCACCTCGGGCGGTTTTGTGGACGACATCAAGAGCCAGCTGGACGCCTACAAGGCGCAGATCATCAGCGGTGCGATCAAGGTGTCCGCCACGCCGGAGCAGTAGCAACGGTGCCGAGACGATCATCCCCGAGACTTCCACCGTGAACCCCACCGCGGCCGTCCAGCTGGTCGGCATCAGCAAGAGCTTCCCCGGTGTGATCGCCAACAGCAACATCGACCTGGTGGTCCGCACCGGTGAGGTGCACGCGCTGTGCGGGGAGAACGGGGCCGGCAAGTCGACCCTGATGAAGATCCTTTACGGCATGCAGCAGCCGGACTCCGGGCACATCGAGGTGAACGGTGCGCAGGTGCGGTTCCGCTCGCCGTCGGACGCCATCAAGGCCGGCATCGGCATGGTGCACCAGCACTTCATGCTCGCGGACAACCTCACCGTGGCGGAGAACGTGCTGCTCGGCGCCGAGTCCGAGCACGGCATCGGCGGCAAGGCGCGGCGCCGCATCGCCGAGCTGGCCGCCACCACCGGCCTGCGGGTGGACCCGAACCTGCCGCTGGCCCGGCTGGGCGTGGCGGACCGGCAGCGGGTGGAGATCCTCAAGGTGCTCTACCGGGGCGCCCGGGTGGTGATCCTGGACGAGCCCACCGCGGTGCTGGTGCCGCAGGAGGTGGACGAGCTGTTCGGCACCGTGCGGGAGATGCGCGCGCAGGGCTACACGTTCCTGTTCATCTCGCACAAGCTGGACGAGGTGCGCTCCATCGCGGACACCATCACGGTGATCCGCCGGGGCCGCTGCGTGGGCACCGTGGACCCGCGCCAGGTGACCAGCCGCCGGCTGGCCGAGATGATGGTGGGCAGTGAGCTGCCCGATCCGGGTTCCCGGGAGAGCACGGTCACCGACCGGGAGGCGCTGCGCGTCGAGGACCTCACCCTGCTCGCCGAGGATGGCGAACGGCGGGTGCTGGACTCGGTGAGCCTGGTGGTGCACGCCGGGGAGGTACTCGGCATCGCCGGGGTGGAGGGCAACGGGCAGACCGAGCTGGTCGAGACGATCATGGCGATGCGCCAGGCGGCGTCCGGCCGGGTGCTGCTGGGTCATGCCGGCGACGGCGCCGGCACTGAAGGCGGCCAGGTGGACCTGACCCCGCTGGGCACCCTGCGGCGCCGGGAGGCCGGCATCGGCTACGTGCCCGAGGACCGGACCAGGCACGGGCTGCTGCCCAGCCAACCGCTGTGGGCGAACCGGGTGCTCGGCTACCAGAGCCGCCCGCCGATCTCCAGGGGGGTGCTGCTCGACGTGCGCGCGGCCCGGGCGGACACCGAGCGGATCGTCACCGAGTTCGACGTGCGTACCCCGGGGGTGGACGTCCCGGCCGCCGCGCTGTCCGGCGGTAACCAGCAGAAGCTGGTGGTCGGCAGGGAGCTGTCCGGCGACCCGGTGCTGCTCATCGCCTCGCACCCGACCCGGGGCGTGGACGTCGGTGCGCAGGCGATGATCTGGGAGGTGATCCGGGGCGCGCAGCGGGACGGGCTCGCCGTGCTACTGGTCTCGGCCGACCTGGACGAGCTGATCGGGCTGTCCGACACGATCAAGGTCATGCTGCGCGGGCGGCTGGTGGCCGACGCGGATCCGGCCACGGTCACCCCGGAGCAGTTGGGCGCCGCGATGACCGGAGCCGCGCTGTGAGCGGACTGCGGGGGCGGTTGCTGGCACCGGTGCTGGCGGTGGTGTTCTCCGCGCTGCTGTGCGCGGTGGCGCTGCTGTTCAGCGGGGACCACCCGTGGACCGCGCTGCGGGTGATGATCAGCCAGGTTGGCCAGGGCACCACCGCGGTGGACATCGTGAACAGCGCCGCCGTGTACTACCTGTCCGGGTTGGCGGTGGCGCTGGGTTTCCAGATGAAGCTGTTCAACATCGGGGTGGAGGGCCAGTTCCGGCTGGCCGC
>DATHIT010000062.1:0-2791 GCA_035489915.1 Pseudonocardia sp. | reverse complement strand
CGCGGAACGGCACGTCCCGGTCGACCTGAGGTTCCTTGGGCAGGCCCAGGATCCGCTCGCCGATGATGCCGCGCTGGATCTCGTTGGTACCCCCGGCGATGCTGGCGGCCGGCGCGGAGTTGATGCCCAGGGCCAGCTCCGATCCCCGGGGGTCGTCCGGCTCCCACGCCGCCGCATCGGCGCCGGCCAGGTCGCCGGCCACCTCGATGGCACGGCGCTGCAGCATCGCGCCGGCCAACTTGGCCACCGAGCCCCGCGCGCCCGGCGGGTTGCCGGCGGCGGTCTCCTGGCTCATCCGCACGTTGAACAGCTCCAGCGCCCGCTCGTGGGCGTAGAGGTCGGCCAGCCGCGCCCGGGCACCCGGCTCCCCGGCCACCCCGGCGGCGCGGGCCAGCTCGACCAGCGAGGCGAACTCCAGCGGATTGCTCCGGGGGCGGCGGCTGGCGCCGATGGACACCCGCTCGTGGCCCAGCATGGTCACCGCGGCCGCCCAGCCCTGGTTGACCTCGCCGATCACCGAGTCGGCCGCCAGGTGCACGTCGTCGAAGTACACCTCGTTGAACGGGGCGCGCCCGGTCATGTCCCGCAACGGGCGCACGGTGACCCCGGGCGCGTGCAGATCCACGATGAACATGGTGATGCCGGCGTGCTTGGGCCGGTCCGGGTCGGTGCGGGCGAGCACCGCGCCGTAGTCGGCCCACTGGGCGTTGGTGGTCCACACCTTCTGCCCGTTGAGCACCCACCCGTCGTCGGTCCGGACCGCCTTGGCCTGCAGGCTGGCCACGTCCGACCCGGCGCCGGGCTCGGAGAACAGTTGGCACCAGATCTCCTCGCCGGAGAGCAGCTTGGGCAGGTACCGGGACTTCTGCTCGGCGGTGCCCAGGTCGACCAGTGTCGGCCCGCACATGCCCATGCCGATGATGAACGGCCCGCCGGGCAGGTCGTGCTCGGCGGCCTCGTCGCTGAAGATCTGCGCCTCGGCGGTGCCCAGGCCCTGGCCGCCGACGTCTTTCGGCCAGGTGATGCCGGCGTACCCGGCCTGGTAGAGCGCGGCCTGGAACTCCCTGGCGCGGCGCAGCAGAGCGTCCGCGTCCAGGCCCTCCGCCGGCTCGGGAGCGTGGTCGCGAAGCCAGGCGCGCACGCCGCTCCGGTAGTCCTGTTGCTCGGCGAGCACACTCATCAGCGGCATCCCTCGGCGGCCTCGACAGCGGGAACAATCCGGAACTTAACGTTCAATCGTTAAGATGACAACGGCGCCCCCCGGGAGGTGCCGAACGCAACACCGGACCGGGGGCCCGCGCCAGGCTGCGCACCCCGGCGGGCGAACCGGCCATATGCTGAGACGGTGAGCAGCGCACCCGAGTACGGCGCGGCCGCCCCGACCATCCCCCGGGGCGCCGGCCGGGAGGCGATCAGCAACGCCGCTCGGGAGATTTTCGCCGAGCGCGGCTACCACGGCGCGTCCATCCGGGACATCGCCCGCCGCGCCGGGCTGAGCCTGTCCGCGCTGTACCACTGGCACTCCAGCAAGCAGGACCTGCTCGCCGCGCTGATCCAGGAGAGCACGAACGATTACTTCGAGGCCTGTGAGCAGGCGCTGCGGGAGGCCGGCGACAACCCGGTGAACCGGCTCAACGCCCTGGTCGGGGCCGCCGTGGAGTGGCGGGTCCGGCGGCGGATCGAGAGCGAGATCCGGGCCAGGGAGTGGCGCAATCTGGAACCCGCGCACCAGGCCAGGCTGGACAGCCTGCGCCGGGCCGCCACCGGGCTGTGGAAGGACATCATCTCCGACGGCGTGGCCAAGGGCGTGTTCCACTGCGAGCACCCGGACGACGCCCGCCGGGCCGCACTGGCCGCCTGCAATGCCATCTCCCAGTGGTACGACCCGGCCGGCGAGATCGGCCTGCCCGAACTGGTCGACCGCTACACCACCATCTGCCTACGCATGGTCGACTACCGCCCCTAACACCACCACCGGGCCCCACACCGCCACCCAACTGCCCGCGAGTCGGCGCTCTCAGCACACTGAGTCGCCCGTCTCAGCACACCTCACCCCTGGTCGTCGTCCCCAGCGTCGGCCCAGTCGCCTCGGACGTGCGCGAGGTGCTCGGTCATCTGCTGGGCGGCGCGCTCGGGGTCACCGGCGAGCACCGCGTCGAGCAGGCCGAAGTGCTCCAGCGAGGTGGCCACCAGCTTGCCCTCCTTGGCGAGCGTGCGCAGGCCGTAGAGGCGGGTCTGGTCGCGCAGCATCTCCACCAGTTGCACCAGCCGCCCGTTGTCGAGCAGTCCGAGCATGCTCAGGTGGAAGTCGCGGTCGGCCTCCAGGAACACGGTCATGTCCCGGTCCTCGGCGGCCTGTGTGCACCTGCGGGCGTGCTCGCGCAGCATCTCGGCGTGTTCGCCCAGGTCCCGTTGCGCGAGCTGCCGGACGGCGGGTACCTCGAGCATCACCCGCAGCTGGTGGACTTCGTCGAGGTCCTTGTCGGTGACCGGGGTGACCCGGTAGCCCCTGTTCGGCACGACCTCCATCACGCCTTGGTTGACCAGCGTCAACATCGCCTCGCGGACCGGCGCGTTCGAGGTGCCGAGCTGGCTGGCCATCCCCGAGGCGGAGTAGATGGAGCCGGGACGGATCTCGCCGGCGACCAGGGCCTGCCTGATCACGGCGAGTGCCTGATCGCGCAGGCTGGGGCGCCTGAGCGGTAACGACTCCACGACGGCTTCCCCTTCGGCTGTTGACATCACTGCGGCCGTTGGGCAAATTCTGCCACTTAACGGTAATCGATAACCA
>DATHIT010000061.1:0-2161 GCA_035489915.1 Pseudonocardia sp. | reverse complement strand
CACTCCCGTCTGGTTCGACAACGGGAGCCGTGTGACGCGAGAGTGTCACGCACGGTTCTAAGAGCGGCGGCGGGTGAAATTCCCGCCGCCGACTCACCATAGGATGATTCATCAGTCCGGCTGGGAAGTCCGGATGCACCTAGGGCGGCCGGAATTTATTCCGCCCCGCTGGGTGGACCCGAATCAAGCGCCCCGACGACAACCCATGCTCGTATAACTGAACACGCAAGTCACAGAATTGTCGGGTGGGTCACGGGATTTCGCCGGATCGCCTCGACCGCGCGCTTCCACCATATCTCGCGCTCTTCCCCGGCGAGCTCGCGAGCAGCCATGTCCTGTTTGCTCGCGCCGTCCTGGATCTCGACCGTGGAGGTGGCCGCCACGTGGTGATACCAGACCGGGTGCTGGGGGGCGCCGCCCTGGGAGGCGACGATGAGGTACTTGCCGTCGTGTTCGACCCGCATCAGTGGGGTCTTCCGCAGGTTGCCGGAACGGGTGCCCTTGGTGGTGAGCACGATGATGGCAGGTCTTGCATCTTGTTGCACCGAGCCGACCGGCCATCGCGGTGATCACCTCGCGCCAGCTGGCCGGCTGTTCGTCCGGGTCCCCGGATGTGACACGGCGGGCACTCCCGCGTGCTTCAGCCCGGGCCACGGCAGTATCGGTACCGGCGGAGGCGTCGAACCGGGAGCGCTCTTCCGACCGAGGCTCGAGGAGGACGCGGTGAAGCGCAGGTGCGCGGTGCTCGACGACTACCAGGGTGTGGCCATGGAAATGGCCGGCTGGGGCCCGGTGCGTGATCGGGTCGAGGTGGACGTCTTCCGCGAGCACCTCGACGATGAGGACGCCCTGGTCGAGGCGCTGCGCGAGCACGAGATCGTGGTGCTCATGCGGGAGCGCACCCCGTTCCGTCGATCCCTGCTGGAGCGGCTGCCCGCGCTGCGGCTGCTGATCACCACCGGAATGCGCAACGCCTCGGTGGACGTGGCGGCGGCCACCGAGCGGGGCGTCGTGGTGTGCGGCACCGGGGGGCTGGCCACCGGCACGTCGGAGTTGACCTGGGCGCTCGTCCTGGACCTGGCCCGCGGGGTGACCAAGGAGAACACCGGGCTGCGGGAAGGCGGTCCGTGGCAGCGGACCGTCGGCGTCGACCTGGCCGGCGCCCGGCTGGGGCTGCTCGGGCTGGGCCGCCTCGGCACCCAGGTCGCCAGGGTGGGCCTGGCCTTCGGCATGGACGTGCTGGCGTGGAGCCAGAACCTGACCGAGGAGCGCGCCGCCGAGGTCGGTGTGAAGCTGGCCGGCTCCAAGGCGGAACTGCTGGCCGAATCCGACTTCGTGAGCATCCACCTGGTGCTCTCCGAGCGGAGCCGGGGCCTGCTCGGCGCCGACGATCTGGCCCTGATGCGCCCGTCCGCCTACCTGGTGAACACCTCGCGCGGCCCGATCGTGGACGAGTCCGCACTGGTGGATGCGCTGCGCGCCGGACGGATCGCCGGGGCCGGGCTGGACGTGTTCGACGTCGAGCCGCTGCCGGCCGACCATCCGTTCCGCACCCTGCCCAACGTGCTGGCCACCCCGCACCTGGGCTACGTGACCCAGGGCGGCTACCGGGTGTTCTACCGGGACATCGTGGAGGACATCGGCGCCTATCTCGCCGGCGCTCCGGTCCGGGTTCTCGGCTAGGAGGGTCCCTCGCCGCGCCCCGCTGCGCCAGAGTCTGGGGTGGTCTGGGGTATTCGCCGAGTCTTCAGGGGAGGTAGCGTTTCTCCCCGAGATACCACGCAACGCCACCGGGAAGGTGCTGCGTACCCAGCTGCGCGATCTCCCGGACAGTGCACTCCGCTTTGCCAAAGGGGGCGAGCTTGAGAGCGCCGAAGATTGAGTACCGCGTCCGGTTCAGTTCGCGGGCGTGGGTGATCCACGGGGCGGCCCGGTGGATCGCCCGGCCGATGTTCAGCCTGTGGCCGCTCACCCCGGCCGGGCTGCGCGCCGGCCCGGCGCTGGAGCTGCTGGCCGGGTTGCGCAAGGCGCCCGCCGGCACCCGAACGGAGAAGTTGCGCATCGGCGGTTTCCTGGTGGAGTGGGTCAAGGCGGACGGCGTGGCGCCGGGGCTGCCCAACCCGGCGGCCGGCGCGGTGCTGTACTTCCACGGCGGCGGGTT
>DATHIT010000060.1:0-7433 GCA_035489915.1 Pseudonocardia sp. | reverse complement strand
GGAGCCGAGCGCCAGTCGGGCCGCCGCGCGAGGCGGCCCCGCGCCGGGCGGCACGGCGAGAAACCAGCGTGGTCGGCTCATGGGGGTTGAGGTGAGCGTGCAGCTGGCCACGCTGCTGGGCCGAAACGACCACCCCGCCACGATCCCCGGGCTAGGCCCAGTCCTGGCGGATGTGGCTCGTCGGGTCGTGGCGTACCAGCGCGGCGCCCAATGGCGCTACACCCTGCTCAACCCTGACGGCCACTTCGTGTGCGGCGGGATCACCCGCCGCAGACCCACCGCAACCAGCAACCACTCCCACGGCGGGATCGTCGAGCTCCTCATCCCGACCGACCTCCTGGACGAACTCACCCACCACCCACCCGAAGCCAGCGGATGGAGCCAGGTCGTCGCCGATATCGCCACCCAATACCACGACCACATACAGCAACTCCGCGATATCGACGCCAACCCTGACCGGCGATTCCCCACTGCGGCGCTACGGCGACATATCCAACAACGGGACCGCGCTTGTGTCGGCCCGGGTTGTCGGCGGCCGGCCAGCAAATCCGAATACGACCACACCCAGGAATACCAACACCACGGCCCGACCACCACAACCAACGGCGGCCCAGTATGCACACACGACCACAACCTCAAAACCAAAGCCGGCTGGACACTCCACCAACCCAAACCAGGAAAGTTCATCTGGCACACACCCCTCGGCCAAACCCATCGCAGCCGAGGCGAACCAATCCTCCACCCGCCACCCAAACCACACCAACAAAGCGCTGACCCGCCCCCATTTTGACTATTTGACTAGAGCCTGTCCCGTGAATTAAGAGCGGGGGATGCTGTAGATCCTGTTCGTGCTCGATCGTCATGATCTGACCGACCAGGAGTGGGCGCGGCTGGAGCCGTTGCTGCCGGTGCGGAAGCCGTGTCGGGGTGGCCGGTGGGCTGATCACCGCACGGTGCTGAACGGGGTGTTCTGGCGCACGTTTAGCGGGTCGCCGAAGAAACCCGCCGCCAAGCCCGGCCGGGAGGCGCTCGGGCGTTCCCGGGGCGGAGTTGACCAGCAAGATTCACCTGGTCGCGGACACTCGGTGCCGTCCGGTCTCGCGGGTCGCCACCGCCGGGCATCGAAATGATTCGAAGGCCTACTCCAGCCCTGCGATCCGCGCTCACCTGCGACGACGCCGGATCGCCGCCACCATCCCCGAACCGACCGACCAGCAGACCAACCGGCTACGCCGGGGCCGCCAAGGCGGCCGGCCACCGACTTTCGACGCGCAGGCCTACAAGCAGCGCAACGTCGTCGAGCGTTGCATCAACAAGCTCAAGGGCTACCGCCGCGTCGGATACTCATGCGTTTCACTTCGCTGGCGCCGGGCCGGTCGATTCGCGCACCACTAGCTCGGTGGCCAGCTCCACGCGGTGTGAGCCCGGTTGCTCGCCCTGGATGCGTCGCAACAGCGCCCGCACCGCCGCCGCCCCCATTTCGTGCAGCGGCTGGGTCACCGAGGTCAGTGCTGGCACCGAATGCCGCGCCTCGTAGGTGCCGTCGAAGCCCACGATGCTCAGTTGCTCGGGCACGGGAACCCCGCGCCGCCGGGCCTCGGTCATGATCCCCAGGGCGATCCGGTCGTTGCCGCAGAACACCGCGGTCGGCGGCTCGGGCAGCGCCAGCAACGTGCTGCCCGCGGCTTCGCCGAATCGCTTCCGGAACGTGCCGTGCATGATCAGCTCAGGCCGCGTCGGTATCCCGTGCGCGGACAGGGCGGCGACGAAGCCGTGGAAGCGGGCCTCGTTGCAGTCCGAATGTTGGATCCCGCCGACGTAGCCGATCCGGAGGTGGCCCAGCGCGATGAGATGCTCGGCGGCCGCACGCCCTCCGGCCCAGTTCGTCGCACCCACGCTCACCACTCCGGACGGCGGCGGGTTCATCCGGTCCACAACCACCACCGGCAGGCCACGTTCACCGAAGGGGCGCAGCAGCGAGGCGCTGTAGGCGGAGGTGATGACGATCAGGCCGGACCGGCCGCGCTCGACCATCCGCTGCGACCGTCGCGCCAGGTCGGCCGCTGCCGTGCGCCCGCTGCCGATCACCGAGACGACCGCGTCGACCCCGCTGGCGGCGGCCTCGTCCAGGACGCCGGTGAGCAGCGTCGTCGAGTAAGCGGAGTTCAGCGCGTCGAAGACGACGTCGATCATCGGCCCGCTCTGCTCGGCTCGCCGGCGCTGGCCTGGCGAGCGGTAGCCGGCGTCGCGCAGCGCTTCCAGGACGCGCTCCCGGGTGTCGGCGGCCACGTCGTCCCGCCCGTTGACCACCTTCGACACGGTGGCAGTGGACACGCCCAGCTGGCCGGCGATGTTCGCCAGCGTCGTTCGCTGCACCTCGTTCTCAGCCACCGTTCTCCTTCGAAAACTTTCGAACCGGCAACCATCTCTTGCAGGGTTGACGATGCGGAGAGTCGCCTGTCAAGGTAGCTCGAGCGACCATAATTGCGAAATCTTTCGAAAATCCGCGATCTGGTCCTGGATCGGAGCAACGATGCAGCAGGGTCTTTCCCGACGGTCCTTCCTCGCTCTCGCCGGCGCCACCGCCGCCGCAACCGGGCTCGCCGCCTGTGCCAGCGCAGGTCCGGGCAGCTCCGTGCCAGTTGACAGCGCCACCATGTGGGGGCTGACCGGCGCGAGCCAGAACTACGTCGACAAGTCCATCGCCGCGTGGAACAAGGCCCATCCGGACCAGGCAATCAAGCTCGACTTCTTCGCCAACGACGCCTTCAAGACCAAGATCCGCACCGCCGTCGGCGCGGGCCAGGGCCCCACCTTCATGTGGAGCTGGGGTGGAGGCATCCTCAAGTCCTACGTGGACGCCGGCCAGGTGCTGGACCTTAGCTCGTTCCTGGCCCAGAACCCGGCGGTCAAGGACCGGTACATCCCGTCGGTGCTCAGCAGCGGCGTGATCGACGCCAAGACGTACGCGTTGCCGAACAACAACCTCCAGCCGATCATCCTCTACTACAACAAGGAGATCTTCGCCAAGGTCGGAGCCTCCCCGCCCGCCACCTGGGACGAGTTGATGGCGCTGGTAGGCACCTTCAAGGCGCAGGGGATCGCGCCGTTCGCGCTCGGCGGCCAGTCCAAGTGGCCCAACCTGATGTGGATCGAGTACCTGCTGGACCGCATCGGTGGCCCCGACGTGTTCCGCCGGATCGCGGCCAAGAGCCCGGGCGCGTGGTCCGATCCGGCGGTGCTCGAAGCGCTGACCAGGATTCAGCAACTCGTCGACGCGGGCGGCTTCATCAGCGGGTTCTCCTCGATCACCGCCGACAGCAACGCCGACCAGGCGCTGCTGTTCACCGGCAAGGCCGCCATGCTGCTGCAGGGCAGCTGGATCTACCAGACGCTCAAGACCGGCGCCCCGGACTTCATGAAGAGCGGGAAGCTCGGCTTCACCACCTTCCCGACCGTGGCCGGTGGTGCGGGCGACCCCAAGAACATCGTGGGCAACCCGTCCAACTTCTGGTCCGTCTCGGCCACCGCCCCCGAGAAGCAACGGCAGGCCGCACTGGCCTACCTCAAGGATGGCCTGCTCACCCCGGCCGACATGGACACCACCATCGCCGACGGTGGCGTACCGGTGCTCCAGGGAATCGACGGCAAGCTGGCCGGTTCGGCCGACAAGGACTTCCTCACCCTGGTCTACGGCATGGCCACCGCCGCCCCGAACTTCCAGCTGTCCTGGGACCAGGCTCTCGGCCCGGTGCAGGCGGATGCGCTACTCGCCAACCTGGACCAGATCTTCCTCAAGTCGATCACGCCGGAGCAGTTCGTCACGACGATGAACCGGACCATTGCCACCTAGCGCGGGGCGGCCGGCTGGCTCCAGTAGGGGGCCGAGCGGCTGGCTGGCATTGCCCGCTGTAGTGATCTTCGCGGTCTTCGCGCTGGTCCCACTGGTGGGCGTGGTCGCGCTCAGCCTCACCCGCTGGGACGGGCTGGGGCCGATCACCTGGGACGGCCTGAACAGTTGGGCGCGGGCGCTCGCCGATCCGGTGACCCTCAATGCGATCTGGGTGACGGCGAAGATCATGGTCTTCTCGTTCGTGGTCCAGGCGCCGGTGAGCCTGCTGCTCGGCGTGTTCACCGCCGGCCGGCAGCGCTACCGGGCGGTGCTTGCGGTGATCTATTTCGTGCCGCTGTTGCTGTCCTCAGCCGCTGTCGCCATCGCGTACAAGGCTCTACTGGACCCGAACTTCGGCCTTGGCCCTGGGCTCAAGATCAAAAGCTTGGCCCAGGACTGGCTGGGCAACTCGAACCTGGCGCTCTTCGTGGTCGTCTTCGTGATCGCCTGGCAGTTCGTCCCCTTCCACACGCTGATCTATCAGGGTGGCGTGCGGCAGATCCCGGCCTCGCTGTTCGAGGCCGCGCAGATCGATGGCGCGGGTCGCGTCCGGCAGTTCTTCGCCATCACGCTGCCGCAGTTGAAGTACACCGCGATCACCTCCTCGACGCTGATGGCGGTCGGTTCGCTGACCTACTTCGATCTGATCTTCGTGCTCACCGAGGGCGGCCCCGGCTACAGCACCCGGCTGCTGCCGCTGCACATGTACCTGACCGGGTTCAAGGCGAACGACATGGGCGCGGCCAGTGCGCTCGCGGTCATCCTGGTCGTCGTCGGGCTGCTGCTGGCCGTGCTGCTGCAACGCATCGGTGGAGCGGACCGCTCCGCGAGCCAGCTGGAGGGACTGTGACCGGCACCCGGGTCCGACCCAACCTGCTCGGTGCCGCGGCCGGCTGGCTGTGGTTGGCCCTGATCATCCTGCCGATCTACTACATCGTGCTGACCAGCCTGAAGGCGCAGTCCGAGTTCTTCACCTCGAACCCGCTGCTGCCGCCCTCGAGTCCCACGCTGGACAACTACGCCCTCGTGCTGCGCTCCGGGTTCACCCGCTACTTCGTCAACAGCGTGGTGGTCACCCTGGGATCGGTGCTTCCCGCCGTGCTGGTCTCGTTCATGGCGGCGTACGCGATCGCCCGGGGCCGCGGCTGGTTCCTGGCCCTGAGCAACCGGATCTTCCTGCTCGGCCTGGCCATCCCACTGCACGCCACGATCATCCCGATCTACTGGATGATCACCCGGGCGCATCTGTACGACACCCTGCTGGCGCTGATCCTGCCCTCGATCGCCTTCTCCATCCCGATCTCGGTGCTGATCCTGGCCAACTTCCTACGCGACGTGCCGGGCGAGCTTTTCGAGTCGATGCGCCTGGACGGCTGCTCGGACTGGGGCATGCTGTGGCGGCTGGCGTTGCCGCTGACCCGCCCCGCGGTGGTCACCGCGGCCGTCTACAACGCGCTGAACGTCTGGAACGGCTTCCTCTTCCCGCTGATCCTCACGCAGAGCCCGGAGCTGCGGGTGTTGCCGCTGTCCTTGTGGACGTTCCAGGGCGAGTTCCAGGTCAACATCCCCGCGCTGCTGGCCTCGGTGGTGCTGGCCAGCCTGCCGCTGCTGGTGATCTATGTGGTGGCGCGCCGGCAACTGGTCAGTGGCATGACCGCGGGATTCACCAGGTAGGGAAAGGACATCTGTGGCAGCGAACAAGAGTGCCCTCGTGGTGCGCGGCGGCTGGGAGGGGCATCGCCCGGTCCAGGCCACCGAGCTGTTCATCCCGCACCTGCGAGCCCACGGTTTCGACGTCCGGGTCGAGGAGTCGACGGCGATCTATGCCGACGCGGAGTTCATGGACGGGGTGGATCTCGTCCTGCAGTGCGTGACCATGAGCACCATCGAGATGACCGAGTTCCGCGGCCTGCGCGCCGCCGTCGAGCGGGGCACCGGATTCGCCGGCTGGCACGGGGGAATCGCCGACTCCTTCCGCAACACCAGCGACTACCTGCACCTGGTCGGCGGTCAGTTCGGCTGCCACCCCGGCAAGCACCCCTATGGCGTGGTCGACGACGAGGCCGACAACTTCGTGCCGCACACCATCACCATCAACGACGCCGGCCGGGTGCACCCCATCACCGAGGGCATCGAGGACTTCGACCTGGTCACCGAGCAGTACTGGGTGCTAGCCGACGAGTACAACACCGTGCTGGCCACCACCACGCAGCGGCGGCGGGACTTCGACCCGTGGCACCGCCAGGTCGTCCACCCGGCCATCTGGACGCGTGACTGGGGGCAGGGCCGGATCTTCGTCTGCACGCCGGGACACAGCCTGGACGTGCTCCAGGACAGCAACGTGAAGACCGTCATCGAGAGGGGTCTGCTGTGGGCCAGCCGCTGAGGATCGGTCTGGTCGGAGCCGGCGCGATCAGCCCGGCCTACCTGGACACGCTGACCTCGCTGGACGGCCTGGAGCTGGTGGCGGTCGCCGATCTGGTCCCAGCCCGCGCGCGGGCGGTCCTGGAACGGGTGCCGACCGCCCGGGTGCTGGAAGTCGGCGAACTACTCGCCGCCGCCGACGTCGAGCTGGTCCTCAACCTGACCGTGCCGAGGGCCCATGCGCCGGTGGCGCTACAGGCGATCGCCGAGGGAAAGATGGTCTACGGCGAAAAGCCGCTGGCCGCCACGGCCCCGGCCGCCGCCGAGGTGGTGTCCGCCGCCGAACGCGCCAGTCTCCCGCTCGGCTGTGCCCCGGATACCGTGCTGGGCACGGGTATCCAGACCGCGCGCAAGGCCATCGACGACGGTCAGATCGGCACCCCGATCTCGGCCACGGCGACCATGGTGACGCCGGGACACGAGGCCTGGCACCCCAACCCGGACTTCTACTACCAGCCAGGGGGCGGCCCGCTGCTGGACATGGGGCCGTACTACCTCAGCGCCCTGGTCACCATGTTGGGCCCGGTCGTACGGGTCAGCGGCGCGGCCAGCCGGATGCGTGCCGAACGGGTCATCGGTTCCGGCCCGCGTCGAGGCGAGGTGATCCCGGTGCTGGTGGATACCCACGTCACCGGAGTGCTGGAGCACCAGGGCGGGGTGCTGTCCACGATCCTGATGAGCTTCGACGCGGTGGGCTCGCGCGCGTCCCGGATCGAGGTGCACGGGGACCGAGCCAGCTTGGCCGTTCCGGACCCCAACCTCTTCGACGGTGACGTGGCGCTGCGCAGGCTGGGCGGCACCGGCTGGGAGATCTTGCCGGTCTCCGCCGGCTACCTCGGCGCGGGCCGCGGCTACGGCATCGCCGATCTGGCCGCCGCCGGGTCGGCCCGCCCACCGAGGGCGAGCGCGATGCTGGCCTACCACGTGCTCGAGGTGATGGAGCGGCTGCTCGAGTCCGGGGACTCCGGCGGTCGGCTGGCCGTGCACAGCACGGTGGAACGGCCGGAGCCGGTGCCGCTCCAGGAGTTGCCGAAGCGCGCAGGCTGACCGCGGCGCACGCCAAGTTCACCTCTCCGTGCCGGCGCCGGCCGGCGGTGCAGCCTCGGCCAGCCGCTTC
>DATHIT010000059.1:0-3392 GCA_035489915.1 Pseudonocardia sp. | reverse complement strand
AGGGCACTGCGACCCGGCAATGACCCGGATCCTGGTCGAGGACAGCGCCGAGATCGTGGCCTGGCTGGCCGGCCACGGGATCCGGTGGCGGCTGATGTACGAGCGTCAGTCCTACCTGTCCGGCGGCCGCTGGGTGTTTTTCGGCGGGCTTGCCCTGGGCACGGTCGACGGCGGCAAGGGGCTGATCGCGCAGCACACGGCGGCCGCGCGCGACAGCGGCGTGCAGGTCCGCTACCGGGCGGCGGTGCAGGACCTGCTGCGCGGGCCGGACGGATCGGTGAGCGGCGTGCGCTACCGCGACGTTGCCGGCCAGCCGCACGAGGTGACCGCCGGGTCGGTGGTGCTGGCCGCCGGCGGGTTCGAAGCCGACCCGGAGCGCCGCGCGCGTCACCTCGGGCGAGGCTGGGAGCGGGCCATTGTCCGGGGTAACCCGCTGAACACCGGCGAGGTGCTCGAGCTCGCCTTGGCCGAGGGTGCCGCCGGGCACGGCGACTGGGCCAGCTGCCACAGCGTGGCCTGGGACGCCGGTGCGCCGCCGGGCGGGGGAGACCGCGAGCTGACCAACCAGCTGACCCGGCAGAGCTACCCGGTGGGGATCGTGGTCAACAAGCTGGGTCGGCGGTTCGTGGATGAGGGTGCCGACTTCCGCAACTACACCTACGCCAAGTACGGCCGGGAGATCCTGGCTCAGCCCGACGGTGTGGCGTTCCAGCTCTTCGACGCCAAGACCCGACCGCTGCTGCGCACCGAGGAGTACGACAGCCGCCCGATCACCGGGGCGGAGGCCAAAGACCTGGCCAGCCTGGCCGAGGAGCTCGGTATAAACGCCGACGGGTTGATCCGGGAGGTGGCCGCCTTCAACGCGTCCATCGTCGACGTTCCGTTCGACCCGGCGATTAAGGACGGTCGGGCCGCCCGGGTGGACCCGCCCAAGTCCAACTGGGCGCAGGCACTGGACACCCCGCCGTACTACGGATACGCGGTGGCCTGCGGGATCACCTTCACCTTCGGCGGCCTGCGGGTGGACGAGCGGGCACAGGTGCTCGACCACGCCGGCCAGCCGCTGCCCGGGCTGTACGCGGCCGGCGAGCTGGTGGGCGGCCTGTTCTCCGGCAACTACCCCGGGGGCAGCGGCCTCACCGCCGGCGCGGTCTACGGGCGCCGCGCCGGGCACTCGGCCGCCCAAGACTGGTCGCGCTGAGATTTTGGCCCGCGCAGCGGGCAGGCCAGCCTCGAAACGTTCGAACTCTGACCTGCCCGCTGTCCGATGCCATCATGTGGGCTACTGCTTTCCCCCGAGTGGGCGCTCAAGAGGACCGGTTGTCTGGTCGATAGATAGGTTGATACCACTCAATGGGGCCATCGTGCGCTCGTGTGGTCCCGCTGCTCGCGGCCGGGATAGCGCCGAGTCCGTGTGCTGAGAGTCCCGACTCGGTGTGCTGGGAGCCCCGACTCGCGGGTGGAAGGTGCGGGTTAGACGATGAGGACGGCGTCCGAGCCGTCCAGGTCGTAGACGTCGGGGTCGTTGAACCAGTGGCCGTCTTCGGCGAGGTAGCGGAAGCGGATTCGGCTCCCGCGTGGCACCGTCACCGAGGCCGATCGGGTGCCGTTGGTCCGGCGGCGCAGCTCGTGTGTGCCGGGCCGCCACTCGTTGAAATCGCCGACCACGCTGCACCTGCTGGACATCTGGCCGAGGGGCAGCGCGAAGGTCACCTTCACGGTCTCGGCGGTGGGCGTCAGACGGATCATGGGGTCTCCTTCGCTCGTTGACGCATCACCATGGTGACCCGATCGGGGGGCCAGTTGGTGGCGACGCGCCGCGCGCGTCAGACAGGTGAGCCGCGCCACTGGAGGACCGACGGGTCCGGCAGCCGGCCAGGGACACGTCCGGGGATGGTCCAGACGGGTGTCAGCCGACAGAACATGCAGATGGGGGGAACTTTCCGCCGTGCCGCGCGTTGTAGTAGTGGGTCGTTCAGTTTCAGTGTTTGTGCGCAGTGCACGCTCGCGGGAACAGTCTGGGTCTCGCGCAGCATCATCATCGCTGGTCAGCGCTTCAGGCTCGGCCGGGGTCCTCGCACAGTGTGTGGGCCCACAACCTGCTAGGAGCAGATCGCATGGCACAGGGAACTGTGAAGTGGTTCAACGGGGAAAAGGGCTTCGGCTTCATCTCCCAGGATGGCGGCGGCGCGGACGTCTTCGTGCACTACTCGGAGATTGACGCTGGCGGCTTCCGCAGCCTCGATGAGGGTCAGCGCGTTGAGTTCACCATCGGCCAGGGCGCCAAGGGCCCCCAGGCCACCGGTGTGCGCGTCGTCTGATCTACCACTTCGTCAGGAGCCCGCTCTTCCTTCGGGGAGGGCGGGCTTCTGCCATGTCCGGCCGTTTTGGCCGTCGGGCAGGCGCTACTGCGTCTCGGGCCCGGGTGCCGTGTCGCGTAGCCCGAGCATCGCCAGGAGCTCGATGCAGTCCTCCGCATCGGTGGAGTGAGCGGCCACGACAAGAGCGGCTTGGCGCTCGCTGGCAATCTCGACCAGCTTGGCCTCGGCTCTCAGCTGATCCCCGGAGCCGACCTTTCTGGCTAACCTCATGTGCGATCTCCTCAACACGGCGGAGCGGTCGTAGCCGCCCCACGACCGGGGAGACGCGAGGCTTGAGCAGCGCGGCGGCGTCCCGAAGACGTTACTCCAATCGCGCCGATCCGTGGTGAGTCGTTGCCCGGCCGGTGACTGATCGTGATATTTGTCCGGCCGGGCGCTGTGCCCGCACACTGCCGGGTTACTCGTCGGTCACCCTCAGGCGGGCAGCCCTGAACAGTTCATCGCCCGCTGAACCGGCCTCGCCCGTACATCGGTGAGCCGGACTGGCCGGTCGGCTGGCTGGCGGCTTCGGTGCTCGGTTGCGCGGCATCAGTTGCTGGGCACATACAGCGCCGGTCCAAGGACCGCTGGCTGCTCACCCGGCAATATCGGATTGCCGTCGCGTCGTGCAACGACAAGTCGTGCTGGCACGCTTCACATACTTCTGCCGAGCCTTCGGCCTCGATGTTCTCGGATCGTGCGGCCTGATCGTCCAACTCGATCCCCATCTACTGACCCCGCTCCGCCGGCGGAACCGACGAAAAGTAATCTCCGGGCGGGGCGCATCGGAGACGCGCCCTCGGACCTGGACACGGGCAGCCTACGCCGCTCCTCGAGGCCTGGAGGTTGCTAGGGAATGTCGCCGGACGGCAACCTATCGGGATGGGCGGGGCGGGATGATCTGGTGATGGTGTCGAGGCGGGTTCGGATTGGTTGTGATTTCACGTATGTGGCCGAGGTGGACACCCCGGTGGTGTTTCAGGTGCAGCCGATCGAGTCACGTCTGATCACTGTGGAAGGTCAGCGGTGGTC
>DATHIT010000058.1:0-4345 GCA_035489915.1 Pseudonocardia sp. | reverse complement strand
GTCGCCGTTCTGATCATCACCGTCCTCTCCGGGGTGTTCGACTATCTGGGCGATCTGGCCCTGAACGGCGCCGGCGAACGGATGACCTCGCACATCCGCTCCGACGTGTTCGGCTACATGGAGCGCCTGCCGCAGGATTATCACGACAAGCAGGCCATCGGTGAGCTGACCAGCCGGGTTGTCTCCGACACCGGGCGCATCGAGGGCAGCCTGACCGACCTGTTCTCCACCCTGGTGCCCAGCGTGCTCACCCTGGTCGGTACCGCCGTGGTGCTGATCGCGGTGGACTGGCGGCTCGGGCTGATCACCCTCTGCGCGGCCCCGCTGGTGTTCATCGTGGCTGTCCGCTACGCCCGGCTGACCCGGGTGAACTCCCGGCGGCGCCGCGCCGCGGTCGGCAACCTGACCGGCTTCGTCACCGAGTCGCTGCAGGGCATCCGGACCGTGCACGCATTCGGCAGCCAGGAGCTGCAGGACGAGCGGTTCGGTTCGACCAACAACAGGGTGCTCACCATCGGGCTGCGCGGGGTGGATCTGAGCGCCCGGTTCACCCCCTCGCTCGAGGCGGTCTCCGCGCTCGGCACCGCCCTGCTGCTGTTCGTCGGCGGCTACGGGGTGCTGCAGAACTGGTGGTCGATCGGGCTGCTGGTGGTGGTCACCACCTACCTCAAGAACATGCTCAGCCCGATGAAGGACCTGGCCAAGCTGCTGCCCAGCTTCACCCAGGGCGCCGCCTCGGCCGAGCGGATCGCCGCCATCCTGGACGAGCCGCGCGAGCACCTCGGCTCTGGCAAGGACCTGCCCGACCGGGTCAGCGGCGAGATCGAGCTGCGCGACGTCGGCCTGGACTACGGCCGGGGCCCGGTGCTCTGCGGGCTGAACCTGACCATCCACGCCGGGGAGCGCATCGCGCTGCTCGGCGACAACGGCGCCGGCAAATCCACCACCATGTCGCTGATCGGCGGGCTCTACCGGCCCACTTCCGGCCAGGTAAGGCTCGACGGGCTGTCGGTGCCCGATGTGCCCGAGCACTGGCTGCACCAGCAGATTGCCATGGTCCTGCAGGACACCTTCCTGTTCTCCGGCACCCTGGCCGAGAACCTGCGCTACGGCCGCCCCGACGCCACCGACGAGGAGGTCGCCCGGGTAGCCGAAGCCGCCCTGGTCAGCGAGTTCTCCGACCGGCTGGAAGACGGGCTGAACACCACCATCTCGGCCGGCGGCATCGGGCTGTCCGGCGGGCAGCGCCAGCGGGTCGGCATCGCCAGGGCGCTGCTGGTCGACTCCCCGGTGGTGCTGCTGGACGAGCCGACCGCCGGGCTGGACGTCACCGCCGAGGAACTCGTGGTGCAAGCCCTGACCCGACTGGTCGCGGGCCGCACCGTGATCATGACCACCCACCAGCCGGCGCTCACCCGGCTGGCCACCCGCACCGTGTACCTCCGTCGCGGCGGCGTCCTGGACGAGGCGCCACCGCGGCCGGGCGAGCCGACCCCGGCAGAGGCATTCGTAGCCCCGGCAACATCCGAATAAGCGGCTCACACCGCCCGCCTCGGGCACAGCCGGCCACGCCACCAGCGCTGTGTCAGTCAGGGGCGCCGCAGGGCTCGGCGGGGCGCACTGGCCCGGGGGTCTGGTCACCGACCAGCGCTGGCCAGATCGACTCCACCGCGCGCTCCGGCCAGTCCGCCGGCACGTCCCCGGTGGCGATGTAGCGCGAGTAGATGCTGCCGATCAGCATCGTGGTGATCACGTCGGTGTCCAGGCCTTGACGCAACGCGCCGGTTCGCATGCCACGCTCGAGCACGCCCGTCACCCGGCGTCGCCGAGGATGCACCAGCCGGTCCCGGAAGCGTTCGATCAGCTCGGGGGTGTGGTGCTCCTCGGCGAGCACGGTGCCCACGAATGACATCCCGTTCGACCTGGTGACCGCGGTGCGGAAGTGCTTGAGCTCGGCCACCAGGTCGGCCTGGATGTCCGGCGAGGTGCGCAGCTCGTCCGCCACCCGCATGCCGGCGATGGCCCGGGTGGCCAGGTCCTGCTTGTCGGTGAAGCGCAGGTACACCGTCGGCCGGGTGGTGCCGGCCGCCCGCGCGACCGCGCCGATGGAGAGCCCCTGGTAACCGTGCTCGGCCAGCAGTTCGCGGGTTACCGCCAGGATGCGCTGCTCCAGCGCAGCGTCCCGAGGGCGGCCACCCGCTGGTGTGGTCGAAGACATGAGCGCACTGTAGAAGCTAATTACTTGACAATGGTGCATAGATTGATGGAGACAGTAGATCTGACGTCGGACGGAGCCGCTGATGGAACACAGCTACGGGCTGAGCATTCCGCGCACCCTCGACGAGGCGTGCGATCCGAATCGGCTCGCGTTGATCGTCTACGACATGCAGGTCGGCGTGCTGAACCAGATTCCGGACGCCGATCAGGTGGTGGCCAAGGTGGTGCAGACCGTCGAGGCGGCCAGGGAGGGCGGGTTCCGGGTCTTCTACCTGCGGCACATGGGCATCCCCAACGAGGTCTCCGGTTCCGCCCGGCTGCGCACCGCGATGCTCTGGCAGCGGCTGGACAAGGTTGCCGACGTGGTGCCGATGTTCCTGCGCGACTCCCCGGGGTTCGAGCTCGATCCCCGGCTCACGCCCAGCTCCGCCGAGATGGTGTTCGACAAGATCACCATGTCCGCGTTCGTCGGCACGCCGCTGGAGCTGGTGCTGCGGGACTGCGCGATCGACAGCTTCGCCATCGTCGGGGTCGCCACGGAGGTAGGCATCGACCCGACCTGCCGGCACGCTGCCGACCTCGGTTTCCTGCCGATCGTGGTGGCCGATGCCTGCGGGGCCGGCCACCAGGCCGCCGCGGAGCGCTCCCTGGAGGCCCTGCGCTTCGCCGGCGACTCGCTGATCACCGACACGGACACGATCTGCCCGCTGCTCTCGGCCGGCGGAAAGTAGTCAGCCTCCCCTCAGTGGCAGGCCGGCCCGTCACCATCCACGATGGCAAAGTGGGGCGTGGCTGACGGGGGCACGGGAGGGCGCATGGCCGAGCAGGCGTGGCAGAAGGAGGTCTTCGACGTCCTCAAGGAGGGCGGCGTGCGGCAGATCGCCTTCGTGCCCGACGCGGGACACGCGTATGCGATCAGAGCGGCGGAGAACGATCCGGACATCGACGCGGTGCTGCTCACCAATGAGCAGGAGGGCGTCGGCGTTGTCTGCGGGGCGTGGCTCGGCGGTCAGCGCGCCGTGCTGTTGATGCAGAGCAGCGGCGTCGGCAACTGCGTCAACATGTTCTCGCTGCTGGAGAACTGCCGTTTCCCGTTCTTGACGCTGGTCACGATGCGCGGCGAGTACGCCGAGTTCAATCCATGGCAGAGCCCGATGGGCCGGCGCACCGAGGCCGTGCTGGAACTCATGGGTATCCGGGTCTACCGGGTGGACCGCGCGGACGAGGTCGCCGAGGTCGTGCACGCCGCCTTCGACTCGGCCTTCCTGGCCGGCGAGCAGGTGGCGGTACTGCTCGGACAGCGGCTGATCGGCCGGAAGAACTGGGTGGGCAAGTGATGGGGGCGGGCACGCTGGACCGGCGCGACGTCGTCGCCGACCTCGTCGCCGGAGTGCCGGACGCGCTCATCGTGGCGGGGCTGGGTTCACCGTCCTACGACCTGTTCGCGGCCGGTGACCGGGAGCTCAACTTCTACCTCTGGGGCGCGATGGGCGCCGCCGTGCCGATGGGTCTCGGGCTCGCGCTTGCCCAGCCGGAGCGCTCGGTCGTGGTCCTCACCGGCGACGGGGAGCAGCTGATGGGTGTGGGCAGCCTGGCGGCTGTCGGTGCCCGCCGACCGGCCAACCTGAGCATCGTGGTCCTGGACAACGGCCACTACGGCGAGACCGGCATGCAGCCCAGCCACACCAGCCTGGGCACCGACCTCACCGCGCTGGCGGCCGGGTTCGGGATCCAAAACGCGTTGCGGGTCAGCTCGCGGCCAGAGATATCCGTCCTGCGCGACCACGTCCTGGCCCGATCCGGGCCGACCTTCGCCCAGGTTCTGATCAGCCCGGACGAGCCGCCGCGCGCACTTCCGCCCCGCGACGGGGTGCACCTGAAGAACCGCTTCCGGGGCGCGCTCGGCCTACTCCCCTTCTGACCACCGCTCGGTCAGGAGGCCAGGTCAAAGATGAACTTGTCGTGCTCGGGATGCAGGCAGCTCTGATCGATCGGCGCGTTGGGATCGGTCAGGAACGCACGGATCATCTTGCGGGCGCAGGCGCTTCCCCGGGACACCCCGTGCGTGGCGTTGGGCACGATCGTCAGCTGGCCCTTGGTGAACCGTCCGACCGCCGCCCTGGCCACC
>DATHIT010000057.1:0-2465 GCA_035489915.1 Pseudonocardia sp. | reverse complement strand
TCACCGGGCCCCTGTTCGAAGGCCTCTACGAGTACTACCGCCGGGCCCTCATCCTCGGCCGCGAACCCGCCTGACACCACCGTCGGGAACGACAATCGCTGACGTGGCCGGAGAGTGCCACCGTCCTCCTCGCGGCTCGGCCGCCTTCCAGCGTGTTTAGCCCCGTGAGGCGATGTTCTCCCGTACGCGAGCGAGTGCTGCCTGCGCGATGTTGGCCGCTGCTTGCTGCGGGTAGGGCCACACGGCGCTGACGTTGATCTCACACAACACGTAGTTCTCGAGGCCTGGACCCGTGGGTGGTCCATAGAGAAAGTCGGCGTCCCACAGCACCGGCAAGGCCGTCGAGTCCAGCTCGAGCAGGCGGGTCATCTGAGGCACCCACTCGGTCTCTAAGGTCTTGCGCAGCGGCTGGTAGACGCCGGTGTCCGGATCTTCCATCACGTGCGCGGCCGGTGGGTTTTCTCCGCCCCGGTCGCCGGCCTGGTCCCCGCTGAGCAACCCCGTTGGCCATTGGTGACAGAAGCCCACCACCTCGTCGTGCACGAAGTAGGCGCGGATCATCCCCTCCGCCAGACGCTCCTGGAACGGCTGGTCCACCAGGAAACCCGACCAGGCGAAGTAGCCGCGGCAGCGCTCCAGGAACTCCGCAAGCGGCATCTCGGCCGTGGCGCTGTCCTTCGTCTCGGCATGCTGAACGCAGACCACCGCGTCCAGCCGAGAGCGGCCATCGGACTCGCCGCCGAACCGAGGTCCGGTCAACTCGACCTTCCAGACCCCAGCACCGCCGGTGCCACGACCTTGCTTAAGAACCAATACCCGCCGCTGATCGAGCCGGCCCGGGAATCGCTCGGTGAACTCCCGCATCGAGCGGTAAAGCTCCGTGTCAGTTCCCCAAGCCAAGCTCCGGGTGCTGAAGAGGACCGCCTTGGTGCCCATCCGCAGGATCACATCAGGGTGTGCCGACACCCAGACGCCCTGGCCGGCCACCCGCCGAAGCACCGCATCCAGCCGGGACCGATCAGCGCCATCCTGTACCGGATTCACCCAGACCAGCACCCCATCCAGCCCCACCAGCTGGTCCCGGACTTCCTCGACCGCGTCGTCGCAGTAAACGACTGGTTCGACGCCCACACCCAATTCAGCGAAGGCCCGAACTAGCGGAGCGAGCATGGTCTCCGCCCGTGCCGACTGCCGGCCCCCGTGCCGCTCACCCCGCGACAGCAACCCGATCCGGGGCGGCGTAGCACCCATGGCTGACCCAGCCACCCGACCTCCCACATTCCACGACGGACCCGGACCCGGGCAGATCCCTGCACGGAGTGCAACCGAGGTTACAGTAGAGGTTCTGGGCGACGTCCGTCCTCGGGCCAGGGCTGGTCCACACGGTCCACTCACAGGTCCCCGACAAGCACCGGCATCGTGAGCGAGTTCCGCAATGACCCCGAACGCGTCGCTGCCACGATGTCCTACCAGCGCCGCCCAGGCTGGCAACCTCGAGTACGCCGCCTGGCTAGCTCACTAGGCCACCGAACGGGAGGCGAGCAAGCGTTGAGAGACGACCCTCTTCCAGGGGACCGGCCGCCGTGAAGCCCGTGAGCGCTCGGGCTGGTCAGCGGCCTCGCCCGAGCGGGCCACGGTGCCGTTGGTTGAGCTGAGACGACGCGGCGACGTCGCCGGAGCGGCGCGCACCCGCCGAGTGTGTGGGCGGGGAACTCCAGAGGCGGCCCATCGGTGCTAGCACGCGTGCGACAGCAACCACACGATCGCGGTGCCCGCGCGCCTGTCGCCCAGTTGCGGCTAGCGGGTACCGGGGGTACCGGTCAGCTGGGAACCAGAAGGGGCGCTGGCCGCGGCGACACCAAGCGCCCTCGACGCCAAGCTGGCGGGGAGGAGCGTCGGGTCGCACCGGCGAGCCCGGCTAGGACAGCGATGCAGGCGGTTGGATCAGTAAATCGCAGGAGGCACGGATCGTGCGGCGTTGGCCGTGGCGGCTGACCCCCAGTTTGCTGACGGGACCGGGCATCAGCGTTACCGGCACCAACCTGACGGGAAGAGCCAGCCCAACGTGCATGCCGTCTCCCGCGAGCCCGCCGCGACCCGACTACGGCCACCTGCCCGAGGCGCGGGGCTATCCCCGCGCCACCGGCTCGCCGCGGCGCTGACCGGGCTGGTCGTTCTTCCCCTGCTGACTCTGTGTTTGGCTCAGCTTGGCGACGTCCTGGGCGTGCCCAGCCAGACCTTGCTCTACCTGCTCGCTGTTCTGGTGGTGGCGCTGGTCGGTGGGCTGGTCCCGGCGCTGGTTGCCGCTGTCGCGGCCGCGGCGCTTTTGGGTCACTACTTCATCCCGCCGCAGGGCGACTTCGCCGTCGCCGACCCCGGCAATGTGGTGGCCTTGGTCGTGTTCGTCCTCGTCGCCGGCGCGGCCAGCGCGGTGGTCGGCCTGGCCGCGCGCCGCCGTGAGGCCG
>DATHIT010000056.1:0-3249 GCA_035489915.1 Pseudonocardia sp. | reverse complement strand
GGAGGTGGTGGTCAACGACCCGGTCGCGGGTACGTACTCCAAGCTGGTGGTCTCCGACGACGCGTCCACCCTGCTCGGTGGGGTCCTGGTGGGCGACGCCTCGCGGTACGCCACGCTGCGGCCGCTGGTCGGCTCCGCGCTACCGGCCGACCCGGTGGCGATGATCGCCCCGGGCGGGGTGGAACTGGGTTCGGATGCGCTGCCGGACAGCGCGCAGGTCTGCTCCTGCAACGCGGTCACCAAGGGCACGCTGCGCGAGGCCATCGCCGGCGGCGCGCACGACGTGCCCGCGCGCAAGGGTTGCACCAGGGCAGGCACCAGCTGCGGGTCCTGCGTCCCGATGCTGAAGACGCTGCTGGTCAGCGAGGGCGTCGAGGTGTCCAAGGCGCTCTGCGAGCACTTCAGCCACAGCCGCGCGGAGCTGTTCGAGATCGTCGCCGGCAGCGGCGTGCGGACGTTCTCCGAGCTGGTCGAGCGGCACGGCACCGGGCGCGGCTGCGACATCTGCAAGCCGGCGGTGGCCTCGATACTGGCCTCGCTCGGATCGGGGCACGTCCACGACGGCGAGCAGGCCACCCTGCAGGACACCAACGATCACTTCCTGGCCAACCTGCAGCGCAACGGCACCTACTCGGTGGTGCCCCGGATCCCCGGCGGCGAAGTCACCCCGGCGGGTTTGATCGCGATCGGCGAGGTGGCCCGCGACTTCGGGCTCTACACCAAGATCACCGGTGGTCAGCGGATCGACATGTTCGGCGCGCGGGTGGAGCAGCTGCCGGAGATCTGGCGGCGGCTGGTGGACGCCGGGTTCGAGTCCGGGCACGCCTACGGCAAGGCGCTGCGCACGGTGAAGTCCTGTGTGGGCACCGACTGGTGCCGCTACGGCGTGCAGGACTCGGTGAGCCTGGCCATCGCGCTGGAGCTGCGCTACCGGGGGCTGCGCAGCCCGCACAAGCTCAAGTCCGGGGTGTCCGGCTGCGCCAGGGAGTGCGCGGAGGCGCGGAGCAAGGACTTCGGGGTGATCGCCACCGAGACCGGGTGGAATCTCTACGTGGGCGGCAACGGCGGCTTCAGTCCCCGGCACGCCGAGTTACTGGCGTCGGACCTGGACACCGAAACACTGGTGCGCACCATCGACCGGTTCCTGATGTTCTACATCCGCACCGCCGACCGGCTGCAGCGCACCGCGCCGTGGATCGAGGCCCTGGAGGGCGGCCTTGGCCACCTGCGTGAGGTGATCATGGACGACTCGCTGGGCATCTGCGCGGAGCTGGATGCGGCCATGGCCAAGCACGTCTCCGGCTACTCCGACGAGTGGCGCGGGGTGCTGGAGGACCCGGCCAAGCTGGCCCGGTTCACCTCGTTCGTCAACGCACCGGACACCCCGGATCCGACCATCGAGTTCGTGGACCGGCGCGGCCAGCGGGTGCCGGTCGGTCACGATCGAGGCAGCCAGCCGGTGCTGATCGCCGGTCCCAGCCTGGAGGTAGCCCGGTGACGACTGGATGGGCGATGCCGCCCCGGACGAACACCTGGGAGACGGTATGTCGGCTGGAGCGCCTGCAGCCGGGGCGCGGGGTGGCCGCGCTGCTGGGTGCCCGGCAGGTGGCTCTGTTCCGTACGGGTGATGCCCCGGAGGGTGAGTTTCTGTACGCGATCGACAACCTCGACCCCTGCAGTGGCGCGGCGGTGCTCTCCCGCGGCATCGTGGGGGACCGCAAGGGAGAGCCGGTTGTCGCGTCGCCGGTGTACAAGCAAGCGTTCAGCCTGGTCACCGGCCGGTGCCTGGACGAGCCCGACAAAGCCGTCGCGGTTTACCGGGTGCGGGTCGAAAACGGCTGGGTTCAGGTCGAGCTGGGATGACTCGTGCTGGGATGATCATAATGACGCAGCAAGGGACGTACCCGGGATCTCCGCCGTCGGACCCGCAGACATATCGGCCGCCCGAGCCGGGTCAGGTGCCGCCGCTGGCCGGGTTCACCGTCGGGGTCACCGCCGCGCGCCGCGCGGACGAGCTGGCCGCGCTGCTGGAGCGGCGCGGCGCGTCGGTGATACAGGCACCCGCGCTGCGCATCCTGCCGCTGCCCGACGACACCCAGCTGGCCGCCGCGACCCGGTCGCTGATCGACAAGCCGCCGGACCTCGCGGTGGCCACCACCGGCATCGGCTTCCGCGGTTGGGTGGAGGCGGCCGACGGGTGGGGGTTGGGCGAGGAACTGCTGGACGCCCTGCGCGCCGGCACGTTGCTGTGCCGAGGCCCCAAGGCGCGGGGTGCGGTGCGCGCGGCCGGCCTGGTGGACGCCTGGTCACCGGCCTCCGAGTCGTCCGCCGAGGTGCTCGAACACCTGCTCGAGGGCGGGGTGGACGGCAAGCGGATCGCGGTCCAGCAGCACGGCGAGCCGCTGCCGGACATGGTGGAGGCGCTGCGCTGCGCCGGCGCCGAGGTGGTCGAGGTCCCGGTGTACCGCTGGGTCGCGCCGGCCGACATCGCCCCACTGGACCGGCTCACCGACGCGGTGCTGGCCGGCACGGTGGACGCGGTGACCTTCACCAGCGCTCCGGCGGCGGCCAGCATGTTGGCCAGGGCCGCCGAGCGCGGCATCCAGGACGGGCTGGTCCGGGCGCTGCGCGGGCCGGTGCTGGCGGTGTGCGTGGGTCCGGTGACCGCCGCTCCGCTGGAGGACAGGGACATCCCCACCGCGCAGCCCCGGCGGTCCCGGCTGGGTGCCATGGTGCGCCGGCTGGAGGCTGAGGCGCCGAACCGGGCGCGCACCTTCCCGGTCGCCGGGCACTGGTTGGAACTACGCGGGCACGCCGCGCTGGTGGACGGCGAGCTGCGGACCGTGCCACCCGCCGGGATGGCCCTGCTGCGCGCCCTGACCCGCCGACCCGGTCGGGTGGTCACCCGCGCCGAACTGCTGCGCGCGCTGCCCGGCGGTGGCGACGACGAACACGCGGTGGAGACGGCGATGGCTCGGCTGCGCTCCGCACTGGGCCAGGCGCGGCTGGTGCAGACCGTGGTCAAGCGCGGTTACCGGCTGGCGCTGGATCCGGGGTCCGGGCCGGCCCCGTTGGGCGGGCACTGCCTGTCCGGGGACGGGCGGTGACGCTGCCACTCCCGGGTGCCTCTCGGCGTTCGCCGGCTGGTCCGCCGGCGCTGCTGCTGGTGGCGCACGGCACCCGGGAGGACGCCGGCGCCGAGGTGTCCGGTCAGCTGGCCGAGGCGGTCCAACGCCGGCTGCCCGAGGC
>DATHIT010000055.1:0-4455 GCA_035489915.1 Pseudonocardia sp. | reverse complement strand
CCGCATAGACCGACCGCCAACCGGCCAGGTCCGCAAGCCCACCGGAAATGGTCCGGGCCAACAGGATGCCGATGATGATGCCGCTGGTGACGGTGCCGACCACCCGGCCACGGTCGGCCGGCCGAGCCAGGAAGGCCGAGTAGGCGACCAACACCTGGGTCACCACGGCGAGCACCCCGACGGCGGCCATCCCGGCCAACAGGAGCGGTCCGGTGGGCGCGAGCGCGACGGCGAGCAACACCAGCGCCGAGAGCGCCGACTGCCCGACGACCAGCCGGCGACGGTTCAGCAGATCACCCAGCGGCACGATCAGGAGCAGCCCGAGCCCGTAGCCGATCTGCGTGACGGTGATGACGATGCCGATCGTCGCGTGGCTGATCCGGAAGTCGTCGGCGATCACCTCCAGCAGCGGTTGGGCGAAGTACACGTTGGCAACGGCGAGCCCGCAGGCCACCGAGAACAGCAACGCGAGCGGGCCGGACATCCCCGGGGCCTGGCCGACCGACGGACGCTCGGGCGCCGGCGCGTACTCCTGAGTCATCCAGGCCCTCTCCAATGTGGTTGCAAGTTGCTACCACTGGAGTGTGTCAGACTCTGGTTTTATAATGCAACTGCGTTGTCTGTGCGGGCTTCCGTGCGAACGTCCGCCCGAACGTCCAGGAAGGGTCTGATGGTTACCCGGACCAGCCACGCGGAGGCCAGCTGCGCTGTCGCCCGACCGCTCGATGCGATCGGCGACGGCTGGTCGCTACTCATCATTCGGGACGCCTTCGACGGGCTGCGCCGGTTCGGCCAGTTCCAGAAGAGCCTCGGCCTGGCCAAGAACATCCTGTCCGCGCGGCTGCGCAGCCTGGTGGCGCACGGCATCCTGGAGACCGTGCCGGCCAGTGATGGCAGCGCCTACCAGGATTACCAGCTGACCGAGAAGGGACGCGGCCTGTTTCCGGTCCTGGTGGCGCTGCGGCAGTGGGGGGAGGAGTACTTCTTCCTGCCGGAGGAGGTCCGGGCCCGGCTGGTGGACCGGGAGCGCAACCAGCCCGTCGCGAGGCTCGAGGTGCACGCCACCGACGGGCGAGCGCTGACCCCGGAAGACACCGTCATCGCGATGCTGCCCGGTACCCGGTAACCCGAGAGTGCCAGGTCAGGGCGTCGACGCGGGCGCGGCCGAACCGGTGTCCAGATCCGGTTCCGAGTCACGCCCTGGCTGTGGGTCGAACACCGGCGCGGTCGGGACCGTCCCCTGCCAGGCGTGGGTGGGCACCCCGCCCCGCAGCTGAGCCTGAAGGTGATCAGCCGCCCGGATGGCGAGTGCGACGATCGTGTACGTCGGGTTGGCGTAGCCACCGGTCGGGAAGACCGACGAGCCCAGCACGTACAGGTTCGGCACGCCGTACACCCGCGAGTTCTTGTCCACCACACCGGTGGCCGCGCTGTCCGACATCCGGGTGGTCCCGCTGTGGTGCGGGCCGCCCAGGATGTCCGCCGGCCACCCGTCTGGCTCGTCCAGCCAACTGTCCATGGTCAGGTTCGTCGCGCCGAGGCGACGCAGCTCGGAGCCGACCAGGTTGCCGAAGTCGACCGCGGTTCGCCGGTCCCGGTCGGAGAGCCGCCAGGACACCTCGGCCCGGTTGACGCCCAACGCGTCGCGCTCCCGGCCGAGCACCACCCGACTCGCCGGGTTCGGCTCCTGTTCGGATCGGCAGTACAACACCAGGCCGCCGTGACCAGGGCAGGCGGGACGGCCGACGGACCGCCGGTACGCCGCGCCGGCGAGCACTCCGGAATGCACCACCACCCGCCCGGCGGCGCGGGCCAGCTCGCCGCCGCGCCGTTTCTCCCGCACCCCCCGGGCGAAGTCGGCCAGCGCCCGGTGCGGGCAGTCCGGTCCGCAACGCACCTCGAGCGTCAAGCTCGCGTTCAGGATGTCGCGCTCGCGCTGGTAGTCCGGCGTAGGCAGGAACTTGGGCCGGAACGACACCTGCCCGGACCGCTGCAACACCGCCCATTTCGGCAGCAGGCGACGCGTGTCGTCATGCGCCAGTCGCCCGACGCTCACGTGCGGGTGCTCCATGAAGTACCGGCCGACCGCCTCGCTGCAGCCGCTGAAGTCCGAGGCCAGCAGTTGCCGCGCGTTCTCCACAGCGCCGCCGGCCAGCACGAAGGCGTTGGCCCGGACCTGGCCGCGCCGACCGGCGATGCTGCGGAACTCGACACGCTCGACGGCATCCCGTCCGGGCGCTCGCACGATCTTGACCACGGTTGCGTTGAGCACCGCCTTGACCGTGTCGCTCGAGGCGACATCGTTCCGGTAGGCCTGGCCGAAGCGCAGCGGGCTGTGCGGCGGAAGCCGCCGAGGCGATCGGTACTGCCAGAACTTGGTCCGCAGCCGGCGCTGGTCCACCTCGGGCGGCGGGATGCCGAGCACCGACCAGAGGCGCTCGTCGAAGTACCGTGGCCCGAGCCCGAGGGCGGTGTGTGCGCGCTGGTAGTAGGGCTGCAGGTCGGCCAAGGAGATGGGCCAGCCGTGCAGCGGCATGGACGGCCGCGTCTCGAAGTCGCACTCGTCCAGGGGGCAGCACATCCCGCCCCATTCCACCGTGCTGCCACCGAAAGCCCGTGGCCGGGTGGCGATGAAGTCGAGCGTGGTGGACCCGTGCGAGGCCGCGGCACTGAGCTCGTCGGCCGCGGCATCACGGTCGAGCCCGCCCGTCTCGATGACGCAGATGCGCAGTGCCGAGCGCCGCAGTTCGTGGACCAGCGTGAGCCCGGCCGCGCCGGCGCCGATCACACAGAGGTCGGCCTCCAGCACAACGTCCTGGCCGCTCTCGGCAAAGTCGAGAAATATCGGGACCACCACCCGCAAGTCGCCGCAACATTCCTAACCGGTCACCTGCGCCTGGCGTGGCCCCGGGTCTGGTGAGAGCAGTATCAGTCAAGGCACCGGTCCTCACCCGGCGATTTGAGTGGCGAGGCACTCGTTCACTGTTCACTCACATCCGACGCGGCCGCCGAAAGGGATACCGAGGATGAGTTCAGCAGCGCCCGCTCCGAAATGTCCCCCGGCAAGCGCTCCGTTGCGCGTGCCCGGTGGCCGGCCGGTTGGCGGCCTGCTGCTCGGTGCGGCGGTGCTGCTGGTCGCGATGAACCTGCGTCCCATGGTGGCCAGTCTGGGACCGCTGCTCGACGAGGCACGTCTCGCGCTCGGCGCCTCGGCGACCTGGGCCGGGTTGCTGACCACCGTTCCGGTGCTGTGTTTCGCCGCCGCCGGGCTCGTGGCGCCGGCGATCGCGCGGCGAGCCGGGCTGCGCGCCACCATCGCCGTCGCGCTCGCCATGGTGGCCGCCGGCCTGGTCCTGCGGGTCATGGCTGGCGCGGTGCTGATGACCGTTGCCACGGTGATCGCCGCAATCGGGGTGGCCTCGGCCGGGGTGCTGCTCCCGGTCGTGGTGAAGACCTCGTTCCCGGCCCGGGTCGGTCTCGTCACCGGGCTCTACACCGCCTCCCTGCAGACCGGCGCCGCGCTCGCCTTCGCCCTGTCCGCGCCGCTGGCCGGCCTGCTCGGTGGCTGGCGCCCCGCTTTGGCCTCGTGGGCGGTGCTCGCCGTGCTGGCCCTGGTGGTCTGGCTGATCGCCGGCCGGCGCCACTCGTTGCGCCGCGGTGGCATCCCGGGCGAACCCATCGCCGGCCGCTCGCTCCTGGGCAACGGGTTCGCCTGGATCATCACCGGGTTCTTCGGCCTGCAGGCGTTCGTGGCGTTCGCGGTGATCGGCTGGCTGGCCCAGGTACTGATGGACGCCGGGATCAGCCGGGACTACGCGGGGGTGCTGCTGAGCCTGCTGACGATCATCGCGCTGCCGATCAGCCTGCTGGTCCCCCCGCTCGCGGCCAGCCGGCCCAGCCAAACCGGATGGATCGTCGGCCTCGGGCTCTGCGGCTTCGCCGGCACCGCGGGTTTTCTGCTCGCTCCCTCGGCGGCACCGCTGCTCTGGGCGTTGTTGCTCGGGCTGGGCATGAGCGTGTTCTCCCTCGCCCTGACCGTCATCGCGTTGCGCGCGCGCACCGGTGCGGACACCGCCCGACTGTCCGGGATGGCCCAAGGGTTCGGCTACCTGCTGGCCGCGGCGGGCCCGCTGGTGTTCGGACTGCTGCACGACGCCACCGGCGGCTGGTCCGCACCGCTCGCCGTACTACTCGTGGTGATCGTGGCGCAGACCGTCGCCGGGGCCATCGCCGGCCGGCCCCGCCACGTCTAGCTGCTTTTTCGCTCGAGCGCCGCTCACCCGCGCTGGCAGACTTGCCCGGTGAACTGGTCACCGGATGGAGCAGCGCTGCGGGGCCGGGTGGCCGTCGTCGCGGGCGCGACCCGAGGTGCCGGGCGTGGCATCGCCGCCGCCCTGGGTGAAGCCGGGGCAACGGTGGTGTGCACCGGCCGCACCAGCAGCGTGCACCCGATCC
>DATHIT010000054.1:0-2344 GCA_035489915.1 Pseudonocardia sp. | reverse complement strand
GGGCCGCCCCACGCAGCGCCCGCACACCCCGGAGGACGTGGCGCTGGTCGGCGACATCGCCCGCCGCGCCTCGCTGGCCATCGACAACGCCCGCACCGCCGCGGCGCACATCGCCACCTCGCAGGCCCTGCAGCAGGCGCTACTGCCCCGGGCGTTGCCGGCGGCGCCGGGCGTGGAGTTCGCCGCCGAGTACCTGCCGGCCAGCGCCGGCAGCGATGTCGGCGGCGACTTCTACGACGTGCTGAACATCGACGCCACGCACTGGCTGGCGTCGGTGGGCGATGTGTGCGGCAAGGGCGCCAGGGCGGCGGCCCGCACCGGAATGGTGCGCGACGTGCTGCGGGTGCTGATCCGGGAGGGCCGCTCGCTGACCCGGGCGGTGGAGCTGCTCAACGACGTGATGATGGACGTCGCCGACCCGTCCCAGTTCTGCACCCTCGCGCTGGCCCGGATCAGCCGCGCGGGCAAGGACCAGCCGCCCGGGCTCACCGTGGAGCTGGTGCTCGCCGGCCACCCCCAGCCGGTCCTGGTCCGCGCGGACGGGCGCACCGAGCTGATCGGCCAGTACGGCACCGCCGTGGGCCTGACCAACGAGGTGAGGCTGGCCGCCACCCGCCACCACCTGGCCGTCGGGGACACCCTGCTGGCCTACACCGACGGGGTCACCGAACGCCGGGCCGGGCGGGAGCAGTTCGGCCCGGAACGGCTGCTGGCCGCCGCCGGTCCGGCCGCCGGCCAGTCCGCGCCCCGGCTGATCGCCACGGTGCGCTCCGCGGTGCAGGCGTTCTCCACCGACCCGCGCAGCGACGACATCGCCCTGCTGGCCATCCGCGCCGGCCAGCCGTCCTGATCCGGCACTCAGTCGGTCCACCCGAGCCGCCCGGTCGACCTGGCTCGCCGACGACGGCGCTCCGACGTCGGCGCGCACCTTCCTGCCGCCACGCACAGGTTGGGGCATGTGCGCCGAGGCGCGGGGATTTGCGCCGGGGTCAGACGGCGGTGGGGGCCGGCTACTCCAGGGCGATGCGGAGGCCTAGGCCGAGCAGGATGGTGCCGGTGGCGGCCTCGATCATCCGGCGCACGCCGGGGCGGCGCAGCACCTCGCCGGCCCGGGCCACCAGCACCGTGTAGAGCGTCAGCCAGCCGAAGGTGAGCACGGCGAAGACTCGTGTTTCGCGGTCACGCAGCACGGCCTGAGCATCATGACCCGGTGCCGGCATCCTGGCCATTGTCCCCGCGGCGAGTCATCCCGATCGGTGCGGGTTTCGTCCCGGCGGCACCAAAGAGTGCCTCCACCTCGCGGCCCCAGTCCGGATACATCCCGACCTTCCGATCGTAGATTGCGTAGATCGCCTGGGGCAGCTCGGGATCCAGATCGTCGGACAGCCGCACCGCCGACTGCTTGGCAAGCCGCCCCAGGATGAACTCGTCACCCTTCAGATGCACCGGATCGTGCATGTACCGCTCCAGCGCGTCCAGGTCGGGGATCGCCGTCAGGTAGGCATGGGTGAACCCATCCGCCGGGTCCCCGAGATCCTGCCCGACGGTTGAGAACGCCACCGACTCGACCGACGCGGTACGTCGCATCGCGGCCAGCACCTCGGTCTTCTCTTCGTCGCTGACGCCGTGCTTGAAGCAAAACCGCAGCAGGTTGATGATCATCAACGCTCCCTAATCGTACTGCACCGCCGAGTGCATCCTATCGCACCAGCTGGTGCAATCACTATTGTTGCATGGTGAGCGAAGTGAAGCCGGCCAGCGCGAAGGGCCGGATCGACAAGCGGCAAGCGATCCTGGACGCCGCATTCACGATCTTCGCCAGGGACGGGTACCACCTGGCCGGCGTGGATGCGATCGCCGCAGAGGCAAGGGTCGCGAAGCATACGATCTACAACCATTTCAGGGACAAGGAGAACCTCTTCCGCGAAGTGGTAGCCGCCCTGTCCGACCAGGCGCTGACCCGAAACCTCGCCGCCGTTGAACTGCTCCGCGAGCACGGCGATCTCGCCACGATGCTCAACGAGACCGGGGGGCGGCTCGCCGAGTGTTACTGCGATGAGCGGTCGTCGGCGCTCCGGCGGCTGCTACACGCGGAGACCACGAACATGCCGGACCTGCCCGACATCGTCCGGGACAGGGCAGCCGACCGGGTCAACGACGCGTTGGCCGCGCGGCTGGCCAGACTGGCCTTGGCTGGCCGGTTGAAACTTGGCGGCGACCCCGCGATCGCTGCCGAGCAGTTCGGTGCCCTGCTCACCGGACCATTGGAGACCCGCTCCCGTCTGGGTGCGAGGAAGATCCCTCAGTCCGAGCTGCGCGAAGTCACCGAGAACGCCGTTCAGAC
>DATHIT010000053.1:0-15490 GCA_035489915.1 Pseudonocardia sp. | reverse complement strand
CAGCTGATCGCCAACAACTCCAAGTGGGTCCGGTTCACCACCGTGCGCAACCAGACCTGGCGGCGGGGCAACGTGGTGCTGCTGGGGGACGCGGCGCACACCGCGCACTTCTCCATCGGCTCCGGTACCAAGCTGGCCATGGAGGACGCCCTGTCGCTGGCCGCCTGCCTGGGCGAGCAACCGGGGGTGAAGCAGGCGCTGGCCGGGTACGAGGCGGAGCGCAAGCCCGTGGTGGCCAGCACCCAGCGCGCCGCGCAGGCCAGCCTGCAGTGGTTCGAGGACATCGAGCACGTGGTCGGCCAGGACACCGCACAGTTCGCCTTCAACCTGGTCACCCGCAGCCGCCGGGTCACCTACGACAACCTGCGGCTGCGCGACCCGGAGTACGTGGACCAGGCCGCCCGTTGGTTCGACCGCCAGCACGGCGGTACCGGCGCGCCGCCGCTGTTCCAGCCGCTGCGGCTGGCCGGGGCCACCCTGAAGAACCGGATCGTCACCGCGCCGGTGACCACCGACACCGCCGTCGACGGGGTGCCCGGGGACGAGGAGGCGCTCTGGCTGGCCGGTTCAGCGTTGGGCGGTTCAGCGTTGGTGCTGGCCGGGATGACCGCGGTCAGCGCGACCGGCCGGGCCAGTGCAGGGTGCACCGGGCTGTACACCGAGGAGCAGACCGAGGCCTGGCGGGAGATCGTCGCCCGGGTGCACCGGGTGTCCGACGCGCTGGTCGGCGTGCAGCTCACCCACGCCGGCCGCAAGTCTTCTGCACACCCGGTGGCGCCGTCGCCGATCCCGTTCACCCCCGGTGACCCGCCACCGGTCGAGCTGGACGAGCGCGGCCTGCGGCTGATCACCGGCGAGTTCGCCGCCGCCACCCGGCGCGCTGACTCCGCCGGCTTCGACGTGCTGGAGCTGCATGCCGGCCACGGGCACCTGCTGTCCAGCTTCCTGTCCCCGCTGACCAACCGCCGAACCGACCGCTACGGCGACTCGCTGGCCGCCCGGCTGCGCTTCCCGCTGGAGGTGCTGGACGCGGTCCGTGCCGTGTGGCCGGCCGAAAAGCCGCTGCTGGTGCGGATCTCGGCGGTGGACTGGGCCGATGGCGGCACCGGCATCGAGGACGCAGTGCAGATCGCCAGGGCGTTCGCCGAACACGGCGCGGACGCGATCGACGTGTCCAGCGGTGAAGTGGTCGCGGACGAGGCGCCGGCCTACGGGCGCAGCTACCAGACCCCCTTCGCCGAGCGGATCCGCCACGACGTCGGCATCCCGACCATCGCCGTCGGCGGCATCTCCACCCAGGACGACGCCACCTCGATCGTGCTGGCCGGCCGGGCGGACCTGGTCGCCGTCGGCCGGGCCGCGCTGCACGACCCCGCCTGGGCGCTGCACGCCGCCGCCGAGCTGGACTACCGGGGGCCCGGCGCCGAGTGGCCGGCGCACTACCGCCCGGGCAGCGCACCGCCACCCGGCCGTCGGGACGACCGGACCAGGCCCCGCCTCTCCCTGGGCGCCAACCCCGAACCGCCCGTCCACCAGCGCTGGCGACCCCAGCGACCCGAGCTCCTCCTGACGAGGTGAGCGACATGCTTGAGCTACCCCGATTTACCGCCGCCGCTGTGCAACACAGCCCGGTCTTCCTGGACCCGGCGGCCACCGTCACCAAGGCCGTCGGCCTGATCGAGGAAGCGGCCGGCCACGGCGCCAGCCTGGTGGCGTTCCCCGAGGTGTTCGTCCCCGGATACCCGTACTGGAACTGGACGATGAACCCCGTCCAGGGCTCGCCGTGGTTCGAGAAGCTCTACCGGGCCGCGATCGAGGTACCCGGCCCCGAGGTGGCTGAGCTGTGCGCGGCCGCCCGCCGGCACGGCACCACGGTGGTGATCGGCGTCAACGAGCGCGGGCGGCACAGCCTCGGCGTCATCTACAACACCGTGCTGACCATCTCCTCGACCGGCCAACTGCTCGGGGTGCACCGCAAGCTGGTGCCGACCTGGGCGGAGAAGCTGACCTGGACCAACGGGGACGGCAGCTCGCTGCGCGTGCACGACACCGAGCTCGGCCGGATCGGCGTGCTGGCCTGCGGGGAGAACACCAATACCCTGGCCCGGTTCGCCCTGCTGGCCCAGGGTGAGCAGGTGCACGTGGCCAGCTACATCGCGCTGCCGGTCGCGCCGGAGGACTACGACATGGCGGACGCGATCGCGATCCGCACCGCGGCACACGCCTTCGAGGGCAAGCTGTTCTCGGTGGTGGCCACGTCGACCATCTCCGAGGAGATGGTCGACACGATCGCCGGGTCCGACACCGCGGTGCGGGACATGCTGGGCCGCAAACGCAACGCGCTGTCCGGGATCTTCGGGCCGGACGGCCGACCGGTGACCGAGCCGCTGATCGACACCGAGGGCATCGTGTACGGCGAGATCGACCTCGCCCGGTGCATCCAGGCCAAACAGATGCACGACATCATCGGCCACTACAACCGCTTCGACGTCTTCCAGCTGCACCTGAATGCGACCCCGCAGCAGCCGCTGGTGATCACCGGTCGACCTCCGGAAGCTGATCCGCCGCCGGCCCCGGGCGGTCCGGCCGTCCCGCCCGCCGAGTGGGAATGAGGCCGCCATGCAGCTGTCCCCGAGCGCGCATCTGGACACGTTCTGCCGGGACAATCTGCCGGCCCCGGGGCTGTGGCCGGAGCTGGTCTTCGACCTGCCCGAGCTGCGCTACCCGGACCGGCTGAACGCGGCGACCCGGCTGCTGGACGGCGCGATCGCGCGCTGGGGGGCGGACCGCCGCTGCGTGTTGAGCCCCACCTCGAGCTGGACCTACGGGCAGCTGCTGGAACACGCGAACCAGGTGGCTGGGGTGCTCACCGAGCAGGGCGTGGTCCCCGGCAACCGGGTGCTGCTGCGCGGGCCGAACAACCCGTGGCTGGTGGCCAGCTGGTTCGGCGTGCTGAAGGCCGGCGCGGTGGCGGTGGCCACCATGCCGATGCTCCGCGCCCACGAGCTGTCCAAGATCGTCGAGAGCAGCCGGCCGACGCTGGCGATCACCGACCACCGCTACGCCGAGGAGCTGCACGCGCTGCCCGGCCTGCCGGTCCTGCGCTACGGGGGCGACGACCCGGAGGATCTCACCGCGCTGGCGGCCGCCATGCCGACCCACTTCGACGACGTGCCGACCGCCGCCGACGACGTGGCGCTGCTGGCCTTCACCTCGGGCACCACCGGCCGCCCCAAGGCCACCATGCACTTCCACCGCGACCTGCTGGCCATCGCCGACACGTTCTCCCGGTACGTGCTGCGCCCGCGCCCGGACGACCTGTTCGCCGGAAGCCCGCCGCTGGGCTTCACCTTCGGGCTGGGCGGGTTGGTGGTGTTCCCGATGCACGCCGGGGCGGCCACCCTGCTGCTGGAGCAGTGCGGCCCGATCGAGCTGATCGAACGGGCGGCCGAGCACGGGGTCAGCGTGCTGTTCACCGCGCCCACCGCGTACCGGTCCATCCTGGCTTCGGACCGGCGAGCGCTGCTGGCCGGGCTGCGCCGGGCGGTCTCGGCGGGGGAGGCGCTGCCCGCCTCGGTCGCCGAGGAGTTCCACGCCGCCACCGGGCAGTGGTTGATCGACGGGATCGGCGGCACCGAGATGCTGCACGTGTTCATCTCCGCCGCCGACGCCGACGTGCGCCCCGGCGCCACCGGCAAGGTGGTGCCCGGCTTCCGGGCCACCGTGCTGGACGCCGAGGGCCGCCCGGTGCCGGACGGCGTGCCCGGGCTGCTGGCCGTCAAGGGGCCCACCGGCTGCCGGTACCTGGCCGACGAGCGGCAGGCCAGCTACGTGCGGGACGGTTGGAACCTGACCGGGGACACCTACGTCCGGGACGCCGACGGCTACTTCATCTACCAGGCGCGCAGCGACGACATGATCGTCTCGTCGGGCTACAACATCGCCGGGCCCGAGGTGGAGGAGGTGCTGATGTGCCACCCCGACGTGCTTGAGTGCGCGGTGGTGGCCGCGCCGGACCAGACCCGGGGCTCGATCGTGGCGGCCTACGTGGTGCTGCGCCCCGGCGTGGTCGGCGACCCGGCGAAGGCGACCGAGCTGCAGGACTTCGCCAAGGGCATGGCCGCGCCCTACAAGTATCCGAGGAGGGTGGAGTTCCTGGACGAGCTTCCCCGCAACCCGAGCGGCAAGCTGCAGCGGTTCCTGCTGCGTCAGCGCGCCGCCTCGGGTTCGTCGATCACGCCCGGTGAGGGGCGTTGGCACGAGGCGCGCCCGCCACGAGTATCTCGCTGACGTGCTCGTCGGCCGGGCCGGCCAGCTTCTCCCGCAGCCGGGCGAACAGGTCCTGCGCCTGCAGGCCCTTCCAGGCGGCGGGTAACAGCTCCAGCGGCAGGCCGGGGTCGGCGTAGGGCAGCCGCCGCCAGCGGGTGAGCATCTCGACGTAGTCGGTGAACGCCTCGGCCGGCCCACCCGACGCGGAGCGCTGCTCCACCGGCCGGTAGCGGTCCAGGAAGTCGGTGTAGAGCTGGTCCAGCGCCGGCAGGTCCCACCAGCGGGCGATGTTGTGCACCGGCTCACCGAACGCCACGTGCTCGCCGAGGAACACCTCGGCGTTGTCGGTCAGCTCCAGGCGCTCCAGCACCTCGGCCGCCTCGCCCTGCAGATGGCCCGGGGCGATCCACACCCCCGGAGTGACCGTGCCGAACCCCAGCCTGGTCAGCTCGGTGCGCAGCCGGTACCGCTTCTCCCGGACGGTCTCCGGCACCGAGAACACCACGACCAGCCAGCCGTCCCGCGCCGTGGCGCGGCGCCGCCCGAAGATCCGTGCATCGCCCTCGGCCAGGATCTCCTGGCCAGCGGGGGAGAGCGTGTAGCCGGCCGCGCCCCCGCGCTTCTCCGCGACCAGCAGACCGCGCCGCTTCAGCCGGGAGATCGACGAGCGGACCGCCTGCGCGTCCACGTCCAGGTCGGCCAGCAGCCGGACCACGGAGGCGACCGACAGCCAGCCGCCCTGCCCCCGCGCGTAGAGCCCGTAGACCGTGACGATCAGCTGCCGAGGCTGGACTGCGCCGCCCGGCGCGTCCTCGGCCTCGACGCCGGTATCTTCGACGACGGTCACGAACAGACGATAACGCGATCGCCGTGCGTGACCGCGCGCAGTGGCCGTGTTCAGTGGCCGTGTTCAGTTGCCCGACTGAGTGGCCCGACTGAGTGGCCCGACTCGGTGGGCCGACTCGGTGGGCCGCCCGCCGAGTTCGTTTCGCGCCGAGGTCTACCTCAGCGGGCTTGGATCATGGTCGGGAACCCGCTCAGGTAGATCTCGGCGAAGGCCCACCGTGCTGAGCGACCCGTGCTCGCCCACCGTGCTGGGCGACCGTGCTCGCCCACCGTGCGGGGTGGGCGTGCTCAACGGCCGTGCGGAGTGGGCGTGCTCAACGGTCTTGCTCAGTGGCCTCGGAAGGTTTCGGCTAGGCACCAGGAGCCGCGGTCACCGTCGTGCGGGGGCGCTGCGTGGCGTTGATCAGCAGCGGCGTTGGCTGGGTCGGCCTGGCGCTCCCGCCGAGTTCAACGTGGTTTGGGTGAACCCATGATCAAAAACGAACCACGTTGTGTTGACCATGGCTCTGGTGCTGGTGGGGCAAAAGAGGTGACCGGTTGGGCGGATCCTCTGGTTGGCCTGGCTCGTAAAATGGCCTCGGGCCGCCGGCATCTTCGTGCATCGAGATCTACCTCAGCGGGCTTGGATCATGGTCGGGAACCCGCTCAGGTAGATCTCGGCGAAGGAGGCCGCCCGCTGAGCGGCCGTGCTCAGTGGCCTCGGAAGGCTTCGGCTAGCCACCAGGAGCCGCCGTCGTCGGCGATCTTGGCGTCGATCACCAACGGGGTGGCGCGGGGGCCTTCCAGCCAGGTGGTCAGGCCGGCCAGGTCGTCGGGGGTGCGCACGGTGAGTCCGGTGCAGCCGTAACCGAGGGCGATCGCGGCCAGGTCGGTGTCCGGGAAACGCACGGTGTCCAGCTCGGCGTCGGTGGCCTCGGTGAAGTGGTGTACCTCGGCGCCGTACCCGGCGTCGTTGTAGACGACCACGACCAGCGGCAACCCTAGGCGGGCGGCGGTCTCCAGCTCGCTGATGCCCATCAGGAAGCCGCCGTCGCCGAGCGCGGCCACCGGCAGCCGGTCGGGTTGGGCGAGCGCGGCGCCGATCGCCGTGGCCAGGCCGAGCCCGATGGACTGGAATGCCTGGGTGAAGCAGAAGCCGTACTCGTCGGGCACGGACAGGTAGGCGCTCGGGTAGCCCATGAAGTTGCCGGAGTCGACCGCGACCACCCGTTCCCGGGGCAGCAGCATGTCGAGTCGGGCACTCAGGGTGCGCGGGTCGATCCGGTCGGCGGTGGACAGGTCGGTGTGTCGCACGTCGTTCCATCGGCCCTCGCGGGCGATCCGCTCGGCCAGCATCGGGTCGCGGTAGCCGGTCCGCGTTCCGTCGAGCACGGCGATGATCTCGGTGGCGGTCTGCCCCACCTCGCCGCACACCCCGAGGTGGATCGGGCGGTGCGCGCCGAGCGCGGACTGCTGCACGTCGACCTGGGCGACCTTCGCGCCCGACCCGATCAGCGTCCCGTGCCGCATCGTCCACATATTCAGCGCGCAGCCCCAGCCCACGATCAGGTCGGCGGCGGTGATCAGCTCGGCGGCGAGCGGGGAGGCGAACCCGCCGGAGATGCCCAGCGACCACGGCTCGTCGTGGAACAGCCCGTGCGCGACCGCCGAGGTGGCCAGCAGCGCGCCGGATGCCTCGGCCAGTGCCCGCAGCGGCTCGCTGGCGGCCCGCGCCCCCCGGCCGGCGACGAACACCGGACGGTCGGCCCCGGCGATCAGCCCGGCCAGCGCGGCCACCGAGGCCGGGTCGGGTCGCACCGCGGCCGGCGGGGCCACCGGCTCGAGGACGTCGAGCACCGAGGGAGTGGACTGGGCCTGCACGTCCAGCGGGAGGTTGAGCACGACGGTCCGGCGCTGCTGGTACGCGGTTCGGTAGGCGCGCACGGTGTCCGCGACCGCGCTGGCCGCGCCGTGCACCCGCTCCGGGACCGCGCCCACGGCGGTCGCGAGCGCATCCTGATCGACCCGGAAGTTGGACAGCACGGCGGACTCGGCGCTGTCCGCGGTGACCACCAGCAGCGGGGTGCGGGACTTCGCCGCCTCGGTGATACCGGTCAGCGCGTTGGTGAGGCCGCAGCCCTGGTGCGTGCTCAGCACCGCGACCCGCCCGCTCATCCGGGCATACCCGTCCGCCATGGTGGCCGCGCCGCCCTCGTGCCGCGCCGCCAGGTACGGCACGCTGGCGGCCCGCAGCGCATTGGTGACCTGGAAGTTCCCGCTGCCCACCACGCCGAACGCGTAGCCCACACCCAGCCGCGCCAGCGTCCGGCCGACCAGCTGCGCGACGTTCACCGGGGGTCAGCCCCGTTCGACCAGCGCCAGTACCCGCGCCGGGCTGCCGGACCCGCCGACGATGGGCAGCGGGCAGACCATCAGCAGCGCGCCGGTGGCCGGCAGCCGGGCCAGGTTCCGCAGCTGCGTCAGGCCGCACTTGCCGGCGCCGAGGATCAGTTCGTGACACGGGAACGCCGGCTCCAGCTCGATCGCGCGGCCCGCATCGGTGCCCACCGTCTCCACGCCCAACCCGACGATCGGGGTCTGCTCGGCCAGCCAGCGCGCGCAGTCCGCGGCCACGCCAGGGGTGTGCGAGCCGGTGTCGTCGACGTTCAGGAAGCTGTTCTGCTCGGCGGAGCGCTCGTCCCACCCGGTCCGGTAGAGCAGCCAGCCACCCTCGGGCAGTGCGCCGTGCTCGCCCTCCCAGGCGCGCACGTCGTCGATGCTGAGCAGGTAGTCCGGGTCGTCGGCCACCCGCGCCGAGGCATCCAGCACCACCGCCGGCGCCACCAGCGTGCGCAGCGGCAGCCCCGCCACATCGTGGCCGTCCCGCCCGGTCACCCAGTGGTTCGGCGCGTCCACGTGGGTCCCGGTGTGCTCACCGGTGTGGATGTTGTTCCAGTACCACCGGGGCCCACGCTCGTCGTAGCGGCTGATCTCCTCGAGCCGGAAGTTGATGGTGTTGGTGAACGGCTCGGGCAGTTGCAATACCGGCGTCGACTCGCTCAGCGGGGCGGTCAGGTCGACGATCTCGACCGTTTCGGTGGCGATCGCGGAGTACAGCTGGGCGAGCAGTGACACGGGGCCTCCTCATCGAGACGTACGGACGCGCGGCTGGAGCTTGGTGGGGCCGACACACCGTATTAGAGCCAGCCTCGGTACCGGAAGATCACGTAGAGAGCCAGCGAGAGCAGCACCATGAGCGCGACGGCGAATGGATAGCCGAGCAGCCAGTGCAGTTCGGGCATGTGGGTGAAGTTCATGCCGTAGATTCCGGCGATGAGGGTCGGCGCGAACAGGATGGCCGCGACCGATGAGATGCGCTTGACCTGCTCGTTCTGCTGGTAGCTCGCCTCGGTGAGGCGGGTCATCTCGTCGTTCTGGCGCTGCCCGACCAGGGCGGCGTTCACCTGCAGGATGTTGGTCAGCAGCTGGCGGAAGCCATCGGTGCGCTCCACCACCCTGGCCAGGTGATCGTTCACGTCGCGCAACCTGCGGCGCAGCTCGAGGTCCGCGTCGCTACCTCGGCTGTTCAGAACATTGCGCAGTTGCCTGAGCACGTCCTGGAGGGGGTCGACGGCTCGTTGGAACTCGATCACCTCGCGGGACAGGGTGTAGATGCGCTTGGAGGCGTTGGGGTCACCGTCGAAAACCTGTACCTCGATCTCGTCGATGTCGTTCTGCAGCCCGTCCAGCACCGGGGCGTAGTCGTCCACCACCTTGTCCAGCACCGCGTAGAGCACGGCGTAGGGACCGAGGCGCAACAGGTCCGGCGTCTCCTCCAGCCGGTGGCGCACCTCGGCCAGGTCGGGCTGCTCGGCGTGGCGCAGCGCAACAACGAAGTCGGGGCCGATGAACAGGTGCACCTCGCCGAGCTCGACGACCTCCACCGGATCGACGTACCGGGCCGGGCGGAGCACCACGAACAGGGTGTTGTCGTAGCGTTCCAGCTTGGGCCGCTGGTGGGCGTCGATCGCGTCCTCGACCGCGAGCGGGTGCAGGTTGAACTCTTTGGCGACCGCGCGGATGTCGTCATCGGAGGGGTGCAGCAGGCCGATCCAGCAGAAGGTGTGGTCCGCGTCGGGGCACCTGCGCAGCTCGTCGACCGTGTGATCCAGCGTGGCGGGGCGCACCGCGCGCTTGCCGTCGATATAGATCGCGTTGTTCACCATGGACACGGCCACATCCCCCTCTCGCCGGCCGAGGACGCCATCGTCCGCGTGCGTCATCGGAAGCCCAGGCCACCGAGGAACCGATTGCGCCTGAGTTTAGCGGCGGCTGCGCATCCAGCGCCGGTTGGACGGGGCGCCCGAGTTCTCAGCCGCTGCCGCCGTGACGTGGGCGTCCTCGCCTTGCCGGCCGGTATCGAGGGGGCGTTTGCGTCGGCCGTAGATGGTCTGCGCGAGCCGCGTCTTCGCCGCGTGGCAGGCGCGGATCACCCCGGGTGGGAACCCACCGGCGGTGGGCCGCTCCGGCACGCTGAGCTTGTCCGCGACCGCCCAGCGTGAACCCAGCGCCACCAGCGAATTGTGCTTGGTGAGGTAGTAGTCCTGACTCACCGGGATGGCCACCCCGCTGGCGCCGGCCGCGGCGGCGACCAGGTGCGGATGGAAGCGGGTGGACAGCCAGGTCTGCCCCGGCCGGACCGGAAGGCCGTCTCGCCACACCTCGGAGAACGGGTAGAACCGCGCGCCGGGCAGCTCGTGCTCGAGCAGCGCATAGACCTCCCGGTCGACCCGGGGGACCCCCTCCACGATGCCCAGGTTCTCCGGCGCTACCTGCCATGCCCGCAGCGTCTGGATCACCAGGGCGGCCAGCCGGGCCCGCTCGACGCCCAGCATGTCGGACTGCGCGCAGAGCATGAACTCGGGGGCCGGCCCAGCCTCGGGCGGCGGCGCGAGGAGCGTGGGCAAGGCCAGGAAGGCGTCGTCGGCGCTCACCGTCACCCGGTCCAGGCCGGCGGAACGCAGTAGTTCGCCGGACGCTTCGTCGCGGACGTCGACGGTGTCGAACTGGTCGGCGAGGGTGGCCAGCAACGCCGCCAAGTCCTCACCCGAGGGCACCAGGCCGTGTCCGGTCATCGCCGCGCGGGCGCCGAACTGACGCGCCATCGCGGCCGCGCCGGCGAGCAGCCCGACGTGCCGGGGCCAGGTGCTGTGGATGTACCCACCGCCCACCAGGTGCACCACGTCCATATCCCGCAGCAGCTCGATGCCGGCCGCCCAGCGCGGCGCGAGCCCGGGGTCACGGATGGCGCTCTGCACCCAGGCGGCCAACTCCCACGGCTCTTCGGACGGGGCTGCCCAGCACAGCCGCCAGAGGGTGTCCACGAACCGCGCCCTCGGGTGCACACCGTGCAGCAGCGTGGCGGCCGGGCCGGGATTCGGGCAGTCCACCCACACGTCCGCGTCCGGCAACTGCTCGAGGAGTTGTCGCAGCCAGCCCGCGGTGATCAGCTCGTCGCCGTAGTTGGGGAATCCGGCGAGCGCGACCAGGTACACCGAACGCGGCGTGGCGGCAGCTCCGGCCACCGGGGAACTGGGCGCTTCGGACACGACGTCAAAGGCTAGACCGGTCCGTCCCCGCCCCGCCGCGAGGGCCCACCCGGACCGCCCCGGAGATCGCGGCCAGCACCCGGAGAGCGGCCAGCCGTCGTTGCGATCTGCGGAAGCGCGCCGCCGCCCCGGCCGGCAGGGCAACCGAGCGGACGCCGGCCGAGCCCGCGCCGGTGCCGAGCTGATGCCGGGCTGATCGCTCAGGATCCGCCGGCGGCCGCGCCAGTGAGGGCGAACTCCAGGATCGAGCCCGGGTTGTCCAGCACGCCGGTCCTCGACCCGGACTGCGGGCCGGCCTTCCCCTCGCTGTCGGTGGCAATGTAGATCTTCGTGTGGTCCGGGCTGATGGCCGTGTCCCGGTACCGGTTGCGGGTCCGGAACAGCTGCCGGGTGTCGCCCTGCACCGAGCCGCCGTCCCCGGTGAGCTTGAACACGAACAGCGAGCCGGTCTTCAGCGCGGGCACCAGCAGGGCGTTCGCCAGCGCCGGGTTGGGCGCGTTCTCGGCGGGCATGTAGTCGATGCTGGACGGGGCGATCGAAGGCCAGCACAGGCCGATCGCCGCACCGCAGGCCGGATCCTGGAAGTTGTGTCCGGTCGGCACGGTGTAGATCGTTTTGAGCGGCTCGGCGTAGTCCGGATCCTGCCACCGCAACTCCGACGGACCTCGGGGCACAATGGCGGGCACGTCATAGTCGTTGTACTTCAGCTGGGCGCAGTTGGGCGCGGCGGACCAGTTCGAGTACTGGTAGGACTGGCCGTCCCGGTACCCGGCGACGAACGGCCAGCCGTAGTTCTTCCCGGCCCGCAGCAGGTTGATCTCATCATCGCTCTTCGGGCCGTGCTCGTCGGAGAAGATCCGCCCGCCCGGCCCGACCACCAGGCCCTGCGGGTTGCGATGGCCGTAGGTGAAGATGTGGCTGCGCACACCGTGGATCACCGGGTTGTCCGCCGGGACGGAGCCGTCCAGGTTCAGCCGTAGCGTCTTGCCGAGGTAGGTGCTCCAGTCCCTGGCGTCCACCTGTTGCGCGGTGGGCAGGTCCTGCGCGCGGATCGGTTCGCAGGCCCGGTCGAACTGGTTGTTGCCCAACTCGCCGATCGAGTAGTACAGCTTCTGGTCCGGCCCGATGAGCAACCGGCCGGCGTTGTGGTCCTCGCCCGCGGGCAGCCCGGCCAGGAGGTCGACCGGGTCGGTCAGGGTCGCCGCGGCGCGGTCGTACCGATACCGGACGATCTTGCCGCGGAGCGTGAACGGCGGAGCGGGGTCGGTGTCGTAGGAGTAGGCCAGGAAGGCCGAGGAACCGGCGAAGGCCAGGCCGAGCAGCCCGTCCTGAGCGCCGCTGGCGGAGACCTGGTCGATGGTCAGCACGGTGGTCTTGGATCCGTCGGCGGGGTTGATCCGGTCGACCCGCTTGCCCACCTTCTCGGTCACCCACAGGAAGTTGTCCGGTCCCCAGGTGAGTTCCCAGGGGGCGGCGAAGCCGGCGGCCAGCACCCGCATGGTGGGCGGCGGTCCGAGCGCGGCCGACGGCCGGGGCGGCGCCGGTGCGGGGGCTTCGGGGGCGCCGGCGCACGCGGTGACCAGGGAGGCCGACAAGAGCATCAGGAGGGGGAGAACCAGTGGCCGGGGCACCGTGGCTCCTTCGCTAGACCGGGTAGGCGAACCTAGCGCCCGGCCGGGATACGGTTGGGCGCCGGAACAGAGGGGTGACGGGGGTGGACCGACGGATGTTCCTCGGCGTGCTCGGCGTCGGTGTACTGGGCACCCTGTTGGCCGCCGGGTGCGCACCCCCCGCCCCCGCGCCCACAGCTGGGCCCACCCCGGGGCCCAATCCCACGCCCGCCGCGGCCAAGCGGCCGTTGTTCGTGGGCACCTACACCGACGGTGACGGCGCCGGCAAAGGCCTCGGCGTCGGCACCTGGGACGCGGGCAGCGGCCAGCTGGCGGTGAGCAACGTGGTGCCCGTGGCGAACCCGTCCTTCCTGGCCATCGCCCCCTCCGGCGAGGTGCTTTACGCGGTGGACGAGCAGAAGGACGGCGGCGTCAACGCCCTGGAGCTGACCGGCGCCGCGCCGAGGACGATCAACCGGCAGTCCAGCCGGGGTGCCGGGCCCACCCACCTGTGCGTGCACCCCAGCGGGCGGTACGTGCTGGCGGCGAACTACGACTCGGGCAGCGTGGTGGTGCTCCCGGTGCGTGCCGACGGAGGCCTCGACCCGGCCACCGACCTGGCCCAGCACACCGGGACCGGCCCCGATCCGGACCGGCAGGACGGGCCGCACGCCCACCAGATCCTCCCGGACCCGACCGGCGCCTACCTGCTCGCGGTGGACCTGGGCACCGACTCGATCTACGCCTACCAGCTGGACCTGGCCACCGGAAAGCTGGCGCTGCGCCACCAGGTGCGGCTGCGCCCCGGCAGCGGGCCCCGCCACCTCGCGTTCCATCCCAACGGCAGGTTCGCCTACGTGGCCAACGAACTGGGCAACACCGTGATCACCTGTGGCTACGCCGACGGGCTGCTGACGCCGGGGCGGGAACAGCCGGCCACGCCCGCGCCGCCGGCCGGGACGCGCAACTACCCGGCCGAAATCCTGGTCTCCCCGGACGGCCGGTTCCTCTACGTCTCCAACCGGGGCGCGGACAACGTCGCGGTGTTCAGCGTGGCCGCCGACGGAGAGCTCACCCTGGTCGGCGCGCCCTCCTGCGGCGGCTCGTACCCCCGGCACATCGGCCTGGACCCGACCGGCGCCTACCTGTTCGCCGCCAACCAGAAGTCCAACACGGTGACCAGCTTCGTGGTGGATCGAGCCACCGGCGGACTCAGCCCGGTGGCCGCCCCGCTGGTCACCCCGATGCCGGTGTGCACCCTGGCCCTCTGAAGCACGGGGCTAGTCGAAGCTCAGGTCTCCCTTGCGGGTGCGCTTGAGTTCGAAGAAGTCGGGATAACCGGCGAGCAGCCGGGCCCCGTCGAATATCTTCACCGCGTCCTCGCCGCGCGGGACCGAGCTGAGCACCGGGCCGAAGAAGGCCACGCCGTCGACGTGCAGGGTCGGCGTGCCCACGTCCAGCCCCACCGGGTCCATGCCTTCGTGGTGGGAGGCGCGGACTGCCTCGTCGTACTCGGTCGAGTCGGCGGCAGGGGCAAGCTCGCTGGCGCCCATCACCTCGAGCACTTCCTTGATCACCAGGTCGCGATCGCGAAGGCCCTGGTTGTGATAGCGAACGCCGAACGCCGTGTAGTAGTCGCGCAGTACCGGCTCGCCGCGCTGGGCGGCCAGTGCGGCGGCCACCCGGACCGGGCGCCACGCGCTGCTGCGACCCTTGTCCGCCTCCGGGACGTGGCCTTCCCTGCCCTCGTTGAGCACGGCGAGGCTCATCACCCGGAACCGCAGGTCCAGCTCGCGGTGCTGCTCGACCTCCAGGATCCACCGCGAGGTGATCCACGCGAACGGGCATACCGGGTCGAAATAGAAATCCACGCGGACCGGCGCGGCCATCAAGCCCTCCAGGGGTCGGGAGTCACGAGCGCAGTTCGTGGCAAGCCTAGGGCCGCGAGGTCCAGTTTGACGGCCGTATGTAGCGCTCCCTACAGTAGGTGCATGCCAACAGCGCGGGGGAGAGGCACCGGCCCCACGGCCACCGCCCGGTCGCGGGAGCTGCTGCTGGATGTGGCCGAGCGGCTGATGAGCGAGAAGGGCTACGCCGCCACTCCGGTCTCGGCGGTCTGCAAGGCGGCCGGCGTCGCGGTGACCTCGCTGTACTGGCATTTCGGCAGCAAGGAAGGCCTGCTCGCGACGGTGATGGAGCGCGGCGCCCAGCGGTGGTTCGCCGCGCTGCCCCGCTGGGAGGAGCTCCCCGGCGACGGCGACGAGCGGACCGAGGTGATCCTGCGCCGCGGGGCAGACGCGGTGGCCGAGCATCCGGTCTTCCTGCGGCTGTTCTACCTCCTCGCGCTGGAGGGCGCGGACGACGAGGTCGCGGCGGAGCTGGTCCAACGGGTGCGCGGCCACGCCACCAGCTACTTCCGGGACGCCATCGCGGGCATGCTGACCAGCGAGTACGGGCCAGAGCTTGCCCGCGCCGCCGCCGAGGAGTTGGCCCAGTTCGCCGTGGCGTTCTCCGACGGCTGCTTCTTCGCCACCCAACTCGAGCCCACATCGGCCTCGCCGAGGCGGATGTATGCCGACCTGGCTGCCGCGCTGCGTGCACTGGCGCCGATGGCGATCGCCAGAGCCCCCCACCAGGAACCCACCCCGACCCAGCGCGGAGGCCCGGAGTGACCGACCAACGCACCGCCCTGATCACCGGCGGCACCGGAAGCCTCGGTTACCGGGCCGCGAAGGCCATCGCCGCCGACCGCGGCTGGGTGGTGGTGATCACCGGTCGCCGCCCGGCCGAGGTCAGCCGGGCCGCCGCCGCGCTGAGCGGCGAGACCGGCGCGGAGGTCGTCGGCATGCCACTTGACCTCGGCGCCCTGGCCGATGTCCGCCGCTTCGCCGGCGAGCTGGTCAACCGAGGGCTGCCGCAGCTGCACGCGATCGTCTGCAACGCCGGGACCCAGACCGTGTCCGGCAGGGCGGTCACCTCGGACGGGTTCGAGCAGACCTTCGCGGTCAACCACCTCGCGCATTTCCTGCTGGTCCACGAACTGTTGCCGCACCTGGCCAGCCACGGGCGGATCGTGCTGGTGGCCAGCGACACGCACGATCCGGCCAAGCGCACCGGCATGCCGGCGCCGACCTACATCGACGCGCGCTCGCTCGCCTACCCGGACGACACCAGGCC
>DATHIT010000052.1:0-3959 GCA_035489915.1 Pseudonocardia sp. | reverse complement strand
GGTCCGAAGGCGTGGCGGCATGCGTGGGCTGGTTCGGCGGTGGGTCGGTTTGCGCGGCCGGATATGGCGGTGGATTTGGCTCGGTCGATGGAGCGGGCTGGGTTTGATTATTTGATGATTGAGGATTCGTCGAACGTGCCGTATACGTATCAGGGTTCGCATGATGCGTATTTGCGGCATTCGGTGGATACGCCGAAGTTGGATCCGACGGTGTTGGCGCCGTTTTTGGTGGCGGCGACGGAGCGTCTTGGTGTGGTGGTGACGTGTTCGACGACGGAGTATCACCCGTTTATGTTGGCGCGGAAGATGAATGCGTTGGATCATGTTTCGGAGGGGCGTATCGGGTGGAATGTGGTGACTGGTTCCAATGATGGGGGTGCCCAGAATTATGGGCGGGAGAAGCAGTTTCCGCATGACGAGCGTTATGATATGGCTGATGAGTTTCTTGAGTTGACGCATCGGTTGTGGGACGCGTGGGATCCGGATGCGGTGGTGCTGGATCTGGAGCGTGGGGTTTTCGCGGATGGTTCCAAGGTTCATCCGGTGCATTTTGAGGGGAAGTATTTCAAGTCGCGGGGTCCGTTGAGTGCGCCGCGTTCGCCGCAGGGTTCGCCGGTGATCTGTCAGGCGGGCGGTTCGCCGCGTGGTCGCCGGTTCGCCGCCCAATGGGCCGAAACCATCATCACGCAAGCCCAGGGGGTGGAGGCGATGAAGGCCTATCGCGCGGATGTCCGAGCCAGAGCCGTGGAAGCCGGGCGTGATCCGGACAAGATCAAGGTGCTGTTCCTCATCGGTCCCATGCTCGGCGACACGCGCGAGGCGGCCCGGGATCGCCGTCGGGAACGGTACGAGGAGGCCGAGCGAGAGGTGGAGTTCGGCCTGGCCGCGCTGTCCCGCAGCAGCGGCATCGACTTTTCCCAGTTCAAGCTGGACGAGCCGCTGCCGGCGCTGAAATCCAACGGCCACCAGTCCAGCACCGCGATGCTCGAGGGCAAGGTGCTGCGCGATGTGCTGCGCACCCAGCGGAACTTGGAGTGCGTGCCGCTCACCGGCACACCCTCGGATGTGGCCGGTGAGATGGACGAGCTCATGCAGGAGGTCGGCGGTGACGGCTTCCTCATCGTGAACAGCTACTTCAGCCGGCGCTACGTCACGGAGATCTGTGACGGGCTGGTGCCGGAACTGCAGCGACGCGGCCTCACCCGGACCCGCTACGAGCACGCGCACTTCCGGGACAACCTGCTCGCGTTCTGACGCCGCTGCTGGGGGAGAAAGGAAGTCTGTTCCGTGATGAGGCTCAACGTTGTGATGACTCCGCCCCACGCGGAGGGCTCCGGACAACGAGCGCGCGGTCGGCTCATGGCGGCCGCTCGGTCGCTGGAGGCGGCCGGCGTCACCGCGCTCGTGCTCGACCGCCCAGCACCAACTGATCATCCCCATGGCGTGCCTGCCTTCGAGGCGGTGACGCTTGCCGCGCTGCTCGCCCGGACCACCTCGAGGATCGGCCTGGTGGCCGCGGACTCGGCCTTGTTCGGTTACCCCTACAACACCGCGCGCCGGCTCGCCTCACTCGACCACCTCAGCGGGGGGCGCTCTGGCTGGCGGCCGGTGACCAGTCCTGATGACGGAGACGAAGCTGTCTACGGACTTACGGTGGGTGGTCCGGATGAGCAGCGGAGCCGGGCGGCAGAGTTCGTCGAGGTCCTGCTGGCGCTGTGGGACACCTGGGAACCGGGGGCGGAGTTACCAGACAAGGCCGCCGGCAATTTCCGGGACGACACGCAAATCCACCCGATCGACCATCGGTCCACCTACTACCGGGTACACGGTCCGCTGGACGTGCCGCGCTGCCCGCAGGGCCGGCCGGTCATCGTGCGGGCGGTGCGGACACCCGACGAGCTCGCCATGGCCGCCCGGTTCGCGGACGTCGTGGAGCCATGGTGTGCGAACGAGGCCGAACTGGCCGAGACGGTCACAGCGGTACGCGCCGCGGCCGGGAGAGCGGGCCGTTCTCCGACGGAGCTGCTCGTCTTGCCGGCGCTCGGTTGGCGAGCGGGACCAGAGGTCGTCTCGATTGGTGAGCGGGACCTGTCGCAACGCCTGGGCGACGTCGTGACCAGCGTCGGTGCGGACGGAGCGACGCTGGTCGGCCCGGGAACGCCGGAGTGGGCGGAGGCGCTGGCCGGCGACGTACTGCCGGCACTGCGCGGTCTGCTCGCCCGGCCCAGAGCGGGCGCGACGCTGGCCGAGAACTACGGGCTGCGCAGGTCCGCCGAGACCGATCGGAGCGTGGCATGAGCGGCTATCGGCCAGGCCCACGGATGCACCTGAGCTTGAACCTGTCGGAGTTCGGTCGGCACTCCGGCGCGTGGCGCCACCCGTGGAGCGACCTGGCCGGTGTGCCGAACTTCGATCGCTACGTCGAATGCGTGCACGCCGCCGAACGCGGCAGGTTCGACCTGGTGTTCCTCGCCGACACCCCGGTGCACGCCGCCGGGCGGACCAGCGTCACGGGTACCCGGCTCGATCCGCTGGAGCTGTTGGCCGCGCTGGCCGTCGAGACGACGAACATCGGCATGGTTGCCACGGTGTCCACCAGCTACAACGAGCCCTTCGATGTGGCGCGGCGCGGCGCTTCGGTGGACACACTCTCCGGTGGTCGCCTCGGTCTCAACTACGTTGCCTCGACGGGTGAGGTCATGGCCCGCAACTTCAACCGGGACGCGCAGTTGCCCCATGATCAGCGCTATGTCCGGTCCGGCGAATTCCTCGAGGTGGTGACCGACCTGTGGGCCGGAGCGAGCGATGGGGTGACTCCCGCGAAGGCGATCGACCACGTCGGCCCGCACTTCACGGTGCGCGGCGCGCTGGACGTGTTGCGCCCATCCGACGGCCGCCCGCTCATCGTGCAAGCCGGATCCTCGCCGGAAGGCCGTGACCTCGCGGCCCGGTGGGCGGACGCGATCTACGCCGGCGGCTCAACGCTCGAACGGGCACAGGAGTACTACCAGGACATCAAGGCTAGGACCGCCTCCTACGGCCGGGATCCGAGCAGCATCAAGATCCTGCTCGGGGTCATGCCCTTCCTGGGCGAGACCGAGCAGTCAGCCCGCGAACTTCAGGCCACACTGGATGCCTATCACCTGGAGGGAGCGGACACCGTCCGGCACCTGAGCGGCCTGCTGGAATTCGACCTGACCGGGCACGATCCGAACGGGCCTTTGCCGTTCGCCGAGTTGCCGGTGGTGAGGTCGGCGAGCGTCAGCCAGGCCACGTTGTTTACCAGAATGGCCCGCGAGGAAGGGCTGAGCATCGCCGAGGTGGCGCGCCGCTCGTACGTGGGCGGGCTGGCGAATATGCAGTGGGTGGTCACCGGAACACCCCAGCGGGTAGCGGACGAAATGCAGCGATGGTTCGAGGCGGGCACCGCGGACGGATTCGCGATTGTCGCGCCGATCCTGCCTCAGACGATCGACGTGTTCGTCGCCGAGGTCGTCCCGGAACTGCAGCGCCGAGGGCTGGTCCGCACGGAGTACGAAGGGACGAGGGCGCGCGAGCACTTCGGGCTGCCACCGGTGCTCGCCGCGGCGCCGGCGACCCGCTAACCGGCGCAACATCGGAGAAACACCCGGTCTGAACCGCATCGTTGCAGCTCACAGCCACCCGCGGCGAGTCGCGGAGGTGGCGCAATAAACGGTTGATGCGCGGCGCGCCGCCCGTAACACGACGGCGCCACGATGGTGTGACGCGCCGTCCCTTGTGGAGGTTTGGTGTCTGCTGATCGTTTTCATTTGGGTTGGTTTTATTCGAAGGGGTTTGGTCCGAAGGCGTGGCGGCATGCGTGGGCTGGTTCGGCGGTGGGTCGGTTTGCGCGGCCGGATATGGCGGTGGATTTGGCTCGGTCGATGGAGCGGGCTGGGTTTGATTATTTGATGATTGAGGATTCGTCGAACGTGCCG
>DATHIT010000051.1:0-4778 GCA_035489915.1 Pseudonocardia sp. | reverse complement strand
CGGCCGCAGCACGCGCAGCGGGTGCGGCCACCACTTCGGATACTCCGGGCGCTCGGAATCCAGGAACAGCACGTCACAGCCGCCGTCCGGCAGCTCGGCCAACGCCGCGCCGCCGTCGGCGGTGCGCAGCTCCACCACCTGGCTCAGCCCGGCGGCGGCCAGGTTCTCCGCCGCGAGCCGCTGCGCCTGGTCGTCCAGGTCGACGCTGAGTACCCGGCCGCCGCCCGGGCGGACCGCGTCAGCCAGCCAGATCGTGGAGTAGCCGTTCGACGTGCCCACCTCCACCACGTGTCGGGCGGCCATCGCCCTGATGATCACCCAGAGCAGCTCGGCGGCGTCCGGCTCCAGGTTGCGTCGGCGGGCGAGCCGGTCCGCCTGGCCCTGGTCATGGCGCAGCCCGTCTCGATAGAGGTCGTCGAGCAGGGCCCGCAGTGGCTCGTCCATCCAGCTCCTCCGGCAGTCGGCAGTCGACACTTAGGTGCGGGCGCGGGCCCAGATCAACGAGCCGCGCTTGGTCACGGTCATCGGGACGGTCAGCTCGGCCGAGCGCTGGCGGGCTTCCCGCTCGCCGAGCCCGCGCCCACGCAAGTACAGCGCGACGGCCTCGCGGTCGGGCAACGAGACGAACGGCTGGTCCCAGGAAACCACCTGGGTGACGTGGAAGACCTGGCCGACGATCTGCGCGGCCCCCTCGGCGTCGAACGAGGTGGGCCGCCCCCAGTCGGGCAGCACCGCGGCCAGCTCGGGGTCGTTGGTCCGGCCGGAGGTGCTGGCCACGAACGTGCCGCCGGGGCGGAGCACCCGGCGGGCCTCGCGCAGCGCCCGGACCGGCTGGTCCAGGTGGTAGAGCATGTACAGGGCGGCGACCGCGTCGAACGACCCATCCGCGAACGGCATTTCGTTGGCGTCGCCGAGCACCTGGGGCACCGGGGCCTGCCGGACATGCTGGGCGTTGTCCAGCACGGTGCTCCAGATACCCCGCTCGATGAGCAGCCCGGACAGCCGCCCGGTGCCGCCGCCCAGGTCGAGCACCCGGGCCGCCCCGATCGAGCCGAACCGCTCGGCCACCATCGGATGCACGTCGGTGGACAGCGAGTACTCCGCGTTCGCCCGCACGTTCGCCGCGAACCGGCCCGGATCAAGGTCGTAGTCCGTCGGCAGCGCCGGCCCACCGAGCCCGATCTCAGCCACCTGCCGGCCCGTCCTCGGCGCCACCGGGCTCTGCCGGCCCGTCCTCGGCGCGGCCGTCCTCGGCGCCGCCGGGCTCCGGGTGGTTGTCCAGCCCGCGCTTCTGCGGGTAGATGGTCTGCCCGAGGGTCAGCATGGCGACGAACTTCTCCAGCCTGCGCGCCCTGGTCTCGGCCCGTTTGGCGGCGTCCAGGCGGTGCCGGATTGCGTACCGATTCTGGCTGGTCAAGATGTCGAACATGGCCTGGGCACGAGGTTCGGCGGCCAGCGCGGCGGCCAGGTCAGCGGGTACCTCGGTGTTGGACTGCGCGGCGTACGCGGCGTCCCAGCGGCCATCCGAGCGGGCCCGCTCGACCTCGGCGAGACCGGGTGGCCGCATCCGCCCCTCGGCCACCAGTCGGGCGATCCGGTCCACATTGCGCGCCGACCAGAGGCTGCGTGCCCGACGCGGGGTGAACTTCTGCAGGTACGTGTCCTCGTCCCGGCGCAGCGCCTGGCCATCGATCCAGCCGTAGCAGAGCGCCTCCTGGAGTGCCTGCTCGTAGCTCAGACTGGTCGGCGCGAGGGTGCCCTTCTTGGCCAGCACCAGCCAGACGCCCGCCGGCTCGCCGTGGTGCTCCCCGAGCCAGGCCAGCCAGGCGGCGGCGTCGACCACGATCAGTTGTTCAACGGGGTCGGCGGCCACGATCGTTCAGCCTGGCAGATCACCGGCCCACCGCTCCAGCTCGATTTGCGCCAAGGGTCGCGGCCAGTGCGCTCGCCTAGCTGAAGACGGGGATCAGCCGGGCTCGGCGAGGCCGCGTTCGGCGATGCGCTCATATACGTCGATGTTGCGCAGGGTGGCCCGTCGGATCGCCTCGGCGTCGCCGCATCGGTAGGCGGCGACCAGGTCGCGGGTCGGGTGAGGGTCGTGCGGCCGCGAGCCGGTGTCCGCCTCGATCCGGCCGTAGCCGACGCGCACGTACCGCTCGAGGGCCCGCCACAGTCGCTCCAGGATGCGCAGATCCCAAGCCGTCGCTGCCGGGCGGACCAGATCGACGTGCAGGTTGTGGTAGCGGCCGAACACCTCGTCGCCGGCCCGCGCGGGGCTGGTGAGGAACGCCAGGCTGACCTCGAGCCGGTCCAGCTCGGCGGGAGGCATCAACGCGGCGGCACGCACCCGCAGGTCCGGCTCGATCTGCCGGCATAACTGGCAAATCGCGCGCAGTTCGTCGAGCGCCAACGTGGCCACGATGGCGCTGCGACCGCGGCGGGTCTCCAGCAGTCCCTCGGCCTCCAGGCTGCGCAGCGCCTCGCGCACCGGGATGAAGCTCACCCCGAGCTGAGCCGCGATCTGTCGCAGCGAGAATTCCTGCCCGGGCGCCAATCGACCGGCCACGATGGCGTGGCGGATCTCCGCGGTGACCCGCTCGACGACCGAAGCCGCCTCAACGGGACGGACCAGCGCCACGCTCGTCATCTTGTCTCCGAATGTATCGAACTTGGCTGGCCATCGTCTTCGCGATAGTCAGTTCCCAAACCATCTAACCGCACCCGCTTCAGGAAGCGAAGGGGTGCCCCGACAACACATGTGACACCGCACCGCCGGGCGCCTGCTCATCGACCCATATTCGCAGGCCTCGCTCCACGTGCCAATCCACTAAGGGATCTTGTTAATTATTCGGTGGCGAAGAGTACGACCATCATCCAGATGGCGGGCGCACCAGCCGCCTCAGCTGCTCGGGCCGCCCTCCGTCAGCCCCTCGGCCACCCGCCCGAGCAGCTCGGCGGACAGCTCCGGATTTGCCACCGCCCGCGCCATCACCAATGCCCCGACCAGCGCGGAGAGGGTGAGCAGGGCGCGCCGCCGCCGGACCGCCGGGTCCGACTCGTCGATCAGCCCCTCGAGCACCCGCAGGTAGCTCTCCACCTGGTTCCCGTACGCCGCCCGGGTGCGCTCCGAAGCCCTGGCCACGTCGGCACCCAAGGTGGCCACCGCGCAGCCGTTGGTCGGGTCATCCCGGTGCGCGGCGCTCAGGTAGGCCGCCACCAGCGCGGCGAGCGGGTCGGCGCCGCACTCACGTTGCCGGGCCACCGCGTCCGACATGTGCCGGGCTCCGTCCCACAGCGCCCGGACGATGGCCTCCTCGACCAACTCCTCGCGCGAGCCGAAATGCCGGTAGAACCCGCCATGGGTCAGGCCGGCCTCGCGCATCAGCTCGCCGATGGCCGGCCGCTCCAGGCCGTCCTCCCGCAGCCGTGCCGAAGTGATCTCCACGATCCGTCGATGACTGGCTGCTTTGTCGGCTTGCGAATGCCCCACACCGGCTCCTCGCGCCCAGGCCGAGCGTTCCCGCCCAGTGCACATACGTGACGGACACCATCATGAGCGGTCGCTCGGACGGGGCGCGACGTCTGAGCCGCTAGAAGTTGCCGCGTTTGGCCTGCTCCCGCTCGATGGCCTCGAAGAGGGCCTTGAAGTTGCCGATGCCGAATCCGAGCGAGCCGTGGCGCTCGATGAACTCGAAGAACACCGTCGGGCGGTCGCCGATGGGCTTGGTGAAGATCTGCAGCAGGTAGCCGTCCTCGTCCCGGTCCACCAGGATGCCTCGGCGTTGCAGCTCCCCGATGGGCACCCGCACGTTGCCGATTCGGGCGCGCAGTTCTGGGTCGGAGTAGTACGAGTCGGGGGTGGCGAGGAACTCGACGCCCTTGGCCCGCAACGTGTCCACCGTGGTGAGGATGTCGTTGGTGGCCAGCGCGAGGTGCTGCGCACCGGGGCCGGTGTAGTAGTCGAGGTACTCGTCGATCTGTGAGCGCTTCTTGCCGGCCGCCGGTTCGTTGAGTGGGAACTTCACCCGGTGGTTGCCGCTGGCGACCACCTTGCTCATCAGCGCGGAGTACTCGGTGGCGATGTCCTCGCCGACGAACTCCGCCATGTTGGTGAAGCCCATGACCCGGTTGTAGAAGTCCACCCATTCATCCATCCGGCCCAGCTCGACGTTGCCCACCACGTGGTCCAGCGCCTGGAAGACCCGCTTGGGTTCACCGGCGGGCTTCACGTAGCCGGATTGCCGCGAGATGTATCCGGGCAGGTAGGGCCCGGTGTATCGGGAGCGGTCCAGCAGGGTGTGCCGGGTCTCGCCGTAGGTGGCGATCGCGGCGAGCCGCACCGTGCCGTGCTCGTCGCTGATGTCGTGCGGCTCGTCCAGGACGGTGGCGCCCTGGGTGCGGGCGTGGGCCACGCACCGGTCCACGTCGGGCACCTCGAGGGCGATGTCGATCACGCCGTCGCCGTGGCGGCGGTGGTGCTCCAGCAGCGGGCTGGCCGGATCGACCCCACCCTTGAGCACGAACCGCACCGCCCCCGAGCGCAGCACGAAGGCGTGATGGTCCCGGTTGCCGGTCTCCGGGCCGGAGTAGGCGACCAGCTCCATCCCGAACACCGCCTGATAGAACAGCGCGGCCTGGGTGGCATTGCCGACCGACCAGACCACGGCGTCCCACCCGGTCACCGGGAACGGATCGGCCGCCGCGTCGTACTCCACCAGGCCGACCAACTGGCGCAGCTGGGTCAGGTCGAGCTCCGCCAGCCGCTCCTGGCTGGTGAG
>DATHIT010000050.1:0-10636 GCA_035489915.1 Pseudonocardia sp. | reverse complement strand
GACCGTACGTCGGCGAGAAGTAACTCACGCCCTTGGTCAACACGGAATGCTAGAGGAGACCATAGAGCCGGTGGAAGCCCAATGAGCGCCGGCGGTAGACCCCAAACGCCGGCCGGGCGCCACGGCGGGATGAAGGACAGCGGGTTGGGCCGAACGGAGTAGCACACTGGGCTCTTTGCGCGCGGAGCGCCTCATCGAGCGTGATCCACCGCTCACCGCGGACGGCTCGGCCCAGGCTAACGGCTGCTGAGAGCGCTGAGCGCCCCCAGCCGTCCACTCATCGAGTCACCGCTTTAGTGGCCCGGGTCTCCACACCCAGCCGGCTACGCCGATCGGACCACGTCAATCAGAGCCCGCCGATCAGACCAGCACCCGGGAGAGGAACGCGCGGGTCCGCTCGTGTCGAGGCGACACGAACAGCTGCTCAGGTTCACCCGACTCGAGGATCTCGCCCCGGTCCATGAACACCACCTGGGACGCCGCATCCCGCGCGAAGGCCATCTCGTGCGTCACCACCAGCATGGTCATGCCGTCGTTGACCAGACCCCGCATCACCGAGAGCACCTCGCCGACCAGCTCGGGGTCCAGCGCCGAGGTCGGCTCGTCGAACAGCATCAGCTTCGGTTCCATGGCCAGCGCGCGAGCGATCGCCACCCGCTGCTGCTGGCCACCGGACAACTCGGCCGGATACGCGCGTTCCTTGTCCGCCAGGCCGACGCGATCCAACAGCGCGCGCGCCCTGGCGGTGGCCTCGGCGACCGGCAGCCGGTGTACGCCCACCGGTGCCTCGATGATGTTCCCCAGCACCGTCATGTGCGGGAACAGATGAAACTGCTGGAACACCATGCCGATCGCGGCCCGTCGACGAGCGGCTTCGGCGGCGGACAACTCGTAGAGCGTGTCGCCCTTGCGCCGGTATCCGACCAGTTCGCCGTCCACCAGGATCGAGCCGGCGTCCACCGTGTCCAGATGGTTGATACAGCGCAGCAGGGTGCTCTTCCCCGAGCCGGAGGGGCCGATCAGGCAGACCACCTCGCCGCGCCGCACATCCAGGCTCACCCCGCGCAGCGCCTCCTGGGAGCCGTAGCTCTTGCGCACGTCCTGGATCCGCACCATCGGTGCCAGCTCGGTCATGACATCCCCCGCCCGTACCGGCGCTCCACGAAGCTCTGCCCGACCGACAGCACGGACACCACGATGAGGTACCAGAGGCTGGCCACCACCAGCAGCGGGATGACCTGGTAGTTGATCCCGTAGATGCTCTGTGCGGTGTACAGGAGGTCGTTCAGCGCGATCACGCTCACCAGGGAGGACGTCTTGAGCATCGAGATGGTCTGGTTGCCGGTCGGCGGGATGATCGTCCGCATGGCCTGTGGCAGCACGATGCGGCGCATGATCCGGGACGGCCGCATGCCCAGCGCCGTGGCGGCCTGTCGTTGGCCGCGATCGACACCGATCACCCCGGAGCGGACGATCTCGGCCATGTAGGCCGCCTCGTGCAGCGACAGCGCCAGGATCGCCGCGACAAACGGGCTGATCAACGCGTTCGTCTCGAGGGAGAACAGCGAACCGCCCCCGGGAATGCCGAGGCCGAGCCTCGGGTAGAGGGCGGCCAGGTTGAACCAGAACAGGATCTGCACCAGCAGCGGGGTGCCTCGGAAGAACCACACGTAGACCTGGGCCACCGTCGGCAGGATCCGGCCCCGGGAAACCCGCATCATGGCCAGCAGCACCCCGAGCACGATGCCCAGCAGCATGCTCAGCACGGTCAGCTCGAGGGTGGTCAGCAGCCCCTTGAGGATCGCCGAGGACAGGAAGTAGGTGGCCACCACATCCCAGCCGAAGCGCTCGTTGACCGCGGCCGAGTAGGCGGCGGCGAGCACCAGCACGGCGAGCACGCCGTAGATCACCCACAGGTAGGGCTGGCGGCGTTTGACCACCCGGCGGACTTGCTCGGTGGTGCTGGATTCCTCGGTGGCGGCGGTGCTCATGGCTTCGTCCTCGGGGTGAAGGTGTCCAGACCGTTCGCCTCGACCGCCCACTTGGCCAGGATCCGGGCGTAGACGCCGTTCCGTCGCAGCTCGGTGAGCCCGGCCTGGATGGCGGTGGTCAGCGTGCTGCCCCGGTTCAGGCCGATGCCGACCGGGCTGCCGGCCTCGTAGGTGTCGGCCACGGCGATGTCCGGGACGTTCTTCGCCGCGTACTGCAGCACCGGCAGGTCCACGAACACCGCGTCGATGCGGCCGCTGACCAGCGCCAGCACTCCCTTCTGCTGGTCCGGGAAGTTGCGGATCTGGATGGCCGGCTGGCCGCGCTGCTCGCACTCGGCGGACAGCGCGGGCAGGTACTTGGCCTGCTGCACCGAGCCGTTGGAGACCGCGATCGCGCGTCCGCACATGGTCGCGACGGTGATCTGCCCGGGGTTACCGGCCCGGGTGCCCAGGCCGGTGCCCGAACGCATGTACTCCACGAAGTCCAGCACCTTCAGCCGTTCAGGGGTGATCGACATCTGGCTGACCGAGATGTCGTACCGACCGCTCTGCAGCCCCGGAATGATCTGGTCGAAGGTCACCCCGACCACGTTGACCCGCAGCCCCATCACCTCGCCGAGGGCCTTGGCCAGGTCCGGATCGACGCCGAGCATGTCCCCGGAACCGTCCGGCGCGGGGTAGTGCAGCGGCGCGTTGCCGACGCTCATCACCGCGGTGAGGGTGCCGCGAGTGCGTACCTCGGCGGGTACCAGCTGGGCCACCGCCGGCACCGGGGTCGCGGTGATGACCTCGGCGTGCGCGTTCGTCTCGGCGCCACCGCCGCAGCCGACGAGCCCGGCGGCGACCAGTACGAGGCCGACGGTCAAAGCCACCCGCCGCACTAGTGGATCAACCCCTGCGCGCTCAGCTCGTCGAAGGCCTCGGGATAGACGCCGTCGGAGGGCAGCGTGTACTCCGCGCCGGACAGCGGTTCCCCCTCGGCGAACCGGGTCGGCCGGAACGGCTCGATCGGCGCGGTGCTCGCCTTGCCGTCCACGATCAGCTCGGCCATGCACGCGCCGATGGCCGGCGCCTTCTTGAACCCGCCGCCGCTCATGCCCACGGCGAGGTACAGGCCGGGCACGTCGGGGGCCGGCCCGAGCACCATGCGCCGGTCCGGGGTGACGTCGAGCGGTCCGCCGCGCCCGCCCAGGCTCGGCGCGTCGGCCAGCGCGGGAATGCGCAGGGCGGCCTGGCGCCGGGCGAGCTCGGCGAACTTGGGGTCGGCGGGGTGATCGGCGTCGAGGTCCTCCAGCGGGCGCCGGGAGCCGCTCAGCCCGACCAGGGTGCGGTCCTCCCCGTCGGCCCGCAGGTAGCAGCCGTGCGCCCGGTCGATGATGGTCAGCTGGCCGGCGCGCCCAGCGGGCAGGCTCGGCGGGCGGGCGAAGAAGGCGACCTGTGCCCAGATCGGAGTCAGGTCCAGCTGGATGCCCAGCGGACTGAGCAGGCTTGCCGACCAGCTTCCGTTGGCCAGCAGTACGACCGGCGAGTCGACGTCACCCGCCGCGGTGCGCACCCCGCGAACCCGGCCACCGGCGGTCATGATCTCGGAGACCTCGACGCCCTCCAGGACGGTGGCTCCCAGGCGGCGGGCAGCCGAGGCGAAGCCGCGGGTGGTGGCGAGCGGATCGGCGTAGCCGCTGCGTGGCTCGTAGGCGGCCAGCTCGCCGTCCGCCAGCCGCAGCTGGGGCTGTAGCTCGTTGATCTGGTCGGCGCCGACCAGCCGGGTGTCCACGCCGATCTTCTGGAGCAGCGCGACATTGCTCCGCAACGTCGGCCGGTCCGGTTCGGCGACCATCTGCAGGAACCCGGTGGCGGTGAACCCGCAATCCCCGCCGACCCGGTCCGGCCACTCCTCGAACCACGGCAGCGCGGCCAGCGCGACCCTGGCCTCGTCCATGTTCGGGTAGTGGGTGCGCACCAGCGCGCCGGAGCGACCGGAGGCCCGCCCGCCGATCTCTCCCTTGTCCAGCAGGACGACGTCGGTCACCCCGAGCCTGGCCAGCTGAAAGGCGATGGCCGCCCCGACCACGCCGCCCCCCACCACGACCACGTCGGCCGAGGACGGGAGGGCGCTACCCCGCTCAATGCTCAATGTCGTACTCCCCCCCGGGACGCCGCTAGGACATTGGGTAAACGTAGGAGACCTTGTGCATCTTCAGCTCCATGAAGGTCTCGGATGTCACAACGCCGCCGATCTGGGGGAGCCGCTGGTAGAGCAGGTCCCACAGGTGCGCGTGGTCCCGGCAGACCAGCTGGGCGTAGATGTCGGCGCGCCCGGTGCAGGACGACACGTAGGTCACCTCGTCCCAGCCACAGAGGGTGTCGATCACGTGCTGCTGTTGCTCGGGGGCGATCTTCAGCAGGGTGAACGCCAGTACCCGGTAGCCCATCCGGAACGGGTCCGCGATGGCCACAACGGTCAGCGCGCCGGAGCTGAACATCCGGTTCGCCCGATGCCGGACGGTCCCCTCGGAGACCCCCAGCTGCCGGCCGATCTCCCGGTACGGCATCCGCCCGTCCCGCTGCAGCAGCGCGACGATCTTTCCGTCGAGCTCGTCCAGGCTGCCGCGACCGGGGCGCCCGTTCCCGTCACCAGCCGCTGTGGTCAGGTCGGACACGGTCGGTAATCCTACGGGAGCCTCCGGGTTCAGGCGGTCAGGCCGGTCCAGGTACGCCGCAGGAACGCCTGCAGCGAACTCTCGCTCTCCAGCAGAATCCGAGCGTTCGGTATCCGGCCGGAGTGGTAGCCGACCTGCTGCAGATCCGTGGCCAGCTTGTCCTCCCGCAGGGTCTGGTCCCACATCGCCAACCACTGTTCGGCAATCTCCTGGTCGCCCTCGGGATTGGTGTACATGTCGGCGACGGCGGAACAGGTCTCCGGGCCGGTCGGGAAAACGCGGCCGGCAAATCCGACGTAGTCGTCGACGGCGCAGAACGACCCCGGGAAGAGGAAAGCGAACCGGAATCCTTTGAGCGTCGCCGGGTCGACGTCGTTCGGCACCCATTTTGTCGGCGAGCTGTGCCAGATGGTGTCCCCCCAGCTCTCCAGGCGGTAGTCGTCCGGACCCACCTTGTAGGTCTTGCCGAAGCTGGTTCGGTGCAGCGTCGGGCAGTGGTAGCACTCCAGGGCGTTCTCCGCCCACACCTTCCAATTGCACGACATCGAGTACTCGTACCGGGCGCTGAACCGGTACTTGACCAGGTCGGCATTCAGGTCGTCGGTGAGGTGCCGAATCGGGGCGGTCACGGCGGACAGCGGCTCGGCGTGCGGATCCGGGTTGACGAAGATCCACTGGTCCCACGGCTCGACGGATACCGGCTCAAGGGCGATGGCCGAGCAGTCCAGCTCCGGCTCCCGCTGCGACCGGGGGGCGGAGCGCAGTTGTCCGTCGAGCTGGTAGGTCCAGGCGTGGTAGGGGCACTGCAGCATGCGCCGGTTGCCGTTCTCGGTGGCGATCGGATGCAGGCGGTGCCGGCATGCATTGACGAAGCCGCGCAGGGCTCCGTCGTGGTCCCGGGTGATGATGATCGGGGTGCGGCCGGCCTGGGTCACGGCGTAGTCACCGGGATTGCGCAGCGCGTCCTCATGGCAGGCGTACTGCCAGCACCGGTCGAAGATCTTCTGGTGCTCGAGTTGGAGAACGTCGGGGTCCACGTACAGCGCTGTCGGTAGCGACAGGCCGCGGTCGAGTCCCTCGGTGATCGCCGCGTTGGGGGGCAGCCCGTGCCGGGCCCGAATCGCGTCGAGAGTGATCATGGCTCCTCCACCAGGTCGGGTGGCGTCCGTACGCAGCGCGAGGCAGGAGTGGTGATCTGCTACGCCTTGCGCATCAAAACATGTCACTTACTACTCAAAGCGTCAATACTCCGACCGGATCGCCGTTGACATGCGTACAAGCCGTCCGGATACTGGTCGAATCACGGACGCATCCACCTCGTCCGACCATCCCGAGCACGTCCGCCCCCGCATCGTCTGAGGGGTTGTTCTGCGGCGCGCTCTCCCAGGAGGGATGACCCCATGGGCTCAGCAGGTCCGGCGCAGCGCCCCGGCGGCCCATCGCTCGACTCCGGTCACGCCCAGGCCATGGTGCGCGGCCTGACCTGGCGGGACGGGTTCGTGTTTGCCCTCAACATGCCCATCGGGCTCTTCCTCACCCTGGGCTACACGGTCGGCGCGATCGGCGGTTGGACGGCCATCGCGATCTGGGGCGTGGCCTGCGCCCTGGCCTTCCTGCAGAACAATTTGTTCGCCGAGATGGCGGCGATGATGCCGGACCGCAGCGGCGGGATCTCCGTGTACGCCTACGAGGGATGGAAGCGACATTTCGCCCCGCTCGGGGCGGTCTCCGCATTCGGCTACTGGATGGGCTGGTCGCTGTCGCTCTCGGTCGCCGGCGTGGTGCTCGGCCATCTGGTCAGTCAGGAATTCTTCCCGGACTCGCACATCGCGGTACACCTACCGTTCTTCCACGAGCTCTCGCTGCCTTATCTCGTTGCCATCGTTGCGATCGTCCTCGCCTGGGCCTTCAACTACTTCGGCGTCAGGATCGCATCCGGGGTGGCCAGAATTACCGGCGCGCTGCTGCTCATCGGGCTGCTGATCCTGGTGATCGGTGCCTTTGTCTCACCGGGTGTGGATTTCGACATCAATCGGATCACCTGGTCGGGCTCGAGCTCCCCGTTCGGCTGGCGGGAGATCGTGGTGTGGTTCTACATCACAGCGTGGACCACCTATGGCACGGAGGTGTGCGCCAGCTTTGCCGCGGAGTACAAGAACCCGGTCAGGGACACGGCCAAGGCCCTGCGAATCTCGAGCGGATTCATCCTGGCCTGCTATCTGGTGGTGCCCTACGCGGTGGTGGGTGCGATCGGCGAGGACACCGTGGGCCAGAACCCGGTCAACTACATCGGCATCGCCTTCGACCGCATCCTGGGCGGCTACGGCTGGCTCGGCCAGGTTCCGGTCATGGCGGCATTCGTGATCGCCATGATGACCGCAACGGCTGACGGTGGCAGATCGCTCTACGGCATAGCAAGATCCGGCGGCACCATCTCCCAGCTCGGCGTATTGAACCGGTACGGCGTCCCGGGACGCGCGCTGACCGCCGACATGGTGATCAATATTCTGGTGCTGATCGTGCTCGGCGAACCTATCGCGATCCTGTTGGCCAGCAACCTGGGCTACCTGGCCGCGGTGACCCTCGCGGTGGGGGCGTTCGTATTGTTGCGCCGGGACAAGCCCGATCTGCACCGACCGATCAAACTGGCGAAGCCGTGGGTCGGCATCGCTTACGCCCTCTTCGTGATCAACGTGTTCGCAATCGTCATTGGTGTCATCAGTCCGCAACTCACCGGATATGGCGGCCCCATTGAGACGGCGGTGGGTATCGCGATCCTGCTCCTCGCCTGCGTGCTCTGGTACATCCGGCAACACTTCCAGGACAAGTCGAAGATTCAATGGCGAATTCGAGATGACGAACCGCCGGCGCTAGCGACCGCGCCGCTGGGTTCGGACGAGCTAGCGAAGGAACGGGCCAGCGAGTAGGGGGTTGTTGTGACGGGGCGTGTCGAAGGAAAGGTGTCCTTCATTACCGGGGTCGCCCGGGGACAAGGCCGTAGCCACGCCGTGCGGCTCGCCGAAGAGGGCTCGGACATCATCGGCGTCGATATCTGCGGAGAGGTGGGAGACACCGGGCGGTTCTATCCGCCGGCCACCAAGGAGGACCTTGCCGAAACGGTCAGACTGGTCGAACGGCAAGGTCGGAAAATCCTCACCTACACCGCCGACGTCCGTGACTACGAGGCGCTCCGACAGGGGTTGGACGCCGCCGTCGGGGAACTCGGCCGGCTGGACGTGGTGGCCGCCAATGCCGGCATTTTCCAGTTCGGTGACCCTGTCGAGAGTATTTCCGGCAGGGACTGGCGCGATGTGCTCGACGTGAACGTGACCGGCGTGTTCAACACGTGCAAGGCGGCCATCCCACATCTGCTCGAGGGCGGCCGGGGCGGTTCGATCATCATCACCTCGTCCGACGCGGGAGTGAAGGGCTTTGCCAACTTCGGCCACTACGTGACCTCCAAGCACGGGGTCATCGGGTTGATGCGGTCGCTGACCCTGGAGTTGGCCCCCCGCGCCATCCGGGTCAACGTCGTGGCGCCGACCAACTGCAACACGGACATGATCCAGAACGACGCGGTGTTCCGCCTGTTCCGCCCGGATCGCGAGCACCCGACCCCGGAGGAGTTCGCCGAGGCCTCCGCCACGCTGCTGGCGCTCCCGGGGCCGTGGGTGGAGCCGATCGACGTATCGAACGCCGTGCTGTTCCTCGCCTCGGACGAGGCGCGGTTCATCACCGGGGTGACCCTGCCGGTGGACGGCGGCTCGGCGGCGCTGTAGCCGTTGCCCTAGCCCTTGTCGGCAATGACAACCATTATCATGTAAGCTGACCGGCATGCAGGTTCGTAACTCGTTGCGCTCGCTGAAGAACAAGCCAGGCTCCCAGGTTGTCCGCCGCAAGGGCCGGCTCTACGTGATCAACAAGCAGAACCCCCGGTTCAAGGCCCGTCAGGGCTGACCTCGCACCATCCGTGGCTGGCACAGACCTGGTAGTTGCCGTGCAGACCGTGCAGGGCCTGCGCGAGTGTGGGTGGGTCTGTGCCGGCCGGGTTCGCGTCAAGTCGGCATGGCAGCCCCCGCTGCCGCCCCGTCGGTGGCGGGCCGCGGCCCTCCGTGGCTGGCGCAGACCTGGCGGCGGGCGCACAGACCGTGCGGGGTCTGCGCGAGCCTCACTGGATCTGTGCCAGCCAGTTCAAGGCCCGCCAAGGCTGAGCCCCGCGCCGGGGCTAGTCGGGCACCGGGATTACGTCGACGCTGACCTTGAGGTCCTGGACGTCGCCCTGGGTGAAGATCACGCCCTTGAGCGGCGGCACGTCGGTGTAGTCGCGGCCCCACGCGGTGGTGACGTAACGATCGTTCACCAGCTGGTCGTTCGTCGGGTCGATGTCCGCCCAACCGGAGCCGGGTACGAAGACCGACGCCCACGCGTGCGAGACGTCCGCACCGGCCAACCGGGGCCGCCCGGGCGGCGGGCGCGTCTCCAGGTAGCCGCTGACATACCGCGCGGCCAGCCCGAGCGAGCGCAGGCAGCCGATCGCGACGTGCGCGAAGTCCTGGCAGACCCCCGCTCGGCGGGCGAACACCTCGTCGATCGTCGTCTTCACCTCGGTGACCCCGGGCAGGAACTTGAAGTCACGGTAGATGCGGGAGGACAGATCGGTGACCGCGTCCAATACCGGCCGGTCGGGCGGGAAGGACGGGGCGGCGTACTCGGCGAGCTGCTCGGAGAGCGTCACCAGCGGCGAGTCGAGCACGAACTGCCGGGCGTCGAGCAGGTCGTCCTCGGTGCCCGCCCGGAGCCGGTCACGGGACTGCTCCCAGCCGGCCGAGGACTCCAGTGACGGCTGGATCTGCCGGTCGCGTACCCGCACCAGGCTGACCGCGGTCACCGACAGCCGGGTGTGCGGTGCGAGCACGGCGAAGTAGACGGCCCGGTTGCCGAAAAAGTCCAGGCGTTCACGCAGGTCGTGCGGCTCCGGATCGATGATCACCGTGCTGTGTACGCAGTGTTGGCCGGGTAGCTCCCTCGGCAGCATGATGATCTCGCCGAAGCTGGACGACACCGTCGACGGGTAGCGGTACTCGGTGCGGTGGGTGACCTGGTACGCCATGGCGATCACACCAGTCGCAGGTGGTTTGCGGTGCCGGGGTCGGCCGGCGTGGGCATCGGCTGTTGAGGCAGCAGGTGGGTGAAGTGGGCGGCGTCCAGCGCGTCCCCGGTCCGCTCCAGCAACCCGGTCAGCCGGTCCAGGAACGCCGCGATGCCGGGGCGCTCTCCGTCCGGGTCGGACTCGGCCAGCGGGGTGAGGTCGGTGAGCCGCAGGGCGGTGGAGAGCTCCAGCATCAACCGCTCCGGCTCGGTCAGCCGGCCGGCGAACTCCCGGCGGGCGATCGCGGCAACGTGTTCGCTGAGCCGGTCGACCTGGTAGCCGACCGAGCGGGGGTTGTCCGGATCGAGCAGCAGCAGGTCCAGCACCGTGCCCAGCTGGGCGTGCGAGCGGTAGCGGCGCCGGTAGGTGATGATCGACTCAGCCGAGGTGAGCAGCGACTCCAGCAGCAGGCTGTCGGTGGCGGTGTCGTGCGAGACCGTGACGGTGGACCGCAGCAGCGCGCAGATCTGCAGCGCCCGTTCCAGCCGCCGGCCGGCACCCATGAACCGCCAGCCCTGGTCGTGCACCATGCTGTCGCCGGCCAGGCCGCTGAGGGCGAGCAGGCTGGTCAGCACCCGGGACAGCGTGCCGGTGGCCAGCGCGGCGCCCCTCGCCGGATCGGCCGGGTCCAGCAGCTCACGCTCCAGCGCGCCCAGCACCAACCAGGTGTCCCCGGGGAGCTGGTCGCGCACCGGGTACGCGGCATCCCGCATGCGGCGGACCGCGAAGGCCAGGCTGCCGGTCCGGGAGGAATCGGTGAGCAGGTCGAGCAGCTCGCGGCTGATGTCCGCATCGTCCTGCTGGAAGCCCGGGTGGGTACCGGTGAGCTGGGTCAA
>DATHIT010000049.1:0-3208 GCA_035489915.1 Pseudonocardia sp. | reverse complement strand
GCCCGGTCCCGGTCCATGTCCACGCCCACGTGCGCGCCCGCCGGCACCGTGACGTTCTTGTCCAGGATCGCCCGGCGCACCACCGCGCCCGCGCCGACCCGGACCCCGTCCGCCAGCACCGACTCCTGCACCACGGCGCCGTTCTCCAGGTAGACACCCGGGGAGAGCACCGACTGCATGACCTGCGCGCCGGACACGATGCACCCCGCGCTGACCATGGACTCCTGCGCCGAACCACCGTTGACGAACTTGGCCGGCGGCCGCTGCGCGGGCAGCGCGAAGATCGGCCAGTCGGTGTTGTAGAGGTTGAAGATCGGGTGCGTGGAGATCAGGTCCCGGTGCGCCTCGTAGTAGGCGTCGATCGTCCCGACGTCGCGCCAGTAGCCGTGGTCCCGGACGGTCTCCCCGGGCACCACGTTGGCGTTGAAGTCGTACACGCCGGCGTAACCCCGCCCGACCAGCTGGGGCACGATGTTGCCGCCCATGTCGTGCCGGGAGTCCGCGTCCCGCGCGTCGCGCTCCAACGCCTCGACCAGCGCGTCCGTGCTGAACACGTAGTTGCCCATGGACACGTAGGACTCCTCCGGTGAGTCGGGCAGCCCCGGCGGGTCGTCCGGCTTCTCCAGGAACTCCGAGATCGTGGTCCCGTCCGGGGTGTGGATCACCCCGAACGCGGTGGCCTCCTTGCGGGGCACCCGGATGCCGGCGACGGTCACCCCGGCGCCGGACTCGACGTGCTGGTCGATCATCTGGGACGGATCCATCCGGTACACGTTGTCCGCGCCGAACACCGCGACGATGTCCGGCTGCTCGTCCCTGATCAGGTTCATGCTCTGGTAGATGGCGTCCGCGCTGCCCAGGTACCAGTGCGGGCCCCGGCGCTGCTGGGCCGGCACCGGGGTGACGTAGCCGCCGGTCAGCGAGGCCAGCCGCCATGCGGTGGAGATGTGCCGGTCCAGCGAGTGCGACTTGTACTGGGTGAGTACCGCGATCTTGTGCACGCCCCCGTTGACCAGGTTGGAGAGCACGAAGTCGATCATCCGGTGCACCCCGCCGAACGGCACCGCCGGCTTCGCCCGGTCCAGGGTGAGCGGCATCAGCCGCTTGCCCTCGCCACCGGCCAGGACGATGCCGAGTACTCGAGGCCGCCGGCCCGTTAGTGCAGCCATCACTTACCCCCCAGACTTTGGTAGATCGCCACGGTGCGCGCGGCGATGGCGCCCCAGCCGTACTCCGCCACGGCCCGCTTGCGGCCGGCCAGGCCCATCGCCCTGGAACGCTCCGGGTTCTCCAGCAGCTCGTTGACCCGCTCGGCGAAGGCGTCCTCGAAGGCTCTCGGGTCCGCCTCGCTGTAGGGCACCAGTAGCCCGGTGACCCCGTTGCGCACCACATCCGGAATGCCGCCCACATCGCTGGCCACCACCGCGGTCTCGCAGCCCATCGCCTCCAGGTTCACGATGCCCTGCGGCTCGTACACCGACGGGCAGGCGAACACCGTCGATCCGGAGAGCAGCTGGATCACCTCGCCGCGGGGCAGCATCTCCTGGATCCAGTGCACCCCGTCCCGACTGGCCTGCAGCTCGTCCACCAACCCGACGAACTCCTTGGCCAGCTCGGGGGTGTCCGGCTCGCCGGCGCACAGCACCAGCTGCGCCCGCTTGTCGAACTTCGCCGCCGCCCTGACCAGGTGCGGCACCCCCTTCTGCCGGGTCACCCTGCCCACGAACAGGACGGTCGGCCGGTCCGGGTCCAACCCGTACCTGGTCCACGCCGACCGGTCGTCGGTGTACTGGTAGAGCTGCGAGTCGATGCCGTTGGGCACGATCCGCACCCGGTCCGGATCCACCGTGGGGTAGACCCTCAGGATGTCCGAGCGCATCCCGTGGCTCACCGCGATGATCGCGTCGGCGTTCTCGATCGCGCTCTTCTCCGCCCAGCAGGACAGCGCGTAGCCGCCACCGAGCTGCTCCACCTTCCACGGCCGCAGCGGCTCCAGGGAGTGAGTGGTCACCACGTGCGGGATGTCGTAGAGCAGTTTGGCCAGGTAGCCGGCCATGTTCGCGTACCAGGTGTGGCTGTGCACCAGCTCCCGGTCGGCGACCGCGGCGGTCATCGACAGGTCGATGGACAGGGTGGCCAGCGCTGGGTTGGCGCCCTCCATCGCCGTGCTGGGGAGGTGCCCGCGCACGACGGTGTCGCCAGGGCCGCGGTCCTCCCCCCAGCACTGCACGGTCAGATCCACCAGCGGACGCAGCTCCCTGGACAGGAAGTCCACGTGCACCCCGGCGCCGCCGTAGACGTGCGGCGGGTATTCCCTGGTCAGCAGCCCTACCTTCACGAGTCGCCACCCAGGGCCGCGTTGACCACGTCCTGGGCTTCGGCCTGGATGCGGGCCAGGTGCTCGGGGCCCTTGAAGCTCTCCGCGTACACCTTGTAGACGTCCTCGGTGCCGGACGGCCGGGCGGCGAACCAGCCGGACGCGGTGATCACCTTCAGCCCGCCCAGTGGCGCTCCGTTGCCCGGGGCGGCGGTGAGCTTCTCGGTGATCGGCTCGCCGGCCAGTTCGGTGGACGGCACGTCGTCCGGGGACAGCTTGGCGAGCTTGGCCTTCGCCTCCCGGGTGGTGGCCACGTCGGTGCGGGCGTAGGCCGGGGCACCGAACCGCTCGGTCAGCTCGGCGTAGTGCTCGCTGGGGCTGCGCCCGGTGGTGGCCAGGATCTCCGAGGCGAGCAGGGCCAGGATGATCCCGTCCTTGTCGGTGGTCCACACCGTGCCGTCGGAGCGCAGGTAGGACGCCCCGGCGCTCTCCTCGCCACCGAACCCGATCTCCCCGCTGACCAGTCCGGGGACGAACCACTTGAATCCGACCGGGACTTCGTCGAGGCGCCGTCCCAGGTCGGCGGCCACCCGGTCGATCATCGACGAGCTGACCGCCGTCTTGCCCACCCCGGCGCTCGCCGGCCAGCCCTCCCGGTGCCGGTAGAGGTAGCCGATGGCCACCGCGAGGAAGTGGTTCGGGTTCATCAGGCCGGCGTCGGCGGTGACGATGCCGTGCCGGTCGGAGTCCGCGTCGTTGCCGGTGGCTATCTGGAACTCATCCTTGCGGTGGACCAGGGAGGCCATCGCGTACGGCGACGAGCAGTCCATCCGGATCTTGCCGTCCCAGTCCAGGGTCATGAACCCGAACTGTGGGTCGACGTTCGGGTTG
>DATHIT010000048.1:0-2658 GCA_035489915.1 Pseudonocardia sp. | reverse complement strand
GACCCGGTCACCGGCGACACGGTGATCTGCGTGGTCACCCTGGATCCGGCGAACGCCCAGCAGGGCACCGTGTGGCTGGACCTGCCCTCGCTCGGGCTCAACTGGGGCGAGACGTTCGGGGTGCGCGACGACGTCACCGGGCTCGGCTACACCTGGAGCCAGGCCAACTTCGTCCGCCTGGAGCCCTGGCGCGCGGTCTGCCACATCATGACCCTCACCCCCCGCACCTAACCGCCGCGCCAGCGCGCGCCCTGAGTCAGGACGGCGGCGAGCTGGTGCGAAGGCCGGCGGCGAGCAAGGTGGCCACCCGGGGTAGGTCGGGCTCGGTGCCGCCGAGGCGGGCGGTGTTCAGCGCAAGCGTCATGGTCCCGGTCCAGGCCAGCGCCGCCGCGTGCCGGGCGGCCGGGTCGGTGCCCGCCGGGTCGGCCAGCTCGATCACCTCGGTGGCGAATTCGACCAGCTCGTCGTGGAAGGTGTGCAGACAGCGGGCCACCTCGGGATGGGTGTCCGCCTCCCGCCAGAGGATGGTGCGCACCACGCTGGACCGTTTCTGGCTGGCCGCCAGGCGGTCGAACAGGGTCAGCAGCGAAGCGGCGACATCGCCGGGCACAACCACGTCGGCCGCCCGGTGCGGCACCGCCGCCGGCATCCGCTCGGCGAACAGCGCGGTGAGCAGGTCGATCTTGCGGGCGAAGTGGTAGAAGAGCAGGCCCTTGGGCACCCGCGCCTGGGCCGCCACCCGCGCGGTGGGAGTGGCGTCGAAGCCGTGGTGGGCGAACAGCTCCTCGGCGGCGTCCAGGATGCGCTCCCTGGTGGCCTCGCCGGATGGCGGCGCACCAACCATGTCCACTCCATCGCTCCGTCACCACACACAGCGGCGCCCGGAGACGCTACCGCCTCCGGGCGCTGTGTGAACGAACAGCCGACCTCAGTGTCCGACCGCCGCCCTGTGCACCTCGGTGCTCTCCGGAACCGCCCAGAGGCCGAGGCCCGCGGCGATCACACCGACCACCCAGGAGGTCCAGGACGCCCCGGCGTACGCGGCGTACCCGAACACCCACGGCGAGATGAACAACAGCACACCCAGCGCCGTGTGGACGTACTCCGAGCTCACCGCGCCGGGCTGAGCCAGCGACCACAGCGCCGCGAGCACCAACAGCACACCGAACACGATCAGCGTCCCGGTGGTACCGCGGCCGTGCTCGGTCCAGATCGGCGACAGCGCCGCGTAGAGACCGGCAACTCCGACCACCCAGTCCTGCCATCGACTGAAGCTCTTCGTCTCCGCAGCCATGACACACCTCCCGTTCTCACAGACGAGAACCAAATCCGACACCATCAACGCTAACCCTGACTGACCGCCCGGTCAAGACGTTCGATCATCGTTTGGCCCGAGGGTGAGTGATCTGGGAGACAGGCCCGCTGAGCAGGTCAAACCGCTGTGCGGGGGCCGATCAGCTGGCGGCTGGGCGGGCCTCGGTGAGGCGCTCCTCGAGCAGGCGCGCGGCCTCGCCGGTGAGGTGCTCGGCGACCCGGTCGACGCCGGCCCAGTAGTCCTGCTCGGCCGCCCGCAGCACGAACATCTCCAGGGTGCCCGGCTCGGTCAGGTAGGGGTTGGCGGCCAGCCGGGCCAACGCGGCCGGGCGCAGCGCGGCGGCCACGGTGAGCAGCTCGGTGACCGCGTCCCGCTCCATCACGGTGCGCAGCACGTCGGTCAGCCCGTCGTCGTCCAGCTCCTCGAACAGCACGTCGCCGAGGCTGGCGGTGAGGTCAGGCGACAGCCGGGACAACACCGAGAGGCCCGCCATCAGCAGGTCCGGTGAGCAGACGGCGGTCCGCACGATCACCGCGACCCGCTCCGTCGGCAGGATCCGGATGATTTCCTCCAGCCGCTCGTCCGACTGCACCAGCGCGGTGGTGTGCAGCAGCCCGGCCTTGTCCGCGATCCCTTCCTCCAGCCCGAGTACCAGGTCCGGGGTGGAGTAGTCGAGGAACCAGGAGGCGGTCACGTACGCCTTGCGGCGCATCAGCTCGTTGGCCGCCGGCACCAGCACGTCCACCGGGATGTTCGGCGCGAGCACCGCGACGGTCCGCTGATCCAGGTAGGGCGCGCAGTCGGCCATGTATTGGGCGGACAGGTCGGACAGCACCGCCGTGGCCCGCCCCGGGTTCTCCACCCCGAGCGCCCCGGCCGCCCGCCCGGCCACCAGCGGCGGCACGATGGCCTGGGACAGCTTCGCAACCACCCCATTGGGTACCAGTGGGGCCAGCCGGTTCAGCCTCGCGAACACCGCCGCCTGCTCGTCGAAAAGCCGGTCCGAGATGCGCTCCCGCAGGGTGCGCAGGCCATCCGCGCCGAGCCGCTCGAGGTGCCGCAACCGCTCGGGCTCAACGTCCAACAGCTCGGCCAGCATGATCAGCTGCGCCCTGGTCACCAGGTCACTCATCGGCGGCGCTCCTCGGGGCGTTGTCCGGACGTGGCACGGCCGGCTATCCGAACATGATCTTGCGTGCCGGGACCCTGACCAGCCGAGGCAGTTTGCCGAGCACCTCGCCCAGGGCCGCGTCCAGCGCCACCTTCTGGGCAGCGCGCGCGTCGTCGATCAGGCCCAGCAGCTCGGCGCATTCCGGCTCGGTCAGCTGGTCGAGCACGTCCAG
>DATHIT010000047.1:0-8088 GCA_035489915.1 Pseudonocardia sp. | reverse complement strand
GCCAGCCTGGACGTGCTCAGCGGCGGGCGGCTGACGCTCGGCGTCGGCGCCGGCTACCTGGAGCCGGAACTGGCCGCGGTGGGCGTGTCCCTGGCCGAGCGGGGCCGGCGCACCGACGAGTACCTGGACGCGATGACCGCGCTGTGGACCTCGCCGACGCCGGAGTTCCACGGCCGGTTCGTCTCGTTCGACCACGTCGACGCACATCCCCGCCCGGTCCGCCCGGGCGGGGTGAAGATCGTGGTCGGCGGGCACAGCCCGGCCGCGTTCCGCCGCGCGGTGGCCCGGGGGCACGGCTGGTTCGGCAACGGCTCGGGGGTGGCCGACCTGGAGAAGCACCTGGCCGGGCTGCGCGAGGCGGCCGAGCGGGTGCCCCGGCCGGATCGGCTGGGCCCACTGGAGATCAACTGGATGCAGCTGGACCCGGTGCGGGTGTCCGCCGCCGAGGCGAGCCAGTACGCCTCGCTCGGCGTCGACCGGCTGGTGGTTTATCCGTTGCCGCTGGAGGACCCGGCCGAGGTCGCCGCATTCCTGACCCGGCACGCCGAGCTGGTTTGAGGAGTCGATCATGGGAGACCTGACAGGCAAGACCGCGCTGGTCACCGGGGCCTCGAGGGGCATCGGACGGTCCATCGCCGCGCGCCTGGCCGCCGATGGCGCGCTGGTCGCGGTGCATTACGGCAGCAACGAAGCCGCGGCGAAAGACACCCTGGCGGCGATCCGGCGGGACGGCGGGCAGGCGTTCGCGGTGCGCGCCGAACTAGGGGTGGACGCGGACCTGGACGCCCTGTTCGCCGGGCTCGCCGACGGATTGGCCGGGCGGCCACTGGACATCTTGGTGAACAACGCCGCGATCACCAGCTACGCCGCCACCATCGACAAGGCCACCCAGCGCGACTACGACGAGGCGTTCGCGGTCAACGTGCGGGCGCCGCTGTTCATCACCCAGCGGGCGTTGCCGCTGATCCGCGACGGTGGTCGGATCATCAACGTGTCCTCCGGCGTCACCTGGCTCGCCACGCCGGAGATCGTGTACGCGATGACCAAGGGCGCGCTCAACGTGTTCAGCCGGTCGCTCGCGCAATCCCAGGGTGCCCGGGGCATCACGGTCAACACGGTGTCGCCGGGAATCACCGAGACCGACATGAACACCTGGCTGACCGAGGACGCCGAGGCCGCCCGGCGGGTCGCCGAGATCACCGCGCTCGGCCGCCACGGCCAGCCCGTCGACATTGCCGACGCGGTGGCGTTCTTCGCCTCCGACGACGCCCGCTGGGTCACCGGCCAGACCCTCGAGGTCAACGGCGGACTTTTCCTGGGACCGCCCGTCAAGCGCTGACCGGCTGCTCCGGCTCGGTGTTCCAGCGGCCGGTGCGCTGGTAGAGCGGGCGCAGCGCGGTGAGGTGCTCGCGCATGGCCTGTTCGGCGGCGTCCGCGTCGCCGAGGGCGATGTGCTCGGCGATCTCCAGGTGGCGCTCGTCCACCCGGTCCCACTCGCTGCGCTCCACCCCGGCGCGCTCCAGCCGGGTGCGCAGCACGTCGCTGACCGGCTGACCCATCATGGTGAACATCAAGTTCCCGGTGGCCATCAGGATGGTGGTGTGGAAGTCCAGGTGCGGTACGAAGCCGCTGGGGTCCCTCGGATCCCTGGGCGCGACGGCCGCCGCCCGTAGCGCCTCCACGGTCTCGCGTCGGCGCGTTCGGCGGCCAACCGGGCGGCGGCCGGCTCGAGCAGCAGCCGGGCCTCCAGCAGGTCGTCGAGCCCGAGGCGCGGTGTCATGACCAGCACACCCAGCGCTCCGCCGATGTCCTCCACGATCTTGGCCGGATCCGGGGCGGCCACGAATGATCCCCCGTGCACCCCGCGCAGCGTCTCGATCAGGTGCTGGCTGGCCAGTACCCGCAGGGCCTCCCGCACGGTACTCAGCCTGGAAACCGCTGGTCAGACGTCGTGAGTGGCGATGGTCGCTATAGTGACCATCGCCACTCACGAGTCCTGAGCTGCAGGAATGGCGGTACCGGAGGGCTAGGGCCTGACAGTTCGAAGACGTGTCCGGCCGGAAAAGGAACGGTTCCGAACACGTTACCGCCGCCACCCATCCGCTCCGCTCGTGCAAATGTCTGAGTATTAGCGGAAGGTGGTCCCGATGGACTTCGGCGTGTTCATCCCGATCGGCAACAACGGCTGGCTGATCTCCGAGAACTCCCCGCAGTACCTGCCCAGCTTCGAGTTGAACAAGCAGGTCGTGCAGGAGGCGGAGACGCAGGGCTTCGGGTTCGCCCTGTCGATGATCAAGCTGCGCGGGTTCGGCGGGAAGACCGAGTTCTGGGACCACAACCTGGAGTCCTTCACCCTGATGGCCGGGCTGGCCGCGGTCACCGAGCGGATCAAGCTCTACGCCTCGACCGCGGTGCTCACCCTGCCGCCCGCTCTGGTCGCCAGGATGGCCGCCACCATCGACTCCATCGCCCCGGGCCGGTTCGGGGTGAACATCGTGTCCGGCTGGGCCAAGGGCGAGTACTCACAGATGGGCCTGTGGCCGGGCGACGAGTACTTCGGCTATCGGTACGACTACGCCACCGAGTACGTCAGGGTGCTGCGCGACCTGTGGGAGACCGGCCGCTGCGACCTGCAGGGCAGCCACTTCCAGATGGACGACTGCGTGCTCTCGCCCCGGCCGGCCGGCAAGGTCGACATCGTCTGCGCCGGCCAGTCCGACCGGGGCATGCGGATGTGCGCCGAGTACGGCGACTACAACTTCATCCTCAACCCGGGGGTGAACAACCCGGAGACCTACCGGGAGCCCACCCAGCGCCTGGCCGAGGCGGCCCGCAAGACCGGCCGGGACGTCGGCTCGCTGCCGCTGTTCATGGCGATCATGGCGGAGACCGACGAGGAGGCCCAGGCCAAGTGGGCCTCCTACCACGCGGGAGCGGACCGGGCGGCGCTCGGCTACATGGCCGGTGAAGGCGCCAAGGACGTCTCCGCCGACGGCTCGGGTACCGCGCGGACGATCAACCTGCCGGAGGGCGCGGTCAACTTCAACATGGCCACCCTGGTCGGGTCCTACGAGACGATCGCCCGCCAGGTCGACCAGGTCGCCGCAATGCCCGGGGTGAAGGGATTGATGTTCACCTTCGACGACTTCGTGAAGGGCGTGCACGACTTCGGCACCAGGGTGATGCCGTTGCTCGGCTGAGCGGCCCCCGGCCCACCCTCACGCTGACGACGTCAGCGCGGCGACCGCCGGACCGAACGCGGCGCCGAGCAGGAAGCACAGGGTGAACAGCCCCATCGCCGCCGGCCGCACGGACGGCGGGACCGCGGCGCCGGCGCGCAGCGCGAGCGCGCCCTGGCCGGTGGCGGCGGCCAGCGAACCGAGCAGCATGCCGGCGAACACCAACCCCGACACACCCGCGCCGAAGGTCACCGAGGCCACCGCCACCAGCGATGTCCCGGCGAGCACGGCCACGAGTGTCCGGCCGCCCAGCCGCGCCGAGCCGGCCACCAGGAACCAGGACAGCGCGCCGCCGGCCAGGTACGGCACCAGGAACGCGACGCCGAGCTGTGCGCTGGTCCAGCCGGTCTGGGCGGCGAGCAGCCCCGGCGCGGTGTAGACGATGCCGAAGTTGACCACCGCGAGCCCGAACCCCAGCGCCGCCGACCCGACGAACCGGGGACTGCGCGGCACCGCGGCGGGTACGAAACCGTCCGGCCGGCGGCGCAGGTGTAGCGCGAGTGCCGAGGTCAGGACCAGCACCGCGAGCCCGGCCGGCAGCGGTCGGGTCGGCAGGAAGACCAGCGCGGTCACCCACGCCACCAGCAGCACGGCCCCAACCGGGTCGGCCCCGGCGGCGCGGTTCTTTTCGGCGGCGGGAGCGCCGGCGCGAAGCGCGGCCGGCGCCGCGATCAGGCTGACCAACGGCAGCGCCAGCACGGCCGGCCAGCCCAGCGCGGCGCTGACCTGCGAGCCGATCAGTGGCGCGACCGCGCCCAGCGACGCCATCGAGGCGGTCACCGCGCCCATCGCGGCCGCCGACCTGGCCAGTTGGAGCGCGACCACGGTGAAGCCGGCCGAGCCGATGCCCTGCACCCCGGCCCCGACCACCATCGCGGTCAGCCCTGCCCCGCCGGTCAGCCCTGTCCCGGCGGCCAGCACCGCGGCGGCTACCGCCAGCGCCGAGCCCAGCACCGCCAGCCCGATCGCCAGCAGCACCGTCGACCGATGCCCGCGCCGGGCCAGCAGCACACCGGTCAGTGGCGTGCCCACCGCGATGCCCCAGCCGAACGCGGTGACCACCGACGCGGCCGAGGCCGGTGACACCCCGAGATCGCGTTCGAGCTCGCCGAGCACCAGCGTCGGGCCGGTGATCCCGAAGGAGAGTGGAGCGGCGAGCACCGCGAGCCAGGCCGGCGCTACCGGGCGGGCGGCGGTGACGGACGTCGCGCTCATACTGCGTACGGGCGGTCGGCCCGCGCGGTGCGCAGTGCGGCGGCCCACCACTCCAGCTGGTCCAGCAGGGTCTTGGCGGCACCGGCGGCGTGCGGGTCGCGCACCCAGCCGGTGTCGTCCAGCCCGTCCGGCAGCGCGATGCTCACCCCGTCGCGCATGCTCACCGCGTGCAGCTCGGCGAAGACCAGTCGCAGCTGCTCGACGGCCCGCAGGCCCCTGGCGACGCCGCCGTAGGAGACGAACCCGACCGGCTTGGCCGCCCACTCCTGGTACGGAAAGTCGATCGCGTGCTTCAGCGCCGCCGGGAAGCTGTGGTTGTACTCGGGGGTGACCACGACGTAGGCGTCCGCGCGGTCGACCCGGGCCGCCCACGCCTGCTGCTCCGGGGTCGGCTCCTCCGGCATCCGGTCCGGCAGCGGCACCTCCAGCAGGTCGACCACATCGACGTCGAACTCGTCACGCGCCTCGGCGTGGGTGGCGAACCAGCGGGCGATCGCGGCGCCGGCCCGGCCCTGCCTGGTGCTGCCGATGATGACCGCCAGCCGCAGCGGCCCGGCGGTGCTGTTCTCGTTGCTGGTGTCGGGGTAAAGCTCGGTGGTCTCCATCGGTTCCTCCGTTAGGGTCGGTGCCTTCGATGAGAAGGCGTGAGAAGCCGTCTCGCGGTCGCGAGATCGGATCTCGCGACACGCGCGACGGAGGCCGACCGGACGTTCATGTCGTCTTCGCTGATCGGGCGGGAGCACCCCGCGCAGCTGCTCCGCGCCGAGGTCACCGGGCTGCTCGCCGGCCACGGCGGGCTCGTGTTCGTCACCGGTGAGGCCGGGATCGGCAAGACGTCACTGGTCGGCGAGGCGGCGGCCGAGGCGAGCCGGCGGGGCGCCCAGGTGCTCAATGGCGCGTGCTGGGAGGGCGGTGGGGCGCCCGGCTACTGGCCGTGGGTGCAGGTGGTGCGCAACCTGGCCCGCTCCGCCGACACCGAGCAGTGGACCGCCGCGTCGGCCGCCGCCGGGCCCCACCTGCGGCCGCTGCTCGGCGAGAGCGGGCCGGTCGAGGCCACGCCGGGCGGGCCGGCCGGGACCGACGGCAATCTGTTCCGGCTGCACGATGCGTTCACCACGCTGCTGGTCACCGCGGCGCGCAGCCGGCCGATCCTGGTCGTGTTGGAGGACGTGCACTGGGCCGACCCGGCGTCGCTGCGGCTGCTGGAGTTCCTGGTCCGGCACGCCTGGTTCGAACCGATTCTGGTCATCGCCACCTACCGGGACGTCGAGCTGGATGCCGCTGATCACCCGTTGCGTCCGTTGCTCGCGCCGCTGCTGTCCCGGGCGACCACGATCCCGCTGGTCGGGCTGGCGGCGGGGGAGGTGGCCACCCTGATCGCCAGGACAACCGGCGCCGAGCCGGATGCCGAGCTGGCCGAGGCCGTGCACCGCCGCACCGGCGGCAACCCGTTCTTCGTGGAGCAGACCGCGCGGCTCGGGCCGACCAACCGCTTCGCCGCGACGGGCGCGGATACCGGTGCGCCGGTCGCGGCCGGCGTGCGGGACGCCGTCGCGCAACGGCTGGCCCTGCTGCCCGCCGAGGTCGTCGAGCTGCTCACCGCGGCTTCGGTGATCGGACACGAGTTCGACACCGTGCTGCTCGGGTCCGTGGTCGGCGCGCCACCCGTCGAGCTGGATGACCGACTCGAGCCGGCGGTGCGCGCCCGGTTGCTGTCCGGGGTGGCGGCCGGCCGCTACGCGTTCGTGCATGACCTGGTCCGGGAATCGCTGTATCAGGGGCAGGCCGGCGGGGACCGCCGCGCGCTGCACGCCGCAGTCGTGCGCGGGTTGTCCGCCCAGCCTGGTGCGCCCGTTGGTCTGCTCGGCCACCACGCCGGGCGCGCGGTGCCGGTGCTGCCCGCCACGGAAGCCGTGACCCACCTGCTCGCCGCCGCCCGGGACGCCGCCGCCCGGTGGGCCGCCGAGGAGTCGGTTCGGCACTACCGCGCCGCGGTGGCGCTGCTCGGCCCGGACGAGTCCCGCGAGCTGGTGCTGCTGGAGCTGGCCGACCAGCTGGACCGGGCGGGCGAGATCACCGAGGCGCGGGACACGTTCCGGGCGGTCACCGAGGCCGGCCGGTCGCGGGGCGACGCCGTACTGGTGGCTCGGGCCGCGCTCGGCCAGCAGCGGCTCGGCAACCCGGATCCGGTGTCGCTGGCCCAGATCGATTTGATCGACGACGCCAGGCAGCGCCTGGATGCCGCCGAGGTGGACGACGTCCCGCTCACCGCGCGGGTACTCGCCGCGGCCAGCATGGCCCGCACCCACCTGGCCGTGCAGCGGGATGTGGCGGTGCGGCTGAGCGGTCAGGCCGTGCGGTTGGCGCGGGAAAGTGGCGACGACGAGACGCTGGCCTGGTGCCTGCTGGCCCACCACGATGCCGAGTGGCGGCCCGATGGCGCGGCCGGCCGCGTCGCCCTGCTGGACGAGTTGACCGGGGTGGCCCGGCGCGCCCGCAACCGCGAGCTGGAGTCGCTGGCCTCGTTCCTGCGCGCGGTCGCGCTGCTCGAACAGGGCCTGCCCGCCGCGCACCGAGAGTTCGCCGCGTTCGACTCGCTCACCGAGCACACCCGGCTGCCCAGGCACCGGTACCTCGCGTTGTCCCGGCGCGGCACGTTCGCCATGCTGACCGGCGACTTCGCGGCGGCCAGGGGGCATGTCGACGAGGCGCTGACGTTCGGTGACGAGGTCGGCGAGGTGGACCGGGTGCCGGTGTGGCGGGATCAGAGCTGGGCGTCGGCCATGCTGCGCGGCGACACGGCGGGCGCGCTGGCCAACGCGAGGCACGCCGCATACCCGGACGACCCCTACGTCGGCTTCCTGGAGGGATTGACCGTCGCGCGCCACGGGGATGCCGAGCAGGCCCGCCGCCTGCTCGGCGAGATCGAGGCGCACCTGGACAAGATGACCCACCAGTTCCTCCCGGCCTGGCGGGTGTACTGCGCGCAGGTGGCCGCGTTGACCGGGGACGACCGGACCTGTGCGCGGGTGCGCGCGACGCTGGAGCCGTTGGGGGACGGCTGGGCGGTGTATGCCGGCGGCGTTCTGGTCTGGGGTCCGGTGGCGTACTGGCTGGGTGTGCTGGATGCCGCGCGGCGGCGGTGGGACGACGCGGTGGCCGGCTTCGAGAAAGCGATCGGGTCGGCCGAGCGGCTCGGGGCGCGACCGTGGGCAGTGCTGGCCAGGGCCCGGTTGGCCGGCGCGCTGCGCTCCCGGAACGGATCAGGTGACCTCGCGCGGGCCGAGGCGGTCTTCGCCGACGCCGAGCGGGACGCAAGCGAGCTCGGCATGACCGCCGCGCTGGACCCGATGCGCCCGACGACCGGCGAGTCCCCCGAGCCCGGCGAGTCCCCCGGGACCGCCGGACCCCCGGCGCCTGAGCGAACCGCCGAGGCGGTGTTCCAGCTGGACGGGGAGGTCTGGACGCTGCGATTCGCCGGTCGCACCGCGCACGTGCGGGACGCCAAGGGCCTGCGTGACCTGCACACACTGATCGCTCGCCCCGGCGTGGACGTCCCGGCGATCGAGCTGCTCAACCCGCACGGCGATCCGGTCCTGGCCCGCTCCAAAGGGCTCGGCGCGGATCCGATGCT
>DATHIT010000046.1:0-6592 GCA_035489915.1 Pseudonocardia sp. | reverse complement strand
GCGAGGTGGTGCTCGGCGGGTCCGGCGAGCTGGCCGTGGACCTGCCGCTGGCCGAGCTGCCCGCCGACCCGACCATCCAGGTGGCCGCCGACGGTGCCTGCGCGGTGCTGGTGAACGGCGTGGAGGTGGGCCGCCAGGGCGACTTCAACCCCTACCCGGAGCACCGGGAGATCCGTGTGCACAGCTACCACCTGGGCCGGTACCTGTGCGCCGGGGACAACCGCATCGTGCTGCGGCTGACCGACCAGAGCCAGCAGCCGACCGCCGCCTCGGTGGACTCGCCGCCCACCGCCCGAGGTGGCTTGGGGATCATCAGCGGCCCGGGCTGGACGGCCCGTCGTGCCGGTTCGGACGTCCCGCTGGTGCAGCGCCGCTGGCACCAGCGTGACCCGCGGTTCGTCTGCCAGTGGGCCCGGCCTCATCCGCTGGCCGGCGCGGCCTGGCTGGATCCGGCCGCCGGCCCGGACGGGGTGGTGCTACCGCTGGTCCCGGACAGCGCGCCGGGCCCGGAGCGCACCGAGTGGCTGCGTCTGCTGGTCCCGCCGGGCACCGTCGCGCTGCGCATTCCGACCCCGCTGGCGTTCGTCGCGGCGATCGACGGCTACGAGTACAAGGCGGACGACGGGGTGATCCGTTTGCTGTCCCCGGCGCCGGCCGGCAGCACCGCGCTGTTGCGGCTGGCCGCCACCGGTGGCCGGCGCGGCGGGGCGCTGCTGGACGGCCCGATCGAGGTCCAGGTGGTGGCGGCGCGGGTCCCTCTGGTGACCTGGGAGGAGCTCGGACTGCGTGCGCTGGGTGGGCAGGTGACCTACCGGACCCGGCTCACCGTGCCCTCCCTCGAGCCGGGCACCCGCACCGTCCTGGACCTGGGCGAGGTGCGCGGCACGGCGGATGTGTGGGTGAACGGGACGCTGGCCGACCGGAGGGTCTGGGGGCCATGGCGCAGCGAGGTCACCGGCTTGCTCCGGGCCGGTCCCAACGAGCTCGAGGTGGTGGTGCGCGGCACCCTGGCCGGCTACCTGGACGACGCCTCCCCGACCTCCGGGGTGTACGCCGGGCAGGTCCGCACCGGGCTGCTCGGCCCGGTTACCCTGCGCTGTCACGCGTCGCGCCCGACACCGTGACCGCGTTTCCGGCCCGGGAGGCTGAGCGGGTGACCAGCAACGGCACACCGAGCATGAAGACGGTGGCCGCGCACGCCGGCGTGTCCCTGGGCACCGTGTCCAATGTGCTCAACCGACCAGATCTGGTCAGCGCGGCCACCCGGGACCGGGTGCTGGCCGCGATCGCCGAGCTCGGCTTCGTCCGCAACGAGTCGGCCCGCCAGCTGCGTTCCGGGCGCAGCCGGACCGTCGCCTACGTGGTGCTGGACGCGGGCAACCCGTTCTTCACCGACGTGGCCCGGGGGGTGGAGGGCGTCGCCGAGGCGGCCAACCTCGCCGTGTACCTCTGCCACACCGGCGAGGACATCCGACGCGAGGACTTCTACCTGGACATGCTCGAGCAGCAGCGGGTGGAAGGCGTGCTGATCACGCCGACCGACACGGCGAACTCGCACATCGAAGAACTGCGCCGGCGGGGCACCCCGGTCGTCGTGGTGGACCGCAACCCGGGCCCGGGGGTCTGCTCGGTGTCGGTGGACAACATCCACGGCGGCGAACTGGCCGTGTCGCACCTGCTCGAGGCCGGGCACCGGCGGATCGCCTTCCTCGGCGGGCCGATGACCCTGGGGCAGGTGGCCGACCGGCTGGCCGGGGCGCGCCGGGCGGCGGAGCGGGCGCCGGACGCGGAGATTCTGGTGTTGGAGACCGGCACGCTGAACGTGGCCGAGGGGCTCAGGGCCGGTGAGCGGTTGGCCGGGTTGCCGGCGGCGCGCCGGCCCACCGCCGCGTTCTGTGCCAACGACCTGCTGGCGCTCGGCCTGCTGCAGCAGATGGTCCGGCTGGGCCTGCGGGTGCCGGACGATCTGGCCATCGTCGGCTACGACGACATCGAATTCGCCGAGGCGGCGGCCGTCCCGCTGACCTCGGTCCGCCAGCCTCGGCACCTGCTCGGCCGGACCGCCGCCGAACTGCTGCTCACCGAGAGCCGGGGCGGACCGGGCCACCAGCACCGCCAGGTGGTCTTCGAGCCGGAACTGATCGTGCGTGCCTCGACCCGGCTGCGGCCCGGCTGATCAGACAAGCCGGGGGCGGGTCAGCTGATGCGCTTGGTGGCGCGGCGGCGGCTCAACTCGTCGGTCGCACTTTCCGAGACGACCATGCCGTCGGCCCGCTCGGCGGGGAACTCCCGGATGGTGCCGGTGATCTCCCGCATGGCGCCGCCGATGGCGATACCGAATACGCCCTGGCCACCCGCCAGCAGATCGACAACCTCCTCCGGGGAGGCACACTCGTACACCGTGGTGCCGTCGCTCAGCAGGGTGATTCCGGCCAGGTCCCGGATCCCCCGGGCGCGCAGGTGATCGACCGCGAGACGGATGTTCTGCAGCGAGACGCCGGCGTCCAGTAACCGCTTGACGACCTTGAGAACCAGCACGTCCTTGAACGAGTAGAGCCGCTGGGTGCCGGATCCGGAAGCGCTGCGGATCGACGGCACAACCAGGCCGGTGCGCGCCCAGTAGTCCAGCTGCCGGTAGGTGATGCCCACGACCTGACAGGCGGTGGGGCCGCGATAACCGGTGAGCTGGTCCGGCAGCCCATCAGCGAGCGCCGAGTCAGGAAAGAGCTCGCCCTGCTCGGCCGGCTCAGCGTTCTCGTCGGGCCGCTCGGAATCCATGTCCGTGACCGTAAGCCGAGGTCACCGGGCGGTCAACGCGACGCGCGGCAACCTTCGAGGGTGACTTCAGGGTTGCGCTCCCCGGAAATCCTCCGGGGAAACCGAGTCGAGGAACTCGCGGAATTTCTCCACCTCGTCCTCCTGCTCGTCCGGGATGATCAGGCCCGCTTCGGAGAGCACGTTCTCCTCGGCGTGGATGGGCACCCCCACCCGCAGCGCCAGCGCCACCGAATCACTCGGTCGCGCGGAAACCCGGGTGCCGCCGTCGAACACCAGCTCGGCGAAGAAGGTGCCTTCTTGCAGATCGGTGATCCGCACCTGCTCCAGCCGGCGGCCGAGCGACTTGATCACGTCCTTGAGCAGATCATGGGTGAGCGGCCGGGCCGGCTTCACCCCTTGCTGCTCCAGCGCGATCGCGGTGGCCTCTACCGAGCCGATCCAGATCGGTAGGTAACGATCACCATTCGTCTCCCGCAGCAGGAGAATGGGTTGGTTCGCGGGTAGCTCAACTCGGACACCCACCACGCGCATCTCACTCACGCGTCTCGCCTCCCTCCCCGACGGGGACTCGCAACCATCTGAACGCCCCTGCGCTGGTTCTGTTGTCGGGTCGGATCCGGTGGATCCTCGTACTTGAAGACGCTACACGGGCGAACGCTCATTCGCGCGCCATCCGGCGATGCGAACCCTGTCCGGCCGAGATTCACCGGGGTAGCCCCTCCCGTAACCCCACCCGGATCAACAATGCGTGAAGGCGGACGGACAGCCCTGCCATCTCTCGGAGTAAATCCTCAGCACGAGCGGCCGCATCGGGGTCACGCTGGCGAGCCACCGGCCCGACGATCTGCTGGAGCAAACCGGTCTCCCGGTCGGCCGCGGCCCGAAACGCGCGCAGGTGCCGGGGCTCGATGCCGAACTCGGTCAGCGCACTCGCGGTCCGGGCCAGCTCCACCGCATCGGTGTCGTAGAACCCGGCGGCGCCGGAGCGGACGATGCCGTACTGCTCGAGGGCGGCCAGCATCCCGGCGTCGATGTCCGCCGCCGCGAGCAGATCCTCCCTGGTCAGCCGCACTTTGTTGGCCGAAGCCACCTCAGGGGCGCCACTCGGCACGGCAACCAGCGGGCGGGGCTCTGTCGAGGTGCGATCATCCCGCTCGTCCAGTTGCTGCTTGATGACCTTCAGGGGCAGGTAGTGGTCGCGCTGGGCGGCGAGCACGAAGCGCAGCCGTTCCAGGTCCTCGCCGGAGAACTGCCGGTAGCCGGACGCGCTGCGGGCCGGGGACACCAGCCCCTCGGACTCCAGGAACCTGATCTTGGAAATGGTCACGTCGGGGAACTCGCCGCGCAGCCGGTCCAGCACCGCTCCGATGCTCCACCGACCGTCCTCCGCGCCACGCCCACGGGACCACTGCGGGGCGGTCACCCGGTCCCCTGGACGGCCCCCTGACCGGCATCCCGAGGGCCAGTCAGGAAGACCAGCCGAAATTTGCCGATCTGCACCTCGTCGCCGTTCGCGAGCACGGCGGTGTCCACCGGCTCGCGATTCACGTATGTGCCGTTCAGGCTGCCGACGTCGACCACCACAAACTCACCGACATCGCGGCGGAACTCGGCGTGTCGCCGGGACACGGTCACGTCATCGAGGAAGATGTCGCTCTCCGGGTGTCGTCCGGCGCTCGTGGTCGCCTGGTCCAGCAGGAACCGGGAGCCGGCATTGGGACCGCGCTTCACGACGAGCAGCGCCGAACCCGGCGGCAGTGCGTCAACCCCGGATACGGGTTGTTCCGCCGCCGGCGCCTCGTGCTCCTGGAGGAAGTCGGCCCGGAAAACCGACGTGGTCTCCGGGGAGCGCTCTGGTGGTACGCCGGGCCCGTCGTTAGTGGTCACCTCGGGGTCTCCTCCTGCGGTGGTCGGGTGGGCCGCGAACGGCATGCTGGGCTTGCGCTGGGTGTAGCCCAACGTACCGCGCGGCCCTCAGTCAGGATTGGTCGGTCAGCGAGCGGTACGCCGAGGCGTCCAGCAGGCTCCGCAGGCTGTCCTCAACCGGTTCCTCGGTGCGGACCTCGAAGATCCATCCGGCACCGTAGGGCTCAGAGTTGACCAGTTCTGGCTGGTCTACCAGAGCCTCGTTGGCCGCCACCACCTCGCCGGACACCGGCGCGAACAGATCCGAGACGGATTTGGTCGACTCGATCTCGCCGACCGCGGCGCCGGCGGTGGTGCGCTGGCCCACATCGGGGAGCTGAACGAACACCACGTCGCCGAGCTGGTTCTGGGCATAGTCGGTGATGCCCACCCGCACGGTGCCGTCTGCCGTCGCGCCCACCCATTCGTGCGCGTCGGTATATTTGAGGTCCTCTGGGATCACCCGGTTAGCCTATCGAGTCCCCCTGTCGGGGTTGGCACCGGTCTGCGCATCGCCCGGCCGAACTGGATGAGGTAGACCACCCCGGACCACAGATACAGCGCCCCGCCCCAGGCGGTGAAGGCGTAGCCGAACGCGCGGGACACCTCGGCGAGCGCCGAGTCGCCCTGGGCGAGCAGCAGCAACGGGAACGCGTAGAGCAGGTTGAAGGTGGCCGCCTTGCCCAGATAGGTCACCGGGAACGGGCCGTAGCCGCGCCGGCGCAGCACCGCGACACACACCGCCAGCACCAGGTCGCGGCCGACCAGCGCGGCCACCACCCACCACGGCACGATGCCCCGGATCAGGAACGCGGCCAGGGTGGCCAGGATGTAGAGCCGGTCCGCCGCCGGGTCGAGCAGCTCACCGAGCCGGCTGTACTGGTTCAACCAGCGCGCCGCCTTGCCGTCCAGCCAGTCGGTGAACCCGGCCACCATCAGCACCAACACGGCGTACCCGTCCGCGTGCGGCCCCAGCAGCAGCCAGAGGAACAGCGGCACACCGGCCAGCCGCAGCACGCTCAGCGCGTTGGGCACGGTCACGATCCGGCCGGATACCCGGGCCGGCGATGAGGTCGGCTCCGTCCCGGGCGCTGGCGTGGCCACGCGGGAAGCGTGCCACATCGCAGCCAGGCAGACTCTGGGCATGGACACGACCAAGCTCAGGGAACTGCAGGCGCCGCTCAAGGCTCAGTACCGCGAAGACCCCAACTCCGCCGTGGTCACCCTCAAGGCCGACGGCGAGCTGGACGGCACCGGGGTGGCCTGCCGGGTGCAGACCGCCACCGCGCTGGCCGAGGCCGGGCTGCACCCGGCCACCGGCGGGGACGGCACCCAGCTGTGCTCGGGGGACATGCTGCTGGAGGCGTTGGTCGCCTGCGCCGGGGTCACCCTGCGGGCGGTGGCCACCTCGCTCGGACTGGAGGTGTCCGGCCGGGTGCACGCGGAGGGCGATCTGGACTTCCGCGGCACCCTCGGGGTGGCCAAGGACGCGCCGGTGGGCTTCCGCGACATCCGGCTCACCTTCGACCTGGCCAGCTCGGCCTCGGCGGACGAGCTGGCCACCCTGATCAAGCTGACCGAGCGCTACTGCGTGGTGCTGCAGACGCTGCGCTCCGCGCCGCCCACCGCGGTGGAGATGCGCGTCTCGGCCTGACCCATCGCTGGCCGTGCCCGCTACCGACCAGTACGTTTTGCCCAAAGGCGGGTGAGGAGGGCATCGATGGCTGATCTCGGAGCCGACGGCGGAGCTGGCGCGGGAGCCGATGTCCGGGCGGCCGGTATCCAAGCGGCTATGGCCGAGGTGGTCGGGGCCGACCAGGTACTCACCGGCGACCGGATCACCGAGGACTACTGCCACGACGAGGCGCTCTCCATGCCGGCCCAGCGACCGGCCATGGTGGTGCGCCCG
>DATHIT010000045.1:0-4263 GCA_035489915.1 Pseudonocardia sp. | reverse complement strand
AGGTCAAGCTCAGTTGCGAGGCGTCCTCAGCGCGGACCGCCTCACCGTAGGCATCCGCGGCGGCGCTGCTCGACTGCTGCACCCACGTCCAGGCGGTACCCACCAGGCGCACCAGCTGTGAGCTCAACCGTTCGTCTTGGGCGTCCGCGCGGATGAGCAGCACATTCCACATTTCCCGATAGCCCACGTGGAAGGCGCCGATCATGGCCTCCATCGGCAGACCTTCACCTGCCCGCTGTCGCCCCAGTGCACGAGCCTGCTCGATCTCCTCGGGTGCGGGCGGGCGACGGGTCACCAACCCGGTCAGTAGGCCTTCGTACTGCCGACTGACGTGCAGTTCATGCTCAGCTCGATCGACCACCCGGTAGTCCGGGATTTCCTCACGGATCTTGTCGACGGTCGCGGCCACCACCCTCGACAGATCAGCCGCAACTGATTCGCACAGCTCGGCCATGGCCGGCCAACCGTCTGGCGCTGGTCCCCCGGGCCTGCCCATGCTCACCTCGCTCATGAATTTTGCAAGTCAACAGCTCACAAGGCGCTCTGACCGGCCGTCAGAGGGACAAGGTTTGTGGATTCCACAGTATCGGAGCGCCGCACTTCTCGGTTGCCACGCTGGCAAAGCCCGGCCGCGCCGGACAGCCTGGATACAGCTACCGGACCACCATCAAAGGATCACCCCCATGTCGAATCAGCCTTCCGTGGCACCGATGACGGTGACCGACTATCTGTTGCACCGGCTCACTTCGCTGGGAGTCAGGCATCTGTTCGGGGTGCCCGGCGACTACAACCTCGCCCTCCTGGACACCGTGCTGGCGCACCCGGACATTGAGTGGGTAGGCACGGCCAACGAGCTGGGCGCCGCCTACGCCGCCGACGGCTACGCCCGGACCGTCGGTTTCGGCGCGGTGCTGACCACCTTCGGGGTGGGCGAGCTCAGTGCGATCAACGGTGTGGCCGGGAGCTACGCGGAATACGTTCCGCTGGTGCACATCGCGGTCAGCCCCACCCAGGCCATCGAGCGGGCCGGCGCCGTCGTGCACCACACCGCCGGTGACGGGGACTTTGACCGCTTCGCCCGCGCGCACGAGCAGGTCACCTGCGCGCACGCGGTACTGCGGCCGGACAACGCGGCCGACGAGATCGACCGGGTGCTGAGCACCGCGATCCGGGAGAGTCGGCCGGTATACCTACGGCTGCCCGCCGATGTCGCGTCGGCCCCGGTGCGAGCGCCGGGTGACGCGCTGACCCCGCACAACGCCGCCGACGAGACCAACCTGGCAGCCTTCCTGGCGGCCGCTCGACGTCGGCTGAGCGCCGCATCGACGGTGGCGGTCCTGGCGGACTTCCTGGTCGATCGGTTCCGCGCCCGCGACGAGCTCGTCGAGTTGCTGGCTGCCGGGGAGTTCCCGCACGCGACCCTGTCGATGGGCAAGACCATTGTCGACGAGGGCAACCCCCGGTTCCTCGGGGTCTACTCCGGAGCGTTCAGCGAACCGCGCACGCGTCTGGCCATCGACGGGGCCGACCTGCTCATCCGCGCGGGCGTCCTGCTCGCCGACACGACCAGCGGCGGGTTCACCCACGGCTTCGATCTCGAATCCGGCATCGACCTCGGCCCGACCAGCGCGGCGGTCGACGGGAAGGTGTTCCACGACGTACCCCTCGCCACCGCCATAGCCGGGCTGACCGAGCTGGTCACCGAGCTGGGCATCACCTCCGATGAGCCAGCGCCCGCGCCTGTGTCACCACAGCGGCCGGCCACGGACGGCCCTTTGACGCAGAGCTACCTCTGGGACGCCGTGGCAGCCGCGACACAGCCCACCACGACACTGATCGCCGAGCAGGGCACCTCGTTCTTCGGTATCTGCACGCACAACCTGGCCAGCGGAGCTCGGTTCATCGGCCAACCGTTGTGGGGGTCGATCGGCTACTCACTGCCGGCGCTGCTCGGCGCGCAGCTGGCCGACCCGTCGCGGCGTTGCATCCTGCTCATCGGCGACGGTTCCGCCCAGCTGACCATCCAGGAGCTGGGCACCATCGGTCGCCACGGGCTGACGCCGATCATCATCCTGGTGAACAACGACGGATACACCGTGGAACGGGTCATCCACGGCCCCCGCGCGGCCTACAACGACATCGCCACCTGGAACTGGTCCGCGCTGCCCGCTGCCCTCGGTGTCCGCAACGCCCTGATCCGCGGCGCCCACACCGCCGAGGAGCTCGACGACGCACTCGCCCAGGCCGCGCGGAATCCCGACCAACTGGTGTTCATCGAGGCGTTCACCGACATCGACGACGCGCCCGACCTGCTCGTCGAGATCGCCCAAGGCGTGCGCAACCGCAACGGCGTCCGGGACTGAGGCTCTAGCCGTGGTGCAGCGTGTGCCGGGGGGTCACGCCGTAGGCGCGGCGGTACTGCGCGGCGAAGCGGCTGCTGCTGTAGAAGCCCCAGCGCGCGGCGATACCGGTGACCGTCTCGCCGTGGCCGGGGTCGGTGGCAAGCAGCTCGTTGTGCGCGCGGTCCAGACGCACCGCGCGCAGGTAGGCCATCGGGGTGGTGTCCAGCTGGCGGCGGAAGGCGAACTGGACAGCGCGGATGCTGACGTTGGCGGCGGCGGCGATGTCGGCGACGCTGATATCCGCGTGCGGGTGCTGTTCGATGAACGCGATCGCCCGCCGCAGGGTGGTGCTGGTGGCATCACGGCGATCCTGCGCGGTGGGGTCGATGATGGCGGTGTTCGGGAACGTGGTCAGCACCGTCGCCGCCAACAACCGAGCAGCGCTACCCCTGATCAGCGGCTGCGCCGAGGCATCGGTGTTTTCCAGCACGTCGCGCAGCAAGGTGACCGTGCGCTGCCACTGCAGCCCGGCCAACGGCGACCTTGGCCGGAAACTGGTCAACCGGATCGGACCGGCACCCCGGGCCGGCGAAGTGGCGGCCACCTGCGCGAGCACCCCCAGGTCGAGCATCACCGTCTGGCCCTCGACTCCGAGCGTGCGCATGTTTGCGGACAGGCTGGGCGCGGCATCAACGAAGATATCGCCGGCAAGAAACCGCTCGCTGACGCCGCCACACTCGCGCTCCATCCTCCCGGAGTCGATCTGCACGATGATCAGCGAGTCCAATGTGTCCCGCCGGACGCAAATGTCGAGGGGCACCCGCACGTTGCTTATCGCGAACGAACCGCCGTCGACCCGAGAATGCTGATACAGGTGTCCGTCTCGAGCACCGGTGATCCGCAAACTCGTTCGGTAAAGCTGGCGGAGGTAGGCGATCGCACGTTCCGAATCGGTCGTGCTGAACTCGATCCGTCCCGGCGCGGCGGCAGCGCCGGATGCCGGTGTGGTCATCGCGGGCTCGCTCCTTTGTGATCGTGGCGTCGTCTGACAATTCAGGTGCGCAGTGTGTGACCGGGGGTCACCCCGTAGGCGCGGCGGTACTGCGCGGCGAAGCGGCTGTTGCTGTAGAAGCCCCAGCGGGCGGCGATTCCGGTGACCGTGTCGCCTTGGCTGGGGTCGGTGGCCAGCAGCTCGTTGTGCGCGCGGTCCAAGCGCACCGCGCGCAGGTAGGCCATCGGGGTGGTGTCCAGCTGGCGGCGGAAGGCGAACTGGACAGCGCGGATGCTGACATTCGCGGCGGCGGCGATATCGGCCACGCTGATATCCGCGTGCGGGTGCTGTTCGATGAACGCGATCGCCCGCCGCACCGTGGTACTGGTGGCATCACGGCGATCCTGCGCGGTCGGGTCGATGACGGCGGTGTTGGGGAACGTGCTCAGCACCGTCGCCGCCAACATCCGAGCAGCGCTAGCCTTGATCAGCGGCTGCGCCGACGCCTCGGAGTTCTCCAGCACGTCGCGCAAGAAGGTGACCGTGCGCTGCCACTGCAGCGCGGCCAGGGCCGACCTCGGCTGGAGACTGGTCAACCGGATCGGACCAGCGCCCCGGGTCGGCGAGGAGGCGGCCACCTGGGCGAGCACCCCCAGGTCGAGCACCGTCGTCTGTGTTTCAACTCCGAGCAGCCGGAGTGTGGCGGGCAGGGTGGGCTCGGCGTCCACGAAGACGTCGCCGGCCAGGAACCGCTCGCTGACGCCGCCACACTCGCGTTCCATCCGCCCTGAGTCAATCCGGACGACGACCAGGGCTTGCAGCGGCTCCTGCCGGAGGTCCAGGTGGAGGGGCAACCACACGTCGTCCAGGGCGAACGAACCGCCGTCTGCACGGGCATGCCGAAACAGGTATCCGCGACCAGCACGGGTG
>DATHIT010000044.1:0-7461 GCA_035489915.1 Pseudonocardia sp. | reverse complement strand
CCAGCCCCCGCAGCAGAGCGACCGGTACGCCGTCTGCCTTGCCCTTCACGAGTTCACCCGCGGAGGCGATCTCGTCCGCCACGGCGGGCTCGGTGACCGCGAGCACGTTGCCGTGGCTGTCCGTGGTCCCGCGGAGATCCTCGATCACCCGGATGCCGGCCGCACCGATGGCCAGATCGATCTGGCCGTTCCGCCACGGACGCCCGAGGGTGTCCGTGACCACGACGCCCACGTTGACGTCGTACCGGTCCTTCAAGGCCGACCGCAGCGCCCGCGCGGACGCATCCGGGTCCACCGGCAGCAGGAGGACGGTGCCGGGGCTCGTGTTCGAGGTGTCCGTGCCCGCGGCCGCCATCACCAGGCCGTGCCGTGTCTGCACGATCCTGGTGTCGCCGCGCTGCGCCACGACCCGGACCAGCTCGGCATCGATCGCCTCGTCCCGGGTGCCCGTGGTCAGCCGGCCCTCGGCCTTGCTGACGATCTTCGACGTGACCGCGATCACGTCGCCGTCGCGCAGGTCGGCCGTGTCCCCGATCAGCCCCGCCAGGTCGTCGCCGGCCGCCACCTCGGGCAGGCCGGTGACCGGGAAGATCTCGAGCTGCTTCCTCATCGCCGGACTGCCTCCGCCAGGTTCAGGGCCGCGTTGGCGATCGCGGCGGTGAGCGTTTCGTCTGTCATCCACAGTGGCACGGCCTGGGCGTGAATTCCCGCCTCGGCGATCGACTGCAGCTGCGCAGCGTCAGTGGTGTCGATCAGCCAGCCGTCCAGTACTCCGCCCGCCGCGCGCGCCCCGTAGTGCCTCGCGACGGCGGCAGCGGTGGATTCCACGCCGATCGCGGCCAGCACCTTGTCCGCCATCCCGCGCACCGGGCCGTCGCCGATGATCGGCGACACCCCGATCACCGGCGCGCTCGTCTCCCGGACGGCGTCGCGGATCCCCGGCACGCCGAGGATGGTCCCGATCGACACCACCGGGTTCGACGGCGGCAGCAGCAGGACGTCGCAGTCCGCGATGGCATCCAGTACGCCGGGCGCGGGTTTCGCCTTGTCCTGGCCGATCGCGCGGATCTGGTGAGCCGTCACCTCGGCGTGCAACCGGACCCAGTACTCCTGGAAATGGATCGCCTTGCGGCTGCCCGGGGAGTCGGGGTCGTCGATGACCACGTGGGTCTCCACCCGGTCGTCGCTCATCGGCAGCAGCCGGACGGGCAGGTTCCAACGGATACAGAGCGCCTCGGTCACCGCGGCCAGGCCGTAGCCGGCGTCGAGCATCTGGGTGCGGACCAGGTGGGTCGCCACGTCCCGGTCGCCGAGGCCGAACCAGGTCGGCTCCATCCCGTACGCCGCCAGCTCCTCCTTGATCACCCAGGTCTCGTCCTCACGGCCCCAGCCGCGCTCGGCCGAGATCCCGCCGCCGAGCGTGTACATCACCGTGTCGAGGTCGGGACAGACCCGCAGACCGAACAGCGTGATGTCGTCCGCGGTGTTCCCGATCACGGTGATCTCGGCGTCCGGGCGGGCCGTCAGCAGGCCGCGGAGGAAGGTGGATCCACCGATGCCACCGGCAAGCACTGTCAATCGCATGGGAAGAGTCTGCACGAGTCGTCAAAGCAACGAACCACCGCACGACTATGCTGCCGTGGGTCCGATATATGTCAGCTGTCAGTTGAACGGCCCCCAACATCCCGAGGAGCCCTCGTGGTCACCGACGCAACCAACAAGCTCAGAGAGCCGGTCGCGTACATCCTGCTCGCCTTTGCCGGCCTCGTGGCGCTGGCCTCGCTGATCCGGCTGTTTGTCGGCGGCGCAGGTTTCACCGCTGCCGCCGGCGGCGTGCAAGGCACGCTCACCCCGCCTGGACTCACCGCACTGGTGCTGCTCGCCGCGCTGGCAGGCTCGGTCTGGCTGGTGGCCGAGGTCGGTGAGCGGACGCCGAACGCGCGGACCGTCGCGCTCGTGGCGCTGGTGCTGACCGGCGTGATCGCGCTGCTCGGCCTGATCACGGCGTTCGCCGGCTTCGCCGAGACCGGTACGGCCGGACTCAAGGTCGTCGGCTTCATCTACGCGCTGGGCGGTCTCGCCCTGTACGGCGCTGCCGGTCTGTACGTGCTCACGACCTTCCAGGCGCTGCCGGCCCCGGTCCGCGCGCCGAAGGCGAGTCCGCACGGCCAGTTCGCCGGGCAGCAGGGCGGTCAGTACGGCGCGCAGTACGGTCCGCAGGGCGGGCAGTACGGCGCACAGCAGGGCCAGCCGGGTCAGTACGGCCAGTACGGCGCCCAGGGCGCACAAGGCGGTCAGTACGGTCAGGACGCCGGCCAGGGTCAGTACGGCGCTTACGGCGCCGGTGCGGTTGCCGGGGCCGGTGCAGGTGCGGCCGGTGGCTACGCGGCTGCCCAACAGGGCGAGAACCAGTGGCCGCAAGAGCAGGGCTGGAACCAGGGTGAGCAGCAGACCTGGTCAGCCACTGAAGGCGAGCAGCAGCCCGCCGACCCGCAGGCCGCCGCCGAGCCGGCGTGGTCCGCGGAAGGCCAGACCGCCGAGCCGACGCAGCAGTGGAGCGCCGAGGCCGGCCAGCCGCAGTGGGCCGGCCAGGAGCAGGGCCAGCAGTGGCCGCAGGAGCAGCAGCAGTGGGGCGGCGCCGACGCCAGCCCGCAGTGGGCAGGCCAGGACCAGTACGCCCAGCAGCCGGGCCAGCCAGAGTGGCAGGCCCCGGCAGAGACCCCGCAACCCCAGGCCCAGCAGGGCGAACAGGGCTGGAACGAGCCGGGCTGGCAGCAGGGCGAGCAGACCTGGCAGGCAGGGGAGACACCTGCCGCTGAGCCGCAGACCTGGCAGGCAGGGGAGACGCCCGCTGCCGAGCCGCAGACCTGGCAGCCCGCCGAAACGCCGGCCGCAGAGCCCGCGGCCGAGCCCGAGGCAGCGGACGAAACCCGCGTAGAACCGCGGGTTTCGGAGACCGAGAAGGACGAGGAGCCCCCGCAGCAGCAGGGCCAGGCGGGCCAGCAGGGCTGGTGGTCCCAGCCTTCCTGACCCAGGGAGAGCTAAGTGCGCCGTGTCGGAGGTTCCTGACGCGGCACTGAAATGAGTCCGAGAGGCCTGTGTCCACAGGCCTCTCGTTCTTTTGCAGCCGTGTTGCGGATGATGCCAATAGCAGACCACGGCTTGACTTTCGTGGATTGCAGGAATGTAATTTCAACCGTGTCGTTCGTTGGACACTCGGTATCGGGGACCGTTGCAGAGCGCAGGACGGACGAGGTCAGGCGTGTGGGACCGCAAACCCACACGTACAGGGGAACGAACAGGGTCGAGGAGGTCGTACCGTGACAGAGACGCTGATGGCGATTGTCGACGGTGAGGCGATCGAGGAAGAGCCGAACTGGCAGGAACGGGCGCTGTGCGCCCAGACCGATCCAGAGGCTTTCTTCCCGGAGAAGGGTGGTTCCACCCGCGAGGCGAAGAAGGTCTGCCTCGGTTGTGACGTCCGGGGTGAGTGCCTCGAGTACGCACTGCAGAACGACGAACGCTTCGGGATCTGGGGCGGGCTGTCGGAGCGGGAGCGCCGCAAGCTGAAGAAGAAAGCCGTCTGACACCACAGACCAAAACTCCACAACCACAGAACTTCACAAACGCAGCCGCGTGAGGCCCCGGCCGGACTTCGTCCACCGGGGCCCGCGGCTGTGAGCGGGCAGTGCTCGGGGTCGCGTAAGGTGAGTCCTCGCCCCGGCCCGAGCGGGTCGAGGCAAGACCGATCCGTTCCCCTGAGGTGTCACAGCTCCGCATGGAATCCGAAGCTCCGGCCGGCTGGGAATTCTTCGACTCCGTCGATTTCCCGACCGACCTCACCCACGACCCGATGGGTCGCGCGCCGATCCGGCACGTCGTCACCGCGGTCGTGGTCGGGCACGAAGGGGCCGCCTGGCTGCCCCGGCTGACCGAGGCCCTGTGGGCGCTCGAACGGCGCCCCGAGCGGCTGATCGCCGTCGACACCGGCTCCACCGACGACACCGCCCAGTTGCTGGCCGAGATGCCCGGAGTCGAGCCCGTGGTGGGCCTGTCGGCCCGATCAGGATTCGGTACTGCGGTCGCCCGCGGCCTGGAGGCGGTCGGCTTCGCGCCCATCCCCTCGGCCGTCGGCCCGTACGGCGACGACGGCCACATGCCGGTGGTCGAGTGGCTGTGGCTCCTGCACGACGACTGCGCCCCGGCTCCGAAGGCGCTCGAACAACTGCTGCTGCAGGCCACCCTCTCGCCCGAGACCGGCATCTGGGGCCCCAAGCTCCGGCTCTGGCCGCGCGACCGCGAACTGCTCGAGGTCGGCGTCACCACCTCGCTCGGCGGTCGCCGTGACACCGGCATCGAGAACGGCGAGCTCGACCAGGGCCAGCACGACCAGGTCCGCAACGTGCTCGCGGTCAACTCGGCCGGCATGCTGGTCCGGCGCGACGTCTGGGAGAAGCTGCGCGGGTTCGACCCGCGGCTGCCGATGTTCCGCGACGACCTCGACTTCGGCTGGCGCGCCAGCCGCGCGGGCTTCCGGGTCGGCGTCGCGCCCGACGCGGTCGTCTATCACGCCCAGGCAGCCGCCACCGGTGAGCGGGCCCTCGCGGGCACGCGGCGTCACGCCTACCAACTCGACCGGGCCCACGCCTACTACACCGTCCTGGCGAACGCGCCGGGCAAGCTGTTGCCGCTGCTGATCCTGCGCTTCCTGATCGGGACCATCGTTCGGTCGGCGTGGTTCCTGCTCGGCAAGACGCCCTCCGGCGCGGTCGACGAGTGGACCGCGCTGCTCGGCACGGTGCTGGCGGGCGGCTGGACCCAGGCCCGCAAGGACCGGCGCCGCCTCGACAAGGTCCCGTACGACGACATCAAGGGACTGTTCTCCCGCTCGATCCACGCGCTGAGGCACAACCTGGAGGAGACCGGCGGCACGATCTCCGAGCGCCTCCGCGAGGCCTGGGCCGACGAGCCCGAGGAGCAGGTCGTCACCACGGCCCGCCGGGCGAAGAGCACGGCCCGGGTCGCCGTCGACCAGCCACGGTGGCGTCGTCAGCTGATCCGCCGGCCGTTCCTGGTGACGTGGGTCTTCCTCGCCATCGGGGCGTTGGTGGCCGCCCGCAGCCTGATCGGCGGCGGCGTACTCCGGTCGAACTTGATGCTCCCGCCCCACGACAGTCTCGGTGCGCTCTGGCACGCGGCAGCAGCCGCACCCGAAGGGGTGACTCCGCCGGCCTGGCTCGGGCAGTTCTGGGCGTTGGCGACAGTGACCTTCGGGCCTTCCGGCGCGACCAACTTCCTGCTGCTCGGCGCGATTCCCCTTGCTGCCTTGGCCGCGTGGGCGTTGTTGCGTGCTTTCGTCGTCGACCGGGTCGCCCGGGCGTGGGGCGCCGCGGCGTACGGGTTGGCGGTTTTCACGAACGGGGCGATCTCGCAGGGCCGGCTCGGGACGTGCGTGGCGGCGATCGTGTTGCCGTTGCTCGGTGCCGCTGTGCATACCGTCGCGCGGCGTCGGCGGGTGGTCATCCAGGGAAGCTGGCGGGCCGCTTGGTTTGCCGGCATCTGTCAGGCCGTGCTGTTCGCGTTCGCCCCGGCGCTGGGTCTGCTGGTCGGCGTCACTCTGGTGCTGGGGGCTCTGTTCCGCCTCGGCTGGCGGCGGCAGGGACGGCAGTTGGTGTTCTCTGTCGTCCTGGGCATGGTGCTGGTGCTGCCCTGGACGATCGAGTTGGTGTTGCACCCGTCGAAGCTCGGCCAGGAGGCAGGCGGTCCGCCGACTGCCGGTGTCGGGCCCGGCGACAGCATCGCCCGACTGCTGACCGGTACTCCGGAAGGTGCGCCGGCGCCGTGGTGGTTCGCAGTACCGCTGATTCTGGTCGCTCTGCTGGCCCTGACTCGGCAGACGCGGCAGCACTACGAATTGCTCGGGTGGTTCGCCGCACTCGCAGGTCTGGCAGGCACGCTGGTCGCCAGCCGGCTCGGTGGTGGCAGCGGTCCGCTGATGTTCCTGATGACGGCCGGCTGGATCATCGCGGTGACCGTCGCCTGGGACTCGGTCGGGAAGTCGTCGGATCTGATCGTGCACGGTGTGCTCGGGCTGGTGCTCGTGGTCACGCTCGTGACAGCCGGATTCTGGTTGGTGCGTGGTGACGACGGGCCGTTGCGCCGGGGACCCGCGCAGGACCTCCCGGCGTACCTGGTGTCGTCCCAGGGCCCGCCGCAGAATGCGTCGGTGCTCGTGGTGCGCAAGGACCCGAACGGTCCGACCCGGTTCTCGCTGGTGCGGAACGGTGGTCCGCGGATGGGTGCGCTGGAGGCTGCTCCCAAGCCGGAGCAGACCAAGCCGATCACCGACGTGCTGTCCGCACTCGGTGGCGGCGGTACGGGCGAGGAGGGGCGTCAGTTGGCCGCGCTCGCTGTCGACTACGTCTACCTGCCGGCACCGGTCGATCCGAGCCTGATGTCCACCCTCGACTCACTGCCAGGTCTGACCAGGGCTAGCGCAGACGCGGGCGACGCCTCCTGGCTGGTCGACCGGACCCGGGTGGATGGCCAGCCGCCGCTGCAGGACGACGTACGCAGCTTGTGGCGGCTACTCGGCATCATCGCCTGGATCATCGCGCTGATCTCCTGCCTGCCGACCGCGCGGCGTACCGTCGCGACTCCGCACGGGACGCATGCCAGGAGGGAATCGTGATCGGGCTGCTGTCCGACTTCCGCGTCCGGCTGGGCGGGTGCGTCCTCGCGCTGGCCTTGGCCGGTGGGCTAGGAGTCGTCACCCAGACCAAGGAACCGGCGACCGGCGCCGAGGACATCGTCGCGCCGACCCGCACGGTGGTGAACCGGACCGCGTTGTCCTGTCCGGTGCCCGGCGCCGGTGGCAAGGTGCAGAACGTCGTGAACGCGGTCTCGCCCGAGCTGCCCGACGGCACTCCGATAGCCGAGGGCAAGGAGGCGCCGCTGTCGATCGCCCCGCTGCCGGCCACCTCGGACCCGGTCGGCTCGGTGCTGGTTCGCGGCCGGATCGCTTCGAGCCCGGCGGCCACCAAGCTGGCGCCGCTGGCTGTCCAGGGGACCGGCCCACTGGCTGCCGGGACCGCGGCCACCAGTACTTCGACCGCGACCGAGGGCGTCAACCGAGGCATGGCCAGCGTGCCCTGCCAGGTGCCCGGATCCGACTTCTGGTTCGTCGGGGCATCCACCGCGGCCGGCCGGCGGGACGTGCTGGTGCTGACGAACCTGGACACCATCAACGCCGAGGTGAACGTCACGTTCTACTCGCCCAACGGCGTCCAGGACGTACCGAACGCCCGCGGCGTCGTAGTACCGGCTCGGGGGACCGCGGAGATCTACCTGGGTCAGCTCGTCAAGCTTCCGGATCTCGCGTTGCATGTGGTGTCGAGCGGCGGCCGGGTCGCACCGGCTGTCCGGGACAACGCGAGCAGCGTGAAGGCTCCGGCCGGGGTT
>DATHIT010000043.1:0-10032 GCA_035489915.1 Pseudonocardia sp. | reverse complement strand
CTGGTGCTCGTCGGTGACCTGCTGCGGGACCACTCGCCGGCCGCCATCCGGCTGCTGTTGCTGGACCGCGACTGGCGGCAGGCCTGGGACTACCGGCCGGAGGACCTGGACGCGGCGGCCGGGCGGCTGGAGCGGTTGTACGCCGCCGCCGGTCGCAAGACCGAGCCGGACAGCGCGGCCGACGCGGCCCGCTCCAGCTTGCTGCGTGAGCTGGACGTGCCAGGGGCGCTGGACATCGCGGAGGAGGCCGGCGGAGAGGCCGCCCGGTTGGTGTTGCGCACGCTCTCGCTGGCCTGAAACTCGGCAGCTTTTGTTTCGACTCAGCTAAGACAACAAGCGTCGTCAAAAGCCACTCGGCTTTCAGCGCGGCACCTAGTCGGGGGTTTGCCCCCACGGGTTCACCCCATCGCGAACTCGGGAATTCCCTATCGATGGGCGAATATCCGGCCCGGCACACTACGGGTCGAAGACTTTCTCGGATCAAACGAGCCGATATCTGATAATCGTATCGGATATTTGAACTTGCAATCTAGCGCAGTAACGCGCAAGAAATTGTGGTGCAAGGAGACAAAGAGCATGGTCGACGAGCACACGTATCAGGAGCGGGCCATGCCCACCGCCCGTTGGCGGAGCGGCCGACTGGTCTGTCTGATGATGGCGATGGCGATGGCGTTCGTCGCGGGCTGCGGGGCGTTGCCGGCCCGCGACGACCAGGGGCCGGAGGTGGCCCTCAGCTTCGAGAAGTACACGTTGGGCAACGGGCTGGAGGTCATCCTCCGCAAGGACGACCAGACGCCGACGGCCGCGGTCAACCTGTGGTATCACGTGGGCCCGGCCAACGAAGTCAAGGGCCGGACCGGGTTCGCGCACCTGTTCGAGCACATGATGTTCACCGGCACAGGCCACGTCGCCTCGGGCGTCTCCGACAAGCTCCTGGAGGCCGCCGGCGTGACCGGGAGCAACGCGACCACCAGCCTCGACCGCACGAACTACTTCGACAACGTGCCGCCCGATGCGCTGGAGCTGGCGCTGTGGCTGAGAAGCGACCAGATGGGCTTCCTGCTCGACAGCCTCGACCAGGCCCAGCTGTCCAACCAGCAGCGGGTGGTACGCAACGAGCGCCGGGAGACCACCGAAGGGCCGCCGTACGCGCTGTCCTACCAGGCCATGATCCACGAGCTGTTCCCACCGGACCACCCGTACCACGCGAACATCATCGGTTCGCACGAGGACATCCAGGCCGCGAAGCTGGACGACGTCCGCGACTTCTTCAATAAGTACTACGTGCCCAACAACGCGAGTTTGGCGATCGTCGGGAACGTCGACATTGCCGCAACAAAGGCGATGATCGAAAAGTATTTCGGCAGCATCCCCCGGGGAGCCGACGTGCCGGCGCCTCAGGTGGCGACGCCACGGCTGACCCAGGAGCGCCGACTGACCGTCACCGACCAGGTCGAGCTGCCGGCCGTGACCATGGCCTGGGTGACTTCGCCGATCTACACCCCGGGTGACGCCGAGGCGGGTGTGGTGGCCAGCGTGCTGGGCGTCGGCAAGACCAGCCGGCTGTACGAGACGCTGGTGCACCGGACCGGCATCGCGCAGGGCGTCTCGGCCTCGCAGCGGTCGCTCAGCTACGGATCGATGTTCACGATCTCGGCCACCGCCAAGCCGGGCCACACCGCCGACGAACTCGAGGCGGCCATCCAGCGGGAGCTGGATGCACTCGCGGCCGACGGGCCAACTCCAGCCGAGCTGAAGGCCGTCACGAACGGGTTGCGCGCCGGGGCGGTTTTCGGCCTGGAGAGCCCTGCCGGTGTGGCCGATCTGCTGAATCAGTACAACCACTACCTCGGGGACCCGGGCTACCTGAACCGGGACCTGCGGCGCTACGCCGCCATCGATACCCAGGCCGTCAAGCGCTTCGTCACCGAGCAACTCCCCAGCGACCGACGGGTGGTGGTACGCACCGTTCCGGGCGTGAAGGTGCTGCCCCCGGACCCGCCGGCCCCGCCGGCGGCGGCCGAGCCCGAGGTCGAGCGGGCGCCCTCGGCGGAGCCTTGGCGCAACACGGCCCCCGAGCTGGGCCCGACTCCGGCGATGTCGCTGCCCAGTGCCCAGCGCTTCGAGCTGGACAACGGCCTGCCGGTCTACCTCGTCGAATCACACGGCCTACCGCTCACGGTCGCGTCGCTGGTATCGCGCTGGGGCAGTGCCACGGACCCGTCCGGGCAACCCGGCCTCGCGAGCTTCGCGGCCGGCATGCTGGAGGAGGGCACCCAGAGCCGGGATGCGCTCGGCATCGCCCGCGAGCTCGAAGGGCTCGGGGCCTGGCTCTCCACGTCGGCGGGCAGCGACAGCAGCTCGATCTCAGTGGGCTCGCTGGCCCCCCAGATGGGCGCGGCGATGGCCGTGATGGCCGACGTCGCGCGGGCCCCCGCCTTCCCGCCGGCGGAGATCGAGCTGATGCGCGGCAGGTCGCTCGTCGCGCTCGAACAGGGGCTCGACGATCCGTCGACGGTTGCCTCCGGTGTGCTGTCGCACGAGCTGTACGGCGAGCTGCATCCGGACGGCCCCACCATGGCTGACCTCAAGAAAGCGCTGCGGGCGATCAGCCGGGAAGACCTGCAGCGCTTCCACCAGGCAGCGTTCACCCCGCGCAACAGCGCCCTGGTCCTGGCCGGTGACCTGACCAAGGAGCAGGCCCGCACCCTCGCCAACCACCATTTCGGCAGCTGGAGCGGCGCCGGCGTCGAGCCTCCGCCACCCGGGCCACCGGTCCCGTCGGCCCAGCGGGTGATCGTGGTGGACAAGCCCGGATCCGGGCAGACCGCGCTGGAGCTGGGCCAGCCAGGAGTCGCGCTGAATCACCCCGACTACGAGAAGCTGAGAGTGCTGGACGCGCTGCTGGGCGGTGGGTTCAGCAGCCGGGTGAACCTCAACCTGCGTGAACGCCACGGCTACACCTACGGCGCGTCGTCCACCCTGAACTCGGGCCGCCGTGACGGGCACATCGCGCTTCAGACGAGCGCGAAGGCCGAGTTCACCGGCGCCTCGGTCCGCGAGTTGCTCAACGAGGTGGCCGCGCTCCAGAACGCACCGGTCAGCGCCGAGGAACTGCGGCGAGCCAAGGGCTCCCTCAGCCGATCGATACCCGCCGGCTTCGCCACCGTCAGTGCCCGCGCGGGCATCGTCGGCGGGCTCTATGCGGCCGACCTACCGCCGGACTACTACCAGAAACTACCGGCGGTACTCGCGGCGGTCGACGCCGAGGCCGTGCAGGCGGCGGCACGGGCACATCTGCGGCCGGCGGAGATGAAGGTCGTCGCGGTCGGGGACCGTGCGCGGATCGACGCACAGCTCGCGGAGCTGGGGCTGGGCCCCATCGCCTACCGCAACCCAGACGGTGCGCCGGCGACGGAGTGAGCTCGCGGAGGGCAAGCCCGCCAATTTGCGTAGGGATTACACCCCGATGTCAGTCGGACATGCCTTTTTAGGCTTCGAGAAAAGGTATATGTCGGGTCGGTCGCTGGGTGTTACCCCCGGGTGTCACCCCTACTTTGCTGGGGTCTGCCTCTCTGGGGTGTGCACCATGGCTTGCCCCACACCATTCCTGAGATTGTCCTGAGTATTCGCCCTATCTGGGCATCGGAAAATAGGGGTCGGGGATGACCATTGTTGCGCAGCAGATAACAGATCCAGTGCGAAAGATCGCGTCCGTCGACGATCACAGTGGGCAGATCGTGGTGCGGAACCTGTCCAAGCGGTTCCGCTCCGTGGAGGCGGTGCGGGACCTCAGTTTCACCGTCGAACCCGGTCAGGTCACCGGATTTCTGGGGGCCAACGGCGCGGGCAAGTCCACCACGCTGCGCGCCGTGCTCGGGCTGATCCGCCCGAGTGGCGGCGAGGCCACCGTGAACGGCCTGCGGTACAGCCAGCTGTCGCACCCGGCGCGGGTGGTGGGCGCGGTGCTGGACACCAACGGCTTCCACCGCTCCCGCAAGGCGCGGGCTCACCTGCGAATCTATGCCGCCGCGATCGGGGTGCCGGACTCGCGGGCGGGCGAGGTGCTCGCCCTGGTCGGGCTGACCGACGCGGCCAACCGCAAGATCGGTGGCTTCTCCCTTGGCATGCGCCAGCGGCTTGCGCTGGCGACCGCGCTGTTGGGCGACCCCCGGATACTGATCCTGGACGAACCGGGCTCCGGTCTGGATCCCGAAGGCTTGGCCTGGCTGCGGGGATTCCTGCGCTCCTTCGCCGCCACCGGGCGCACCGTGCTGGTCTCCAGCCATCAGTTGGCCGAGATCGCCCAGACCGTGGACCGGATCATTATCATCAGCCAGGGCACCCGGGTCTTCCAGGGCACGCTGGAGGAACTGCCCGGCGACAACCGGGAACGGGTCCGGGTACTGAGCTCGGAGCCGGCTCGGCTGGCCTCGACGCTGAGCAAACACGACATCGCCGACATCGACGCGCTGCCGGACGGCTGGCTGACCGTCGTCGGGGTGTCCCCCGCCGAAATCGGCCGGGTGGCACTCGCCGCCGGGATTGCGATCTACAGCATGACGAGCGAGCAGCCCGACCTGGAGCAGCAGTTCCTGCGGCTCACCGTGAGTCAGTACCCGGCTCAGGCCGGACAGCCCTCCGCCCGGCCCGTGACCGAGGCGAAAGAAGGTGTCCGCTGATGTCCGCCGCCGTTCTTGACAAGGCTCAACACAGCACCTGGTCGGCGGCGGAAATGCGCGGCCTGGTGGTGTCGGAGTTCCGCAAGACATTGGCCACCTCGGCGTGGTGGGCACTGCTCATACCGGGCGTCGTGCTCGCCGTGGGCGTCCTGGCGCTGAGGGCCCGGGAGGAATACGTCGCGTTCAGCGTCGCGAGCGCCTCGGCCTGGGCCAGCCTTTTCGCGGTGCTGTTCGGGGCAGTGTGTGCCTCGGCGGAGTACCGGCACAACACAATCGCCACCAGTTACCTCAGCGCGGCCAATCGGCCGAAGCTGGTCGCGGCGAAGATGACGTGTGCCGCTGTGGTCGGTGCAATCTACGGCGTGGTCTGCGCCGCGGCGGCCGTCGCCACCGTCCCATTGACCGGCACCGCGTACGGCAATGAATGGCCGTGGATCCTCGCGGTCAGCGCCGGCGCGGCCGTGGTGTTTGCGCTCTGGGCGGTCCTCGGGGTCGGCCTGGGAACCCTGCTACGTAGCCAGGTCGGCACGGTCGTCTGCGCGCTGCTCTACGTACTTCTCATCGAGCCGATCATCGGCACTGTGTTCAGCATCAGCGGCTGGGACCGGGTCAGCGACTACCTCCCGGACAGGTCGGCGACGCTGTCACTGCACGGCCTGACCGGGGGTGAGCAGTTCGGTGGCCAATTCGGCGTGGCTACGCCTTGGTGGTTGATGCTGCTCGTCGCCGCCGGGTATGCCGCCGTGTTCATCGTGGCCGGGATTGCGGCCGCCCAACGCCGCGATATCGCGTGAGCGGGGGGCGAATCCAATGACGAACACCACAACGCTCTCTGGCGACCGCGCTGTTAAGTCGATGCGCGCACACCTGCGCCGTTGGCGTCGTGCGCTGGCCGTGGTCGCGCTGTTGGCCCTCACTGTGCCGTTGGCGGCCTGTGGGCTGGGCAGCGGACTCGGTGCGGGGACCGCGGTCGGGGCCGTCCCCGCGCCGGAACTGCACAGGTTCTACGCCCAGCAACTGGACTGGAGTCGCTGCGGAAAGTTCGAGTGCACCTATCTCGAGGTGCCGCTGGACTACAGCCAGCCGAACGGCAAGACCGCACGGCTGGCCGTGCAGCGGCGGAAAGCGACCCAACCGGGCCAGCGGATCGGCTCGCTGGTCGTGAACCCGGGCGGGCCCGGTGGTTCAGGGACCGCGCTGGCCGCGAACCTGGCCGAGGGGATAAGCGGAACCCCGCTCGGCGAGCGGTTCGACCTGGTTGGCTTCGACCCGCGCGGCGTCGGCTCCAGCGAGCCGGCGATCAACTGTCGCACCGACCGCGAGCGCGACGATGACCGGCTTTACCGGGCCGAGGACCACCCACCCACCAACGATGCGGAACGGCGGGCAGCGGACGCCAAATGGGAGCAGTACGCGAAGGACCAGGTCGCCAAGTGCGCACAGCGCTCCGGGGTGGATCTCCTGGCCAATGTCGGCACCCGGGAGGTGGCCAGGGATATGGACGTGCTGCGCTCCGCCCTCGGCGATGCGAAGCTGACCTACCTCGGCTACTCCTACGGCACCCGGATCGGCTACACCTACGCCGAAGCATTCCCGGACAATGTCCGCGCGCTGGTGCTCGACGGCGCGCTCGATCCGAACCGCGACCCAGCCGACGAGGAGGTGGAGCAGGAGGCCGCATTCCAAAAGGCATTCGACACGTTCGCCGAATGGTGCGCTCAGCAGGCACAGTGTCCTTTGGGTGGCGACCCGAAGGCGGCCACGGCCAACTATCGGAAACTGGCCCTGCCACTGCTCGATAACCCGCTCCCACTATCCGACGGCCGCAAATTTGCCTACGGGGATGCCGTGACGGCAACCGTACACTCGCTCTACGGACCGCAGAGCTGGGAAACCCTCCGCAAAGGCCTCGTGGAACTCGCATCGGGCAAGGCGGAGATTCTCATGGCGATCGCCGATGAGTTCCATGGCCGGGCCGAGGACGGCGAGTACACCGCTGAAACAGACGCGCGGATGGCGATTCGCTGCGTGGACGAGAAGCCGAACACCGATCAGGCCGCCGAGGTGGAGCTCAGCAAGCGAGTAATCGCCGCCGCACCGTTCAGCGACTCCGGGTACGGCCCGAGCTCGGCCCTGGGAGCCTGTGCGTTCTGGCCGGCACCGCCCACCAGCGTGGCGCACCAGCCCCAGGTGGCTGGGCTGCCTCAGGTCATGGTCATCTCCACCACCGGCGACCCGGCGACGCCGTATCAGGCCGGGGTGGAACTGGCCAAGGCGCTCAACGCCCGGCTGCTGACCGTGCAGGGCGCCCAACACGGCGCCGCCATGCAGGGCGACCGGTGTGTGGACGACGTGGTGACTCGGTACTTCACCGATCTCGTGCTGCCAGCTGACGGCGCGAACTGCACTCTCGCGCCGCCGGCCTGACCGATCGATCCGGCGCTGATGATCATCTCCCATCCGGTCCATGAGAAAGCAAACCATCATGTCGATAAAGAACTCTGGCATCGCGGTATCTGAGTCCGGTCGGTCCCGGTTCACGCCCATTCACCTGGCTGTCGCCATCGTCGTCGGGCTCCTGTGCTTGACGCCGCATTTCACCTACGGCGACGGCCGTCACCAGTTTCTCGCCATCACGTTTGTGGTGTTGCTCGGCGTGTTCTGTGGTTCCGGCGGGGGCCAGCAGCGCGCGGTACCGGTAGCGATTGTGGCCGCCGGATACGCGCTGATCTGGGCCGCGACGAATATTGTCGCCGCGCAATTGCGCACCGATCTGGTTGCCACACCGGCCATCTGGCTGCGAACTAGCGCGGGAGCCTTGGTGGTCTTCCCACTGTGCGCGCTGTTCGGCCTGGGCCTCGGCATCCTGTTCCGCAATCGAAGCGCCGCGGTGATCGGGATGCTGCTGTATCTCACCCACCTCGAACCGCTGTTCTGCAGGGGGCTCAACGGGATCGGCTGGTCGAGCGCCATCACCTATCTGCCCGCGATGTCGGCCGCCAAGGCTCTCGACGGACTCACCGCGGCACATCGCGTACTGGGTGGCTTCGCCGTGGTGCAGCCCGCCTGGCTGACGCTGCTGGTCTTCATCGGCTGGACCGCGCTCGCGCTTCTCGCCGGGACAGCCGTCACCCGATCCCAGAAAGGAGATCGCAGGTGAACTCCGCCAAGATCATGATCGTTCCGCTGGCCCTGGTCGCCGTCACGATCCTCGGCGGGTGCGGCCCCGGCAGTCCACCCCGCACCGCAACCGCCATATCAACTCAGCCCATCAGCGCAACGTCCTGTCCAACCCACGAGCGCGCGGACCCGCGCCGACCCGCACCGCCGCCAGTGGCCACCTGCTCCGTTGTGCAGACCGGATTGGGAGGGGGCTGACGAAGCGATGATCCTCGATCACGCCCCGGCCACCCGCCGCCGTGGGACGTTTCGAACACCGCTGGGGCAAAATCTGCTCGGCTGCCTGGCGGTCCTGGCTGGCCTGGCCTTGATCGTGTTCGGGCCGATGGGGCTCAACATGTCCCTGCCCGCCGAGCGGCCAGTGTCCAGCACCGAGCCGATGGCGTTGGGCGAGCTACCGGTCACGGTGATCCCACCTCGGGGCGCACGCCTGGACACCACCAGAACCCATCACCCGCATCTACCGGTTCTGGGGCTCGCTCACCGAGGCCCTACGGACCGGGCTTCCGCAAAGCGAGATCAAGGGCGGCGGCGCCTTTTCGAGGTCTTCTACCGAGAACCAGAACGACCCGTCAGCCGACGTGCTGGTCATGGGCCACATCCGGCACGACTGGAATCTTGACGAGAAAACTCCTGCTGATCCGGAAGGCGTTCGGTGCACTACCCCCCCGGCGGCGCACTGATCGTCTACGACAGTGGGCATCAAGTAGTCCGTCACTGTCCGCCGCCCGGGAGCAGTGGGCAGAAGTTGGCCGTGTCGGTGATCAGTGAGCCGCCGGCGAAGCGCGGGCCCTCCAGAGAGCGCCGTGGCGTCATTTCGGCGGAGTGCTGACCGTTGCCCTGGCGCAAAGTCGCGACGCAGCGGCGATGTGCCGCGCGCGGGTGCCAGCCCCTGTCGTTCTTGTCAATGTTGTGCTCCGGCACTGTCCGTTTCTTGTCGGTGCGGGCCGTTATTCTTTGGCCATGTTGGTTGAGCAAGTTCCTGACGGCTTGGAGGAAATTCCTCCGGGTCCAGAACTTGCCGCCATACTCGCCGCATTAGATATTTCCCGGGTCGCCGGTGGAGATCTGCCGGTTGTGTTGCGGGCGCGGGCCCGGCAGCGTTCCCACGACGAAGCGGAATTTCTGCGTGTCATCGCCGAAATGGGGCGGCGTGACCCTTTCGCCGGGCTGGACATGGTCGCCACTCTCGATGAGTCGGCCCGCTATGCCGCCGACGAACTCCGAGTCGCATTGGCCTGGACCCGGCGGAGCGCGGAAGCCACCCAGTGTTATGCCGAGGACCTGGTGTTCCACCTGCCTCAGGTCCACGCGGCGCTCTGCGCTGGGCGTATCGACCCGGCCAAGGCCCGGGTGTTCTGGCATCACCTGCACGGTCTGCCAGCCCACCACGTCGAGTCGATCTGCACGGATCTGCTGGTTCTCGCTGGCCGGCTCACCACCGGCCAACTCGCCGCCCGCCTGGCCCGGGCGGTGATCGCCGTCGATCCCGACCGAGCCCGCGAACAGTACGAACGGGCCGTCACCGAACGCAGTGTGATCGCCTACCTGAACCCCGACGGCACGGTCACCCTCACCGCCACCGGCCTACCCGCCGATGAAGCGGCCGCCGCCTGCGAACGCATCCACCAGCTGGCCACCCAGGTCAAACGCGCCGGCCACCCCGCCACCCTGGACCAGATCAAGGCCGAGGTGACACTCGGGTTGCTCAACCGCCGCTTCGACCACATGTCCACCACCCAGATCATCACCGCCATGACCAGCGACCTTGAGTCCCAGGCCAGCCAAGCCCAGGCCGACGCCGATCAAGCCAGCCAACCGGCCACCCCGACCCAGCCCAACACGTCGACGCCGCCCAACACCCCAACCCAGCCCAGCACGGCGACCCAGCCCAACACATCGACGCCGCCCGACACCCCGGCGGGTCCGCGCCCCGGATCGACGGCGGAGCCGGACAGCGAACCGGCCGGGGCGGCGGAGCCGACCGCCGGCCAGGTCGCCGCGCGAGGTGACCTCGCACCGGGCGGCATAAGGAGAAACCCGGGTGGTCGGCTGATGGGGGTTGAGGTGAGCGTGCAGCTGGCCACACTGCTCGGCCGAAACGACCACCCCGCCACGATCCCTGGGCTAGGCCCGGTCCTGGCGGATGTGGCGCGTCGGGTCGTGGCGC
>DATHIT010000042.1:0-6140 GCA_035489915.1 Pseudonocardia sp. | reverse complement strand
CTGCCCACCGCCGAGGTGTCCGCGCGGGCGTACTCGGCGATCGGGGTGGCCCGGTACTCCTCGGCGGTGCACTGCTTCGCCCCGGAGATCGCCGCCCGGTTCTACCGCGCCCTGTCCGAGCGGGACGACCCGGCGATCGACGCGCTGCTGACCGGGTTCTACCTGCCGCTGGTGGCGCTGCGCGACGAGACGCCGGGGTTCGCCGTGTCGCTGGTGAAGGCGGCGGCCCGGCTGCGCGGGCACCGGGTCGGCGGGGTGCGCCCGCCGCTGGTCGAGCCCACCGCCGACCAGCTCGCCCGGTTGGAGCAGATCGTGGACGCCGGGTTCGGCACGCTGCGGCTGCTCAGCAACGGAACCGCCGCGCAGCCGGTCGCCGGGCGCTCGTAGTGCGGGTCACCGGCTACAGCTATCCCTGGGACGTGCTGGGCGCCGCCGGGTTCCTCGACCGGGCCACGTCGCTCGGAGTGGACGAGGTCGCGGTGGCGGTCGCCTACCACAGCACCAGGGCGGCCACCCCGTTCGCGCCGGACGCCACGTCGGTGCCGGCCCGGCACGCCGCGCTCTACCGGCCGCCGCGCGAGCAGGCCTGGCGCGGGGCCCGACTGCGCCCGGCCGTGCCGGACTGGGTGGCCGCCGAAGACTCCGCCGGGGACGCGGTGCGTGCCCTGGGTGCCGCGGGTGTGCCGGCCGCCGCCTGGCTGGTGTTGACGCACAGCTCCAGGCTGGGCACCGCGTACCCGGACGTCGCGGTGCGCAACTGCTTCGACGAGCCCTACCCGTGGGCGCTGTGCCCGTCCCGGGCCGAGGTGCGTGACTACGCGGCCACCCTCACCGCCGAGTCGCTGACCGGGCTGTCGGTGTCCTCGGTCATCCTGGAGGCCTGCGGCCAGCTCGGCGTGATCCACCAGTGCCAGCACGAGAAGACCGACGCGGTGTGGGGCGCGGCGGCGGCCCGGCTGCTCTCGGTGTGCTGCTGCCCGGCCTGCGCGGCTCGCTGGTCGGACTCCGGCGCCGACCCGGTCGAGGTCCGGGCCCGGCTGCGCGCCGAGGTCCGCCGCCTGATCGACGGCGGCGACCTGGGCGCCGAAGCTACGCTGCCGGCCGAGCTGGACGAGCTGCTGCTGCGCACCAGGCAGGCGGCCACCGACGCGCTGCGCGAGCGGGTGCTGGCCGCGATCAGCGAGACGCTCGGCTCCGCGCCCCGGATCGTGCTGCACGGTGCGGTGGACCCGTGGGTCACCGGGGCGCTGCCCGGGCTCACCCCGGCGGCCGCCCAGCAGGTCGACTCGGTGGTGCTGCAGTGCTGGCAGCCGGGGCCGGCCTCGGTGTCCTCGGTGGCCACCGCCCGCGCCCAGCTGCCCGACCGGGTGCAGGTGGGCGGCTACGTGACCGCCGTCGGCGCCAACCCGGTACCGGACATGTCCGGCTACGTCGGCGACCTGGCCAACGCCGGAGCCACCGAGCTGCACCTCTACCACCTCGGCCTGGCCGGCCCGGCCCGCCTCCCCGACCTGGCCGCCGCGGTGGCCGCCGCCCGACGCACCCCGTCACTCACCACCAGGGCCTCCCGCTAACCGCGCGCCCGGCGCGTCGCTCACACAGCTTGCGTAGTGCTGACACAGCGGCCCAGGCCGCTGTGTCGAGCCGGCGAGGCTGTGTGAGCTATAACCAGGGCACGCCGACGGCAGAGACGGTGGAGGCTGATGGACGACGTGCTGATCATCGGGGCCGGCATGTCCGGGCTCTACCAGCTGCACCGGTGCCGGCGGGCGGGGCTGTCGGCGCACGTGGTGGAGGCGGGCGACGACATCGGCGGCACCTGGTACTGGAACCGCTACCCCGGCGCCCGGTTCGACTCGGAAAGCTACAGCTACGCCTACTCGTTCTCCGAGGACCTGCTCGACGAATGGCGGTGGAGCGAGCACTTCGCCGGTCAGCCGGAGGTGTTGGGCTACCTGCGGCACGTGGCCGACCGGTTCGACCTGCGACGGGACATCACCCTGGGCGTGCGGGTGACCAGCGCGGCCTGGGATGACGGCGAGCGGTGTTGGACGGTCGCGGCCGACGACGGTTCGACCCGACGGGCCCGATACCTCGTCCTCGCCATCGGTGCGCTCTCGGTGCCGAACCTGCCGCCGCTGCCCGGCATCGAGCGGTTCGGCGGACGTTGGTTCCACACCGCACAGTGGCCGCGCGAGCCGGTGCCGCTGGACGGCCGGCGGGTCGCGGTCATCGGTACCGGTGCCACTGGCGTGCAGCTGATCCAGGAGGCGGCCAAGACGGCCGCGCGGCTGACCGTGCTGCAACGCACGCCCAACTGGTGCTCGCCGCTGCGCAACTCCCCGATCGACAACGAGACGCACGCCTCGCTGCGCGAGCACGCCACGGAGATCTTCGAGCGATGCCGGGACACCTTCGGCGGGTTCCTGCACGACACGGATCGGCGCAAGGCGACGGTGGTGTCGCCCGAGGAGCGGACCGCCTTCTACGAGGAGCTGTACGCCAGGCCGGGGTTCGCGCTGTGGATGGGCAACTTCCGCGACGTGCTCGTCGACCCGGTCGCCAACGCCACCCTCAGCACGTTCATGGCCGAAAAGATCCGGGCCCGGGTGCACGACCCGGCCGTTGCTGAGCGGCTCATTCCACACAACCACGGCTACGGCACCCGCCGGGTGCCGCTGGAGAGCGGCTACTACGAGGTCTACAACCAGCCGAACGTGGAGCTGGTCGACCTGCGGGAGACGCCGATCGTCGAGGCGACGCCGACCGGCATCACCACCACGGCCGGCCATCACGAGGTCGACCTGATCGTTTTCGCCACCGGCTTCGACGCCGTCACCGGTCCGTTCGACCGCATCGACATCCGCGGCGTGGACGGCGCGCGGCTCGCCGAGCACTGGGCCGACGGTCCGCTGACCTATCTCGGGCTCGGCACCGCTGGTTTTCCCAACATGTTCAGCATCGTCGGCCCACACAACGCGGCGGCGTTCTGCAACATGCCGCGCTGCATCGAGCACAACGTCGAATGGGTCACCGACCTGCTGGCCCTCGGCCACACCCGGATCTGCGCGACAGCCGAAGCTCAAGCGGAGTGGACCGCCGAGTGCCACCTCTTCGCCGCCCGCATGCTGTTCTCCAAGACCGATTCGTGGTTCACCGGGCGCAACAGCCCCGGCCGCGATGAACAGCGCAAGGTGCTGCTGTACGCGGGCGGATTCCCCACCTACCAGGAGCGCCTCGCCGAGGTCGCGGCCAATGGCTACCTGGGCTTCGAACTCGGCTAAACAACTGGGCTCCCCCCTTACTGTGACGGCATGGGTGACTATCCAGGGATGATCGTCGCGGCCGGGCATATCGAACCGGTGCCGCGACGGATCCGCGCCTGGCTCGGCGGCACCGTGGTGCTGGACACCACCTCGGCGCGGTACGTGTGGGAATGGCCGCCCTATCCCCAGTACTACGTCCCGCGCGCGGACCTGGCGCCCGGCGTGCTGGTCGACGAGCACCAGACAGAGCAGGTGCGCGGCGCCACCGTGCACCGGTACGGACTGCGCGCCGGCGGGCTGGAGCGGCCCGGCGCGGCGCTGGTCTATCCGGACACCGAGACCAGCACCGCCGCCGAGACCAGCACCGTCGCCGATTCGCCGACGGAGTCGCTGGCCGGGTTGGTGCGGTTGGACTGGGCCGCCCTGGATGCCTGGTTCGAGGAGGACGAGCAGGTGTTCGTCCACCCGCGCAACCCGTACGCCCGGGTGGACGCGGTGCGCTCGGCGCGGCGCGTCCGCGTCGAGCTGGACGGCGTGCTGCTGGCCGAGTCCACCTCGCCGGTGATGGTCTTCGAGACCGGCCTGCCCACCCGGTACTACCTGGACCGCGGCTCGGTGGACTTCACCCACCTGGTGCCCAGCGACACCGTCACCTCCTGCCCCTACAAGGGCACAACCAGCGGCTACTGGTCGGCGCGGGTGGGCGGCACCACGTACCCGGACCTGGCCTGGGCCTACGACTTCCCCACCCGGGAGCTGCCGTCCATCGCCGGGCTGGTGGCCTTCTACAACGAGCAGGTGGATATCGTGCTGGACGGAGTCGCGCTGCCCCGCCCTCGTACCCCGTTCTCCCCGGGCAGTGACTCTGAGTAAGCGCCTCGCCCGGTCGAATTTCGGGTGCCCGCCCGGTGACGCCGCGCACACCGTGGGTCCGCTGTCCGGCCGCACCCCCCACCATGGCACTCGCTGTGCCGGCCTCGTCGACGTGGCCAACCACCGCCCCTGCCCCCTGCCGAGGAGAACCCGGTGAGCTCCCCCGTGACTCCCACTCCGCTCGCCCGCCTGGCCAACCCGCTGGTCTGGCTGGGCGGCGGCAGCTGGCGTGACATCGACGAACCCGCCGAACGGTCCGCCTACCAGACCGCCGGGTTCTTCGTGGCGCTGCACGCGGTCCTGGCCGGCTGCGTGGTGGCCTTCGTGGCCGGCCTGGCCGGCGTGGGTGAACCGGCCAGCTGGGTCTTCGGCGTCGCCTCCGGGCTGCTGGTCGGCGCGGTCGGGCGGGTACTGGCCACCGCGCCCGCCGAGCCGAACCGAGGTCGGGTCCGGCTGGTGCTGGGCGAGGTCACCCAGGCGGTGGTCGCCGTGCTGCTCGGCGTGGTCATCGGCGAGTTGGCCGCGCTGGCCATCTTCGCCGGGGCGGTCGACCGGGAGCTGAACAGCCGGGTGGACGCCGCCGGGGCGACCGTGGCGCACAGTGCACCGGCCGCCCAGCTGGACACCCTGCAGACCGACCGGGCCGCACTGGACACCCAGGTCCAGGCGGCGTCGGAGCGGCGGGACCGGGCGCTGGTGGTGGCCCGCTGCGAGTATCGCCCCGGCCCCGGCTGCCCATCCACGCAGATCACCGGGGATCGCGGGCGCGGACCGGAAACCGGCCTGGCGGACGCCGAGCTGAACGCCGCGCAGAGCGATCTGACCGAGGCCAGCACGCGCCGGGACCGGCTGGGCCCCGGCCTCGACCAGGCCATCACCGGCGCCCGGGGGCAGCTGGATCGGGACGCGGCCACCGCCCGTGCGCTGGCCGCCGCGGACACCGGCCTGGACGCCCGCTGGGCCGCGATGCACAGCTACACCACCCGCACCGCCGACTCGGCCGGCCCGCTGGTACTGCGGATCGCGGTGGACGCGCTGTTCGCGCTGCTCAGCCTGCTTCCGCTGCTGTTGCGCTGGTGGCGTGGCCAGACCAGCCAGGACCGGCGCCTCCTGGCGCGGGCCCGCGTCGGTCGTGCCGAGCAGGACGCGGCGACCACGGTGGCGATCAACCGGGCGCAGCTGAGCGCGGCGCTGGAGCTGGACCAGCACCGGCGGCTGCTGGCCGAGGGCACCGCCCTGGGCGCGGCGCCGGAGCGCATCGAGATCCCCGCCGCGTCGGTGCCCGCCGAGGACCCCGCCGAAGTGCCGGCCGCTGAAACCGTGGCTTCGCGGGACGCGGAGCCTGGGGACGACCCGGCACGCACCCCGGCTGAGCCGGCCCGGCTTCCGGTGCTGGCCCGGCTGCGCGAGGCCGCGCTGGCTCCGGTCCAGGGCGACCCGCTGGATGTGCTGCCCGGGCCACTGCCGGGCGCGGTCCGGGCGATCACCGGCATCGTCCGGCCGCTGGTGCCCGGACCGGTGGCCCGGCTGGCCTCCACCGCGCCCCGGTCGGTGCGGGTGGCCCGGACGCTGTGGGAGGAGGTCGAGGAGTTCCAGCTCACCGTGCGGCACAAGCGCACGGTGCGGATGGACACCGCCGAGTCCGACTCCTCGCCCACCCCGCCGAGCCAGTCGACCGCGCCGGGCGAGGTGCTGGACACCGATCTCCCGGTGAGCGGGACGCTGACCAGGCGCCCGACGGTCGCCGGCGGCGAGCTGGCCGACGAGCCCCGACCGGCAGTTCCCGGCCGACGCCCCGCCGGCAAGCTCACCCGAGGCCGCCGGGAGCTGCCACCCGCGCCAGACTCCCCCGCCGAGGACTAGCGCGGGGCCTGGGGACCCGGCCAGCTCAGCCGGCCTCGGCGCGCTCCTTCGCGTGCCGGTCGGTGGCCGCCTGGATGGCGTCGGCCTGGCGCTGGTCCAACTCCCGCCACCGGGACCGGCCGTACTCCTCGGCCTGCC
>DATHIT010000041.1:0-4263 GCA_035489915.1 Pseudonocardia sp. | reverse complement strand
TCCGACACCGCGTGCGGGCTGAAGTCGGCCTGGACTACCGCTGTGATCAGGTCCTCGGCGGGCTCGCGTCGACGTTGTTCGACAAGCCGTACCCACCGCGCGACCATGCTCTCCAGCAAGGCCTTGGCCTGGGTGTCACCGGTCGAGTTGTCCAGGAACTTCAAGGCGTCCTCGCGGACCTGTGCGCGCTGTTCGGGCTCGAGCCCGAACACCTCGGCGATCAGCGCCAGCGGAAGCGGCTCGGCGAAGTCGTGAATGAGATCGGCACGGCCGCGTTCGATGAAACCGTCGATCAGCTCGTCGATGAGCTCGCGGATCCGTGGCTGCCAACCGCGGGCGGCGACCGTGCTGAACCGCGGCGCCAGGACCTTCCGCCAGACGCGATGCTCCGGGTCGTCCATCTCCAGCACCGGCAGCCGATGTTCGGCGACCGCCGGCAGGTAGACGCCGTTGGCGGAGGAAAACGTCTTCGAGTCCATCGCCGCGCGCCGTACTTCGTCGTAGCCGGTCGCCAGCCAGTAACCGCCGTGCGGGTTGTGTCGAGTGATCGGGCAGACGGCCCGCAACCGGTCGTAACGCGCATAGAGATCGTCCGCCGAGATCGCCGGATCGTGAGGGTCGAACTCCTCGGTCAGCGCTACCGAATCAGCGGAACCCATATCGCCTCAATCATCGCTGCCAAACTACGGTTCATTAGACCGTACTTTAGCTGTCGGAGCGTGACAAGGCCCACGACAAGGGACCGCCTCGACGTCCCGGGGTATGAGGTGAGGTGTGTGGTGCGGAGGTCAGGACACCGCGATCCGCCGGATCAGCCAACTGACGATCGTTCCGATGATCGCCCAAAGGATCGCCGCAATGCCGTAGGTGACCAGCACTTTGATCGTTGGATTCACCACGGCAACCAGGTCGCCGAGCCCGAGGTTCATCCTCGGCGCCCAGGATTCGACGTAGGCCGCCCACGGGTTCGAAGGGTTTGCGCGCAGGACAACGAACAGGACGTACACGACCATCAGCAGCGCGATCAGCCAGCCGAGCACCGTGGTGAGGTTTGCCAACTGAATGAGAAGCGGACGAACGACGCCGACGCCGTCGTGCCCACGGCGCGACGGCGTGGGGATGGGGTTCGACGGAGGTCGCGCGGGCTTCGGCCCGGCCGCGTTCGATCCGGCGGGCTGGAAGGCGGCTGTCTGGCCAGCCACGGCGATCTTGGGCGTCCCGCTGTGCCGCTCTGACCAGCGAACGATCGAGTCGGTCTTGGAGCCGTTCGAGCGTCTCGTCTCCTTGTCGGCCCGGGCGACTCTGGCCGCCTCGGCGTGCCGCTGCGACCAACGGACCATCGAGGAGGCACCCGGCTCCTCGGCCGGCCGGGCCGGCTCGGTGCGCGCCCCGTCCGCGGGCACCGGCTCGTCCTGGCTGGCCGGGTTCGTGTTATCGGGGGACGGATGCTCGTTCTCAGCGGGCACGTCTGGCCTGCCCTGGCCGCGGCCGCGCTTGCGCTACGTTGCTGACTCGGCCGATCGTCGGTGACGGCACTCCACCATTTTGTCACAGGGATCGAGCTCGCGGTCGGGCGCCGGGCCGCCGCGGTCACTCGAAGCGGAGCGCCTCGATGGGCCGCAGCCGGGCCGCTCGGTTGGCCGGGTAGACCCCGGCGACGATCCCGATCAGCAGGCTGACGCCGAAGGCGATCAGAACCGGCGACGGTGTCACGATCGGCGGGGGGAACTCCGAGATGAACCGTGGCAGCACCATTCCGCCACCGGTCGACACGCCGACCCCGACCAGCACGCCGATCAGGCCGCCGAGGCCGGTCAGGATGACTGCCTCGAACAGGAACTGGGTGAGGATCGCCCGGCGCGGCGCCCCGATGGCCTTGCGGATGCCGATCTCCCTGGTCCGCTCGGTGACCGCGACCAGCATGATGTTGGCGACGCCGATCCCGCCGACGATCAGGGAGATCGCCGCGACGGCCGCGGTGAACAGGGTGAGGAACGTGATCAGCTGGCTGCGCTGGTCGATGAGGCGCTGGTAGGCCTTCACCTTGAAGTCGCGGTTATTGGCGGTGTGGATGTGGTGTTGGCGTTCTAGGACGTTGGTCAGCTGCTGGGTGGCGGCGGGCACGGTGGCGGCGCTGGTGGCTTTGATGATGATCTGGTTCACGGCGTTCGCGGTGCCGATCAGGTAGGCGCGGGCGGCGCCCATGGGCACGATGGCGACGTTGTCCTCCTGCCCGTCCAGGCCGAGCACCCCGGCGACCCGGAAGGTGGTGCGCCCGATGCGGACCTCCTTGCCGACGATTTCGGGCAGGTTCGCGGTGTGCCCCCACAGCAGCTGGACGGCCTCCTGTCCGAGCACCACGACCTTGGCGTTGCCCCGGGCCTGGTCCGGGGTCAGCCACTCGCCGGCCTGGATTGTCCGGTTGGACACTTGCAGGTAGTCGTAGGTCGTGCCGACCAGGCTGGCCCGTTCCTGGGCCTGCCCGGCCACCAGTACCGCACTGCCCGTGGTGGAGGGGGTGACCGAGTCGATGTCCGGGGTCTGCGCCTTGTTGCCCAGCGCCGCCACGTCCTGGTCGGTCAGGTCGCGGGCGGTGCCGCCCCCAGGTACCGCCCCGGTCGCCTTGCTGATGGTGATCTGGTTGGCCAGCCGGCTGAATTGGGCGTCGAACCCGGCCTGCACCCCGCTGCCCAGCGAAACCAGGATGATCACCGCGGCGACCCCGATGATGATGCCCAGCGCGGTGAGCAGCGAACGCAGTCGATTTCCGCGCAGGCTGCGTAACGCGACCAGGACTGTCTCTCGCAGGTCCATGCCGACTCCTCGCTGGGTTGTTGCCGAGAAGACTGCCCGGGTGCGGGGGCGGTGGCGATCGGGTCGGCCCTACGCCAGGTGGTGCCGCCCCTACTCTTTCCTCGGGGTCGGCCCTACCGCCGAGTGGCTGGCCGGGGCAGGTAAACCTCGGAACCGAAATGTTCGAGACCCACACGGTCGGAGGCGTTCATCCGGCGGTGCCTGAGCTGTTCATCTGATCGGATTAGAACTGTCCCGATGACTCCCCTGAGCCGACGCCTCGGTCGCCGCACGCTGCTCCGCTCGGCCGCGTTCGGCGCCGTCGGGTTCGGCGCCGTCGGCCTGCCCCTCGGGCTGACCGGATGCGGCGGGCCCGGCCTGGTCCGTTCCGACCGGCCAGTTCTCACCCACGGCGTGCAGTCCGGCGACGTGCTGCCCGGATCCGGGCTGGTATGGACCCGCGCGGACCGCCCGTCCCGGATGATTGTCGAGGCGGCCGACAACCCCGAGTTCCGGAACGCGCGTCGCATGGTCGGCCCGATGCTCACGCCGGACACCGACCTGACCGGCAGGCTCCGGGTGCCGGGCGGCGCCGCGGCCGGCACGGTGTACTACCGCGTCACCGCCGAGGATCCGGACGGCCGGGTGGCCAGCGAAGCTGTCACCGGCTCGTTCCGCACCGGTCCGGCACCGGGCGGCTCGGCGCGCTTCGTCTGGTCCGGCGACATCGTTGGACAGGGCTGGGGGATCAACCCCGACCTGGGCGGGATGAAGATCTTCTCCGCGATGGCCGGCCCTGACCCGGACTTTTTCCTCTGCAGCGGGGACACCGTGTACGCCGATGGGCCGCTCAAGGAGACCGTGACGCTGCCCGACGGCCGCACCTGGCGGAACCTGATGACGCCGGAGAAGTCGAAGGTCGCCGAGACGCTCGCCGAGTTCCGGGGGCAGTTCGCCTACAACCTGCGCGACGAACACTTCCGAGGGTTCGCCTCCCGGGTGCCGCAGCTCAACCAGTGGGACGACCACGAGGTCCTCAACAACTGGTACCCGGGCGAGGTGCTCACCGACGAGCGGTACACCGAGAAGCGCGTCGACGTCCTGGCTGGCCGGGCGTTCCAGGCCTTCCACGAGTGGGTGCCGCTCGACCCGCGCCAGGCCGTGGACGGCCGGGTGTACCGGCGCTCCAGCTGGGGTCCGCACCTGGACATCTTCGTGATCGACATGCGCACCTACCGGGACGCCAACGGGGCGAACACCGGTCCGGCCGGGCGGATCCTGGGCCAGCAGCAGGCCCGCTGGCTGGCCGACGGACTGGCCTCGTCGCGGGCGACCTGGAAGGTGGTCGCCTCCGACATGCCGATCGGGGTGCTGGTGAAGGACGGCGATGCCGCCTGGGAGGCCGTCGCCAACGGCACTCCGGGGGTGGCGAGCGGCCGGGAGGCGGAGATCGCCGAGCTGCTGCGGTCG
>DATHIT010000040.1:0-9048 GCA_035489915.1 Pseudonocardia sp. | reverse complement strand
CAAACCCGGTGGACACCTCCGCGCAGCAGGCCTAGCAGCTCGTCGGTGCTCATCTCTGTGGTCGCCCGCCCGCGCATGTGGGCAACCAGCCGCTGACCGCGAGTCTGGCTGCCTGCCACCCGAACGATCCCCAGCCCCCCGTCGTCCTCGACGACCTCGACTTCGTTCGCCTTCGCGTAGGCCATGCTTCTCCCTCAGCCGCGCGGGAATGGTGACCTGCCCCTTGCTGTTCACCCGCACCCGACCCGACTCCCCTTAGATACGTAATACGACTCCGACGTAAATACGGACGTGGCAGGCCGTTTTCGTCGCGACCCCACGAGTCCTGGGATGCAAGACTGCTCGGCGTCGTCACCGGCGTGCCCGGCCAACTCGTGTTATTGCCGCCGAGCGGCGAATTCTTGCGTCGAGTTGACTGGCAGGCTATTGAGCGGCCGTTGAACTCCGAGCCGCGCGTTCGGCGAAGCGCCTTGCCTCGGTGGCGAACCCGGCCGTTCCGGCGTAGCCACCCACGATTGCCTGGCGCTCGGCTCGGCTGAGCACCGCGTCGATGCTGGAGAAGCCACCGGGAGCCAGCTTCTCGACCTCATCGATGACCCGCTCCGGGCCGCCCTTGCGGTTGAGCCGCACCACCTCGGCAGTCTTGGGCAGACGGTCCCGCTCGTACGCCCAGAGTGCTTCTCCCGGGTGCTCGGCGTGAGCCAGGGCGTCCGCGAGCATCCGAGCATCCAGAATTGCCTGGGACGCACCGTTGGAACCGACCGGATACATCGGGTGCGCGGCGTCGCCCAGCAGCGTCACTCTTCCGAAGGTCCAGCGCGGCAGCGGATCCCGATCGCACATCGGATACTCGAATGCCTCCGGGGTGGACTCGACCAAACTGTGAATATCGCAGCCTGGAATGGCAAAGCGTTTGGCGTAGGGCAGTACCAGGGAAAGCGGCGCGCGCCGCGACCAGCTCTCCTTCGGCGGCGGCGTGAGTGCGCCGTCGGCCATTTTGATACAGACGGCCCAGTTCATCAGTTGTCGTCCGTCGTTGCCCTCGGCGATCGGGTAGAGCACGAACTTCGCGCCCATCCCGCCGCCGATCGCCATCGTGCGGCCGTCCAGCCACATCGGCCACTCCGTGGCACCACGCCAAATCAGCACGCCATTCCATTTCGGCGGGCCTTCGTCGGGGTAGAACTGACGACGCGCCACCGAGTGAATGCCGTCAGCGCAGATCAACACATCACCGCGCACGGTGAGCCCGGCGTCGCCCTTCACCGAGTCGGTGAAGTGGACGGTGACGCCGCCTTCATCCTGGAGGAAACCGGCCAGGCTCAGGCCGGTGCGCACCGCATTCGGACCGAGACGATCCAGCAAGGCGTCATAGAGCACCTTTTGCAGGCGCCCCCGGTGAATTGAGAACTGCGGAGAACGGTGGCCGGCGTCCATCCCGCGGAGCTCGTCCCAGACCTGCTGACCGAGCCGGTTGTAGTAGATCAACTTCCGGGTGCGGATAGCGATCTTGTCCAGCTCCGGCAGCAGACCCAGCTCGGTCAACTCGCCGATCGACGGGGGCAGGGTGTTGATCCCTACCCCGAGCTCGCGCACCGTCGCGGACTGCTCGTAGACCTCGGCATGAATCCCGCGTCGCTGCAACATCAGCGCGGTGGCCAGACCACCGACACCGGCTCCGACCACAATGACCTTCACGTTCGCCCCCCTGGGCTCACTCGCCGTCCTCGGGTGGTGGCAAGAAGTCCACCTCGTGCTTGGCCGCGACCGCGACCACCTCGGCGGGGCTGGCATTCGGGCCGAGGTTGTGCAGCGCCCAGAACAGGTCATACAGCCGCCGCGCGGGGCTCACCCAGAAAAAGCACTTCACGTCGTGATCGCTGCGGTTGTAGAGACCGTGCGAAATGCCTCGGGGCAGCCGCACCGTGTCGCCGGGGTTGGCCACCCCGTCCTTGCCGTCGACCACCAGATCGAGGCGCCCCTGCAGCATGTAGATGAACTCGTCCTGGGTCGGATGGATGTGCGGCGGCACAAAGGTGCCAGGCGGCAAAGTTGCATGCCAGGACAACGAGCTCTCCGTGTACGCCTTAGGCACGTAGCTCTGGCCGAGGATGTTCCACCGAATGCCGTCGATCCCCTCGCCAGCCTCGGTTACTCCCGCGCTCATGATCGCCGTCACCAGGGCAGCATACTGGGATCGGCTGCCCGTCCCGGAATCCTTTGGGCTCCTCACCAGCCCGCCGGTGTTCCTCCCCGATGAGTTTCGGGCGTCCGGCTGGTCACACCTTCCGAGGGCCGGCGATGCGCCTGCCCGGGAAAGGGAAAGGTGTACCGATGGGAGCAACCAGCACGACGTACCCGTTGCCCGAGCTCGTCGACCGGGCTACCTGGCAGGCCGAGGTTGACCGGGTGCTGGTGCGGGAGAAGGCGCACACCCGTGAGGGTGACGCGATCGCGGCCGCCCGGCGGCGGCTGCCGATGGTCGAGGTGGACGCGCAGACCAAGCTGGTCGGGGCGCACGGCCCGGTGCCCCTGGTCGACGTGTTCGAGGGGCGCCGGCAACTGATCACCTATCTGCACATGTGGCACGACGGCAAACCCGCCGACGAGCAGTGCGAGGGCTGCACGTTCTTCACCGGGCACGCGCTGGAGCTGTCCTATCTGCACAGCCGCGACGTCACCTACGCGACGTTCTGCCAGGGCCCGTACGACGCGAGCGCCCGGTACCGGGACTTCATGGGCTGGGAGATGCCGTGGTACTCAGCGCGCGACTCGCTGGACGTGTTGCTGGCCGGGCGTGGCTTCGGCGGCTATCTCTGCTACCTGCGCGACGGCGACCGGGTGTTCGAGACGTACTGGACGACCAGCCGCGGCGTCGAGGCCGGCGCCACCAGCTACCACCTGCTCGATCGCACCGTGTACGGCCGGCAGGAGACCTGGGAGGACTCGCCGACCGGCTGGCCGCAGCCGTACGCCACCGCCGGCGAGCAGTTCCGGACCGACGGACGGCCCACAGCGCAGTGGTCCCGGCTCGCCGTGGGCCGGTCCGACGACCTGTCCGGCTAGGCGCAGCGCCGGTCTAGCCGATGGCGAGGGCTGGGGTGTGGCCGGTGAGGACGGTAGCGAGCATGAGGCCGGGCACGAGGGTGTGTAGCAGCTCGCTTACCTGTTCCGCGTTCACCGGCTCTGCCCTGGTTGCCGCCCAACGTTCGACCAGGCCGCGCAGGATTCCGGCGGCGCGATCGTGGCCCTCGAGGATGGCGCGGTGCACCGCCGGGCTACGGATGGATTCGGCCCAGGCCTGCAGGCCGATCCTGGTCATGTCGTAGCGGGGATGCTCGCCGCGTCGTCGCAGCTCGTCGGCAATAGCGACGAGGACATCCGTCGGGGACGCGGGTTCGGTTTGGTCGGCGAGCCGCTCAAATGCCTGGGCGAACCGGCCCATCGCGATCTCGACGGTGGCGACGATCATCGAGTCCTTGGTGGCGAAGTAGGTGTAGGTGGTGCCGGCCGAGACCCCGGCGGCGGCCGCGACCTCGTCCATGGTCGTGGCTTGAAACCCCCGGCGGGTGAAGCATTCCCAGGCCGCCTCCAGAATCTGCTGGCGCCGTGCGGCCCTACGTTCAGCGGTGATTCGAGGCACCCGGACCCCTCCGTATGTGCGTGGCAGCTACCGGCATACCAGAGTAGGTTCAAAATGAACGTGCGCTCAATTTGGCCGGAGGTCTGCCGTGGCTCCACCAGTCCTACAGGGTCTTCATCACCTGAAGCTGCCGGTCAGCGACCTGGATGCGTCGCTGCTCTGGTACGAGCGCGTGCTCGGTGCGCAACGCCTGGCCCATGCCGACCATCTCGACCGCTCCGGCGTCCGCTACGCGGTGATCCTGAGCATCCCGGGCGTCCCGGTACAGCTGGAGTTGCGCTGGGCGCCGGACGCGGCCAAGGCGATGAACGGCTACGACCCGATCAGTTTCGCCGCCGGCACCCCCGAAGACCTACGGGCATGGGCGGCGCACCTGGATGCCGAGGGCATCGACCACTCCCCGATCACCCTCGGCGGCGCCGGACATCTACTGGTCTTCGCCGACCCGGACGGAACCTACCTGCGGTTGCTGGAACTTCCGAGCGGCGGGATCGAGAGCATCAAGTTGGGCAAGAGCATGCCCGAGCCGGAAGGGCCGTGGGTCGCCCCGCGCAGCATGCAACATCCCCGCCAGCCCGCCGCCGACCGGGAGGAAACCACGCCCTGACCTCCGGGTGCCCCGCGACCGACGTTGTGCTGGTCAGCGCCCGCCCGCTCGTCCAGTGATCGCGCCCAGGGCCATCGGCAGCTGGGTGCGTGAGCTGATGTCGAGCTTGGGGAAAATCTTGTAAAGGTGGTAGCCGACGGTACGGGGGCTCAACCCGAGCGACTCGGCGATCTCCCGATTGGAGCGCCCGGCCGCCGCCAGCCGAGCGATCCGCAGCTCCTGCGCGGTGAGCGCGCCGTCGGCCGAATTGGCGGTCGGCCCGGACTCGCCGGCCGCGCGCAGCTCCGCGTGCGCCCGGTCCCGCCAGGCCGGCGCGGCCAGCCGGTCGAAGTACCGCTCGGCGTTGCGCAGGTGAGGGCGGGCCTCCTGGTGGCGTTTGTGGCGCCGCAGCCAGGAGCCGAAGCTCAGCTCCACTCTCGCCGAGGTGGCCAGCCGGCCAACCCGGGCGACGCGATCGAGGGATTCCCGATGCCATTGCTCGGCGGCCGGCTCGAGCAGCGCCCGACAGCGAGCCAGGTCGACCCGCGCCCAGTCGGCCGCTCCCCCGCTCACCCATTCGGCAAATTGGTCAACCGCCCGCTCGGCATCCACCGGCCGCCGGGACCCCACCGAGGCTTCCACAAAGTCCACCGTGGACAACCGTCGAACGACCAGGTGCTGGGGCGACTCGATCGCGCCGGTGTGCAGCGGCCGCAAGGCATCGTGCGCTTCGAGGGGGCGGGCCACGGACAGCCGCAGCAGACCCTGCACCCACTGCGCCATCCAGGGTTGCTGTCCCGCCGGAGCCCGGCCCTGCTGACGGTGCGCGCGCCCCAGCAGGTCGAGGCAGTCATCCTCGTGCCCCCGGGCCGCGCACACCCAGGCGGCGATGGTCAGTGCATCGGAATGCAGTGCCCATAGGCGCAGCTCCTCGGCCAGCTCCCAGCACGCCTCGGCACTGCGCATCGCGTGTGGCCAGTGGCCGAGCGCGGCCTGCGCGGTGGCCAGCTTGAGCAGCAGTATCGCCCGGGTGCTGCGCGCTGCGTGCACGTGCGGCGTGGCCAGCAGCTCGGTGAACTGGCGCGCGTAGCCGGCCTCCTCGCCGATGAAGACCGGTAGTAGCGGCGGCGGCCACGCCTTGGGGTGCAGCGGGTCGTCATCCTGGTGCCACCAGGACACGGTGCGCAGCGCGGCCCGCTCCGCCGGACCTGGGTCGCTGTTCCCGGCAACCACAGTGGCCAGCGCCCGGGCAATACCCGGCCGGGCCGGAGGGGTTCGCTGGTACGCATCATCCAGGCGTGCCAGCACGCCGGCCAGCGACTCGGCGGGCACGGTCTCCCAGCCGGCGAGCAGCGCGGTACCCAGTGACCGGGCCAGCTGGTCGTGGCCGCACGCCTCGACCGATGCTCCGCCGAGGGGCTCCGCCGGGCTCGGCCACGAGTCCCGCAGCCCCTCGATCACCCTGCGCAGCACCCGGGCCGACATGTCGACGTCGCCGACCGGCAGTGGCCCGACGAGCTGGTCGAGCAGCCGCAGCGCGTGCTCGCCGTACCCGGCCAGCCAGCACAGCTCGGCGGCCAGCACCCGGTACCGCTGTCGCTGTGCGCCCTCGGTGGCCGCTTCGGCCGCCTGGCCAGCCAGCTCGTAGGCGTCCAGCAGCCGCCCGGCCAGCACCAACGCGGTCACCGCCGAGTCCAATGCCGACGCCAGGGCGGGTGACTCGGCCAGCGACCGGGCCAGCCAACGCGGGTGCTCAACCGGCTCGGTATCGGGACTGGTCACCTCGGCGAGCGCCGCGCAGGTCCGCGCTGCCTCGCTCAGCGTGGCCGACTGGACAACCGCGCTACGCACCAGTGGGCAGCGCCAGTGGATCTTTCCGACGGGAGAGACGCGCACCACGCCGGCGTGCTCCGCCGGCACCAGGTCGCCCAGCCCGAGGCCGAGCCTGCGCGCCGCGCGCACGCAGGTCGGCACGTTGTCGTTGCTCAGCGCCAGCACCTGCAGCCAGGCTTTGGTCGGCTTGGGAAGCGTCGCCCAGGGCTGCCGGAACAACGTCAGCGAGCCGGCGCCCAACCCAACTTCGCGGGGCAACGGGGCTCGGCCGCGTAGCTGCTCGTCGTCCAACGAAGGTAGAAACTCCCGCAGCACCAGCGGGTGGCCGCCGCACAGCGAGAGCAGTTCCTCGGCAACCCCTGAGGTGACAGCCGGTGCCCGCTTCCCGAGCAGCTCGAGGACGTCTGCCTCCTCCAGCTCGGGCAGCTCGAGGGCACTGAAGTGCTCCAGGCCGGCTGGCAGCGCGGCCCCGACCGGTGCGGTCAGCACCATGCCCAGCGGCAGCCCACCGACCCGGTCGGCCAGCGCCGCCAGTGGGGCCACCGCCTCGGCCTCCGCCCAGTGCACGTCGTCTACCAGCAGCAGCACCGGCAACCGGCGGGCGAGCCGGTCAACCAGCTCACCGGGAGCGCGCCGCAGCGCTCCGTCGTCGCTGGGCCACAGCACAAAGATCGGGGCGGCGCCGTGGCATTCGTCGCGCAGCGTGCGCAGCAGCGTGGTCCGGCCCCACCCTGGCCGGGCACGCACCACCCCGGCGAAGCCTTCGCCCTGCCGAACCGCGGCGAGCACCCGCTCAACCAGTCGGCTCGTCGACGGCATCGTGGCTCCCCTCGGGCTCGCCCACCCAAACATAGCGACGTGACCAGTCGGTTGACAGATTCCACCGGCCTCCCCCATCAGCAATCTAGATCCGGACGCCGGGGCACCGGCGCCGCCGACGGAAGGCGGTTCATGCCATGTCCACCGTGCATCCGAGGGCACACCTGCGCCAGGCGATCGGTGCCAGCGATCTGGTGCCGGAAGGTGGGCGATTCGTGGTCGACATCGGCGAGACCACGGTCGGAGTGTTCCGCTTCAAGGGGACGCTGTACGCCTACGAGAACGTGTGCGCGCACTCCGGCGGACCGGTCTGCCAGGGGCGGCTGGTGCCCAGGGTCCGCGAGCTGCTCGACGACGTCCAGCGCACCGTCGGCGCCGCGTTCGACGAGGACGACCTGCACATTGTCTGCCCGTGGCACGGCGCCGAGTACAGCGTGACCACCGGCGCGCACCCCGGCCAGCCGCTGTTCACGCTGCGCGGTTTCCCGGTCGACGAGGAAGGCGGCACGGTTTATGTCACCCTCTGAGCCGTCCCCTGAGCCTGTTGTCGACCCGGCCCAGCTGGCCAGCCAGCTCGAGCGTCTGGCCGCCATGGCCGGCGCGGTGCCCACCGAGCCGGGCCCCGGCGCCGGGGTGTCCGAGCAGGACCTGCGTCGGCTGCTCAGCGCGGCGATCCGGCTCTACGCGGCGGTCAGCGAGCAGGCCGCGCAGGACATCGTCCCGATCGACGCCGAGGTCTCCACCACCGACGCGGTCGTGCTTGCCTGCGCGCTGCTCAAGGCGCGCGAGCTCAACCCGTTCGACCTCGCGCTGTGGTTCTCCCGCACCCGCACCGCCGGCTGACCGCACCCCTCCCACCACGGAGCAGACCATGAACCCCACGACGCCAGCGGTGACCCCACACCCCACCCAGGAGATCACCACCCGTACCGATACCCGGGAGATCCTGGCCAACGCCCGCCGCGACATCGCGCGCTACCGGCTCGACGAGTACTTCATCGTCGACGTGGACTCCCACCACGTAGAGCTCGACTCCTGGCCCGACATCATCGCCCGCATCGAGAACCCGGTGCTGCGCGACAGCGGCCAACAGATGATCAAAAACTGGCCCGGGGCGGACCGGACCGCGCTGGGCACCTTCACCCCCGGCATGACCGCCCAGGACGTCGGCGGCCGGATCCTGCACCAAGCCGCGCTGGCCGAGCCGGTCACCGAGACCGCCGTGCACCGCGACGTCACCCTGGTCCGGCGGGCGATGGACTCGATGGGCATCGACATCCAGGTCGTCTTCCCCCAGCCCATGCTGGAGATCGGCCTGCACCCCCGACCCGAGGTGGCCACCCAGCTGCTGATGGCCTACAACGAGTGGTTCACCGAGACCATCCTGGGCAGCGACCCGAGGATCAAGACCATGCTCGGGCTGCCGTTCGAGAACCCCGAAGCGGCGCTGCGCACCGTGCGCCAGTACGCCGACCACCCCGGCGTGATCGGGTTCCTGGTGACCAGCCAACGCTCCGTCGGGGTACATCGCAACGAGTACATGCCGCTCTACACCGAACTGCAGGAACGCGGCATGCCGCTGGGCTTCCACGCCGGGCCCAACCAGAACGACACCATGACCTCGACGATGAACAAGTTCCTGTCCGCGCACGCGATTTCATTCGTCACCTGCAACATGACCCACATGACCAACTGGGTGATCAACGGGATGGGCGAACGGTTCCCCAACCTGAAGGTCATCTGGATCGAGAGCGGCTTGGCCTGGGTGCCGTTCATGATGCAGCGCCTCGATCACGAGTACCAGCTACGCCAATCCGACGCGCCACTGCTGACCAAAATGCCCAGCGACTACATGCGCGAGATGTACTACACCTCCCAGCCGCTCGAGGTCACCGACCTCGGACTGTTGGAGAGCACCTTCCGCGCCGTCGACGCCGAACACAGCCTGCTCTACTCCTCAGACTGGCCACACTGGGACTTCGACGTGCCCGGCCGAATCATGACCATCCCCTTTCTCACCGAACAAGCCAAACGCAACATCCTCGGCGAGAACGCCCGCAAACTCTTCAACCTCTAAGCTCCGCCCGGCTCGCACAGACCTGCCGCGGCTGGCGCGGACCCTGCAGGGTCCGCGCCGGCGCTACTGGGTCTGCGCGAGCCGCGCGCC
>DATHIT010000039.1:0-9197 GCA_035489915.1 Pseudonocardia sp. | reverse complement strand
CAGCTCGCGGGCCAGGGCGGCGGCCTCCGCCCCGGTGGCCACCGAGTGCGTCGCGCCCAGTCGCTCGGCCATCTCCCGCTTGTTCGCCAGCGGGTCCACCGCGATCACGTACTTGGCGCCGGAGAACCGGGCCGCCTGCACCGCGTTCACCCCGATTCCGCCGACCCCGAAGACGATCACGCCGTCGCCCGGGCGTACCTGCGCCGCGTTGACCGCCGACCCCCACCCGGTGGGGACCCCGCAGCCGACCAGCGCGGCGACGTCTAGCGGCAGGTCCGGGTCGATGCGCACCGCCGAGTTCTGGGAGATCACCCCGTACTGGCTGAACGTGCCGAGCATGCACATGGCGCCGTACCGCCCGCCCGGCCCGCTGATCGGCCAGCGCGGTCCGGGCAGGTGCCCGCGCATGATCGCTGCACCCATGTCGCAGATGGCCTGCTGGCCGGTCGCGCACCAGTGACAGCTGCCGCAGCTGGGGATGAACGAGCAGACCACGTGGTCACCGGGCGCCACCCTGGTGACCCCCGGACCCACGTCCTCCACCACTCCGGAGCCCTCGTGGCCGAGCACCATGGGCAGCCAGCCCTCGATGTCGCCGTCCATCACGTGCAGGTCGGAGTGGCACAGCCCGGCGTGGGTGTAACGGATCAACACCTCGCCCTCGGCCGGCCCGTCCAGCTCGATCTCTTCGATCTCCAGCGGCTTGCCGACCTCGTGGAGCACGGCGGCGACGGACCTCATGCCGAGGACTCTATAGACGTCGGCTGAGCTGTCGTACCCGTCGTGCGGCCGCGCCGGGCGAAACGGAGCGTTCACAGCGCCGACTTTGCCCGGACACCGACCGGGCATTCGATGAGGTCGTCCCAGCCAGGAAAATGTGCGCCGGAGGTGGCCATGAGCGGCATCAGCCCGTTCACCGAGGTCCCGGTCATCGATATCTCGGGCCTGCGTTCGCCCGACCCCCACCGGCAGCGGCAGGTGGTGGATCGGCTGGGCTGGGCCGGCCGGGAAGTCGGGTTCTGCTACATCACCGGGACCGGAATGGCGCCGGAGCTGTTCGAGGCGCTGCTCGCCGCCACCAAGCGCTTCTTCGCGCTGCCGATGGAGCTGAAGATGGCTTCCTACATCGGCAACTCCACCTGCCATCGTGGCTACGTTCCGGAAGGCGAGGAGGTGTTCAGCGGCGGCACGGTGGACCGCAAGGAGGCCTTCGACACCGGCCTGGACCTGCCCGCCGACGACCCCGACTACCTGGCCGGGAACCCGTTGCTGGGCCCGAACCAGTGGCCCGACCTGCCGGGGTTCGCCGACGCGGTGACCGCCTACTACGCCGAGGTGCTCGAGCTCGGCCGGCTGCTGCTGTCCGGCTTCGCGCTGGCGCTCGGCGAGCCGCCGGAGTCGTTCCAGCGGGTGGTCACCAAGCCGCCCAGCCAGCTGCGGCTGATCCACTACCCGTATGACGCCGACGCTCGTGACGCGGTCGGCATCGGCGCGCACACCGACTACGAGTGCTTCACCCTGCTAAAGCCCACCGCGCCCGGGCTGGAGGTACTGAACGGGGCCGGCGAGTGGATCGACGTGCCGCCGCTGCCGGACGCGTTCGTGGTCAACATCGGGGACATGATGGAGACCTGGACGAACGGGAAGTTCGTGGCCACCACGCACCGGGTCCGCAAGGTGCGCGAGGAGCGGTACTCCTTCCCGCTGTTCTTCTGCGTGGACTACTCGACGCCGATCGCGCCGCTGCCCCGGTTCGTCAGCGCCGACCAACCCGCTCGGCCCGGATTCGTGGCCGGTGAGCACCTGTTCGCGCAGACCGCGCAGAGCTTCGCCTACCTGAAGCGCCGGCTCGCGGCCGGCGACCTGGTGCTGCCGGACGGCTCGCTGGCGCTGTCCAGCTTCGGTCAGCAGGCCCGAAGGGCGCGGGCTTGAGTAGGCCGGCCGCGGCTACCGGTGAAACAGGAGTGCTCTGTTGGGACCGCTGTTCACAGACCTGACACGCATCGGGAAGAAGAGTGTCATCCGCGCGGGGTGTCCTTGTGGGGACTCATCCAGCGTGAGGCGTGTCTAGGGTTCCGTCGCCGCACTTCCACCCCAAGTATGCGGCGGGTCTGGTCCGAGAGACACAGGCGGGGCCCGACGGGCTCCGTTCCACGGCGGGACAAAAGCCCGGGAGAAGCCCTAGTCGGCGACTCCAGGACTGCCGGCGTGAGTCTCGCGGAGGACACATGGTGGCGCTGGACAACGCCGGTCACTCCCCGGGCCGGCCGGTGATCGCCGCCTCTGGTTCCTGGCAGCCCGACACCCTCGACCCGGTGGTGGAGGCGACCGACCTACGGGTCTCGTTGTCCCGCAACGGGCAGCGGTTCGAGGTGCTGCGCGGGGTGGACCTGCGGATCCGGCGGGGGGAGATCCTCGGCCTGGTCGGCGAGTCCGGCTCCGGCAAGAGCGTGCTCAGCCTGGCCATGCTCGGGCTGCTGCCGGTGACCTCGGCGCCGGAGTTGACCGGGCGGCTGCACGTCACCGGTACCGACATGCTCACCGGCGACGCCGAGGCCCGCCGGGTGAACCGCCGGGATCACCTGGGCGCGGTGTTCCAGGACCCGATGACCTCGCTCAACCCGACGATGCGGGTGGGCCGGCAGGTGATCGAGGCGGCCGGCGGGGTCGAGGAGGCGGTCCGGCTGCTGGACCTGGTCGGCGTGCCGGACGCGCGGAAACGGATGAGCAGCTTCCCGCACGAGCTGTCCGGCGGGCTGCGGCAGCGAGTGATGATCGCGATGGCGGTGGCCGGCAACCCGGACCTGGTGATCGCCGACGAGCCCACCACCGCGCTGGACGTTACGGTGCAGGCGCAGGTGCTGGGCCTGCTGCGCGGGCTGCGTGACGAACTGGGCTGCAGCGTGCTGATGATCACCCACGATCTCGGGGTCGCCGCACAGGTGGCCGACCGGGTGGCGGTGATGTACGCCGGCCGGCTGGCCGAGTTGGGGCCCACCGAGTCGGTGCTCACCGAGCCCGCGCACCCGTACACCGCCGGACTGCTGCGCTCCCGGCTCTCCCTGACCACCGACCGGAGCGCCCCGCTGGTCACCGTGCCCGGTACCCCGCCGCTGCCCACGGCCGTCCCGGCCGGGTGTGCCTACGCGTCGCGCTGCCCGAGCGTGATGGACACCTGCCGCACCGATCTGCCCGAGCTCGAGCCCCTCGACACCGTCGCCGAGGCTGGTCTCGCTGATCCCGCCGCCGAACCAGCCCACCTGCGGGCCTGCTTCGCGGACCTGGCCACCGTGCACCTCCTCGCGTCCGACCCTCACTCGCCCGCCGGCACCGAGCCGCACGCCGCCGAGCCGCACTTCCCGACCGGCGGCACAGAGCCAGTGCATGCCGCACAGACCCTGCACGGTCTGCGCGAGGGGGACGGGGTCTGTGCGACCGGGATGGGGGCGGGCTCGACGGCGGCGGGCGCCTCGGCGGGTGCCTCGGCGGGCTCGACGGCGAGCGGGATGGAGGCCGGCTCGGGGCGGGTGGCGGCGGCTGGGGTGCGGCGGGTGGAGAAGGTGTTTCGGGTGAAGGTTGGGCGCTCGTTTGCCGCGCGGGGGCGGTTGGCGGCATTGCGCCGGGTCTCCCTGGAGATCGCCGAGGGGGAGTCGGTCGCGCTGGTGGGGGAGAGCGGGTCGGGCAAGTCGACGTTGTTGCGGATCATCGCCGGGCTGGAGCGAGCGGACGGCGGCGAGGTGAGCCTCGGTCCGGGTTCGCGCCCGCAAATGGTGTTCCAGGATGCCGGCGCCTCGCTCACCCCGTGGCTGACCGTCGGCGCGCTGCTGGATGAGCGGCTGCGCCAGGAGAAGCTGAGCCGGGCACAGCGGCGGGAGCGGGTGCTGGCCTCGCTGGCCACGGTGGGTCTGCCCGAGGAGGTGGCCGGGGTGCGCGCCGGTGAGCTGTCCGGTGGGCAGCGCCAGCGGGTGGCGCTGGCCAGGGCGACCGTGGTGCCCCCCGAGCTGCTGTTGTGCGACGAGCCGACCAGCGCGCTGGATGTGTCGCTGGCCGCCTCCGTGCTGAACCTGATCCGAGAGCTGCGGGCCAGCCTGGGCATGGCGGTGCTGTTCGTCACCCACGACCTGTCGGTGGCGCGCATCGTGGCGGACCGGATCGCGGTGATGTACCTGGGCAAGATCGTGGAGGTCGGGGCGGCCGAGGAGCTGATCGCCGCGCCGCGGCACCCCTACACCCAGGCGTTGGTCGGCGCGGTTCCCGGGTTCGGCGCGGCACCGGTGGCCGCGCGCGGCGAACCGGCCAGCCCGCTGTCCCCGCCGGCCGGCTGCGAGTTCCATCCGCGCTGCCCGATCGCGATCGAGGCGTGCGCCCAGCCGGAGCTGGAGGTGCCGCTGGAGTTGCCGCCGCCCCGGCAGCCCGCCGACCCTGGCCGGGACCTGCACCGGGTGGCCTGCATCCGGGCCGGGCGGGCGTCCTGATGGCCGTCGCGGAAGCCTTCCAGCCCACCGTCAGCCGAAGGTTCGGCCGGCCCAGATCCCGCGCCGAGGTCACCAGGGGCAGCCGGGCCAGCCTGGCCGCCGCCGGACTGCTGGTGCTGATCACGGTGATCGCGCTGGCCGCGCCGCTGCTCGCCCCGCACAGCCCGCTGGACCCGGTCGGGATGCCCGAGTCCCCGCCGCTCAGCGGGGGTTTCCTGCTCGGCAGCGACAGCGTGGGCCGGGACGTGCTCAGCCGGGTGCTCTACGGCATCCGGGCGTCCTGGTTCGCCGCGCTGGCGGTGGTGGCGCTCGGTGTGCTGCTCGGCGGGGTGGTCGGCCTGGTCGCCGGCACCCTGGGCGGCTGGGTGGACAACGTGCTGATGCGGATCACCGACGGCTTCCTGGCGCTGCCCGCGCCGATCGTGGCCATCGCGGTGGTGGCCGCCCTGGGTCCAGGCCTGCTGCACACCCTGGTCGCGGTGTCCATCGTGTGGTGGCCGTTCTACGCCCGGATCGTGCGGGGTGAGGTGCGCACATTGGCCGCCCGCCCGCACGTCGAGGCGGCCCGGCTGGCCGGCAGCGGGACCTGGCGGATCGCGGTGCGCCACCTGCTGCCCGGCGCGGTCCCGGCCACCGTGGTGACCGCCAGCCTGGACGTGGGCAACCTGATCCTGACCCTGGCCGGGCTGTCGTTCCTGGGCCTCGGCCAGTCGGCGCCGGCCGCCGAGCTGGGCGCGGACACCTCCCGCAACCTCACCTACCTGCTCTACGACTGGTGGATCCCGGTGATGCCCGGCATCGCCGTGGCCCTGCTGGCGCTCGGCGCGAACCTGGCCGGCGACGGGATCCGGGGCCTGATGTCCAGGCGCTGAGTGCACCGGCGTACCCGGCGAACCGTCCCCCGAGCCACGGAGTTCACACGTGCTGACCCTGATAGCCAAGCGCCTGCTTGCCGCGGTGGTGATCCTGGTGGTGCTGGCCGCCGCGCTGTTCGGCCTGCAGCACATCAGCAAGTCCGACCCGGTACACACCATGCTCGGTCCCGGCGCGTCGCCCGCGACCGTCGCCGCGGAGCGGCACCGCCTCGGCCTGGACCGGCCGGTGGCCACCCAGTTCTGGCACTACCTCACCGGCCTGGTGCACGGTGACCTGGGCACCTCGTACCGCACCCGTTCCCCGGTGGCCACCGACCTGCGCACCTTCCTGCCGGCCACCCTGGAGCTGGCGATGTTCGGGCTGCTGCTGGCCATCGTGTTGGCCGTGCTGCTGGCCGTGGCCACCACGCTGCGCTGGCCGGGGGCCTCGGTGATCCGGTACCTGCTGCTGCTCGGCGGCTCCACGCCGGCGTTCTTCCTGGCCATCGGCGGCATCATCGTCTTCTACAAGTACCTCGGCGTGCTGCCGGCGACCGGGCGGACGGACGGCGCGGTGTCCAGCGGCCCCACCCACCTGCTGCTGCTGGACGCGGTGCTGCACGGGCAGCCTGGGCTGTTCATCGACGCGCTGCGCCACCTGCTGCTGCCCTCGCTCGCGGTGGCCATCGGGCCGGCCATCTCGATCGGCCGGGTGCTGCGGTCCAGCCTGATCACCACCCTGGGCCAGGACTACGTGCGGACCGCGCGGGCCAAGGGCCTGTCCGAGTTGAAGGTGCTGGCCCGGCACGTGCTGCGCAACTCGGCCGGCCCGGCGCTGTCCATGACCGGGTTGCAGGTGGGGCTGCTGTTCGCCGGGGTGCTGGTGGTCGAGTCGATCTTCGCGTGGCCCGGTCTGGGCCAGTACACCGCGCAGAGCCTGCCGGTGGACGACTTCCCGGCGATCGCCGGCGTGACGCTGCTGCTCGGTGCCGGCTACGTACTGATCAACACCCTGGTAGACATCGTGCAGGCACTCGCGGACCCGAGGATCGATGTCTGAGCTCTCCCCGATCCGCCCCCGACCCCGCCCCCGAACCCCGCCCAGGACTCCTAGGAGATTCCATGTCTCAACAATCCTTGCTGGTCGGCCCGGCCGCGCTGGTGGACGCATGAGGCGCGGCGCGCGCCGGTGGCTTCCCGCGCTGGCCGGGGCGCTGGTGCTCACCCTGGCCGCCTGCGGTGGCGGTGGCGGCGGGGCGCAGGTGACCAGCGCACCACCCACCGACCACGTGCTGAAGCTGTCGTTCCTGCAGGACCCCGGCCAGCCGCCGGACCCGGACGTCTACTACGCCGGCCAGGGGCTCGCGCTGACGCTGAACACCTACGAGGGGCTGCTGGGCTACCAGCTCGGCACGGCCACCCCGAAGATCGTCGGCGTGCTGGCCACCGCGTGGACCGAGTCGCCGGACAAGCTGAGCTACACGTTCACCCTGCGCGAAGGGGTCACCTTCCACGACGGCACCCCGTTCACCTCGGACGCGCTGGCGCCCTCGTTCGCCCGGCGGGCGGCGGTGGCCGGCGGCCCGGCCTACATGGTCGACGGCATCGCCTCGGTGCAGCCCAACGGCCCGTACCAGGTGACCATCAAGCTCAAGCAGCGCAACTCGGCCTTCCTGGACTACCTGGCCGCGCCGTACGGGCCGAAGATGATGAGCCCGACCGGGCTGAGCGCCAACGCCGGCACGGACCACGCGCAGACCTACCTGCGCACCCACGACCTGGGCACCGGCGCGTACACCCTCACCCAGGCGCAGGTGGGCCAGAGCTACCAGCTCAAGGCCTACCCCGGCTGGTGGGGTCCGGCGCCCTACTTCCAGCAGGTGGACCTGCCGGTGATGGCCGACCTGTCCACCCAGGAGCTGGTGTTCAACCAGGGCCAGCTGGCCGCGATCATGCATGACCTGAACGCCCCGGCGGTGAAGTCCTACCTGGCCAGCACCACGTCGGCGCACTACTCGCTGCCCACCTTCGAGACCAGCCAGGTCTACCTCAACCCGAACAGCGCGCTGCTCAAGGACAAGGCCACCCGGGTCGCGCTGCAGCAGGCCATCAACATCAAGGCATTGACCGACCAGGTGTTCGCCGGGCGGGGCACGGTGGCCACCGGCACCTACGGCCCTGGTCTGCTCAACGGTGTCCCGGACACCCAGAAGGTCAGCTACGACCCCGGCCCGCTGAACGCGATCGTGCAGGCGCTGCCGGCGACCGCCCGGTCGCTGACCTTCGGCTACGACACCAGCCAGCCGGACGACCAGCAGATGGCCAACATCGTGGCCGCCGACCTGCAGGGCGACGGGCTGAGCGTGAAGGTGCAGGGCTACCCGACCTCCCAGGTGTTCGGCTGGGTCAACGACCTGGCCGGGGCCCCGGACGTGCTGTTCACCGAGATGTGGCCGGACGCAGCGCATCCCTACACCTGGTCGCACATCCTCTACGACAAGGACGGTGGGCTGAACTATCTGCACTGCTCCGACCCGTCGGTGAGCGACCAGCTCCCCGAGGCGCTGGCCACCGGCGACCCGGCCGCCTACGCCCGGATCGGGGACGCCGCCATCGCCACCGGCTGCTGGCTCAACATCGCCTACCGCGACGACTTCATGGTCGCCCAGACCTGGCTGAAGAACGTCGAGCAGGCGCACAATGTGGCCGCGCCGACCACGTTGATCTTCAGCGTGCTGGGAGTCTGATGGCCGGGGTACGGGAGATCGTGCTGCTCACCCTCGGGTGGGAGGAGCTGCCCAAGTCCGTGTCGGTGTACGGGGCGCCGGAGCACGAGCGGCTGCGTGAGCCGGTGCCCGGCGTGCTGCTGCGCTGCGACGGCGGGTGGCTGCTGCTGGACACCGGGTTCAACACCGCGCTGATCCGGGACCTGGCACTGCGCCGGCGCTACCACGGCAGGGAGGGTTACCGGGCGGTGTTGCCCGGCCCGGGGGAGCCGATCGAGGAGGCGCTGGACGCGGTCGGCATCAACATCGACGAGATCTACGCCGTCGGGGTCAGCCACCTGCACCTGGACCACGCCGGCGGGCTGAAATTGTTCGCCGGGCGGGTCCCGGTGCACGCCCAGCGCCGCGAGCTGGACTACGGGCTGTCCGACCATCCGGACCCGGAGCGGCACGCCATCTACCGCGTCGACTTCGACGATCCAGCGCACGACTGGCAGCTGGCCGACGGGGATGCCGTGATCGCCCCCGGGGTGACCGCGGTGCTCACCGCCGGGCACACCCCGGGCCACCAGAGCTTCGTGGTGGACCTGGACGAGTCGATCGGTGGCGGTGGCTACGTGTTCGCCTTCGACGCAGCCGACCTGACCGAGAACATCGAGCACGAGCTGCCCATCGGCGGCACCGTGCACGTGCATCCGACGGAGACGGTCGAGCCGATCCGCCGGCTCAAGGCGATCGCCGCCGAGAAGGGCTACCCGCTGATCCCCGGCCACGACCCAGTGGTCTGGCCAGCCCTGACCGCCCAACTGGCCGACCGCTTCGCCGCCGCCCGCAAGCCCTGACCACACAACTCGTCTGTTGCTCACACAGCTTGCGTATAGCTCACACAGCGGCCCAGGCGGCTGTGTCGAGCCGGGGGAGCTGTGTCAGCGATCTGGGCGGTGCGCCCCGGCGGAGCGTGGCGGCGGGCGCCGTCGGGGCGGTGCGTGTGGCGGGTCAGTGTGCGGCGGATCGCGCGGCCAGCGCCTCCAGGCGGCGCGCCAGGTCCGGGGCGGGGCGGACCGCGCCCACCGGGTTGCCGCCGCCCAGTAGGGGGTGCTCGCGTTGGGCCCGGATCACATCATTGTCCAGCCCGAGGGCGA
>DATHIT010000038.1:0-15068 GCA_035489915.1 Pseudonocardia sp. | reverse complement strand
AGCGTCGGGAACTCCGTGCCGGGGAACGCCTCGAGGTCGGTCAACCACTCGAAGTTCTGCAGCACCCCGCACAGGTGGGTGACGCCTAGCTCGGGATCGGCAAGCAGACGCAGCGTGGTGGCCGACTCGAACCGGCGGACGGTGCTGACCCGCCCGCCCCAGTACAGCATCGGGTTGGTGAACACGTTGAGCCCGCCGGCATGGAACAGCGGCACGATGTTGAGGTGGTGAGCTCCGCGCTCCGCCATCCGGCTGCGGTGCGCCAGGTTCTGGGCCTGGGTGAGCAGCGTGCGGTTGTTGCACAGCACACCCTTGGGCCGCCCGGTCGTACCGGAGGTGTACAGCAGATGGGTCACCGCGTCGGGATCGAGCTCGCCGCCGTTGACCTGGCCGGTCGCTGTCTCGATCGCGGTGTCGTACTCATTCCCCGTGGTCTGGTCCGCACTGGCGTGACCCCAGCCCAGGGTCTGATCGGTGCGGAGATACCCGCGCAGCTCGCCGGCCACCGCCGCCCAGCTCGCGTCGTGCACCAGCACCGAGACGTCCGCGTCGGACACCAACTCGGCCAGCTCGGGGGCGGTCAGCCGCCAGTTCAGCGGGACCAACACAGCCCCGATACGCATGCAGGCAAACTGCACCTCGAAGACCCGCACGCCGTTCTCCGCGATCAGCGCCACCCGGTCGCCCCGACCGACGCCGTATCGCTGCGCCAGCACATGCGCGAGCCGAGACACCCGAGCTTGCAACTGGCTCCAGGTACGCGACTCGCCCGCGTCCAGATCCGCCACGGCGATGTCCTGAGCGCGGTGCCGGGCATGCTCGGCGACCCAGTCGACCAGCACCTCGATCATCCGGCCGGTCCCCGCCATTGGCTGATCACCCCTCGGTCCAGTAACGCCTCGATCGGTGTGTCCGGTAGCCAGCTGTCGAGCACCTCGCGGGTCTGCTCGCCCGGCCGGGGTGCGCCGCGGCCGGCGGCGGGCGGGTGCGCCCCGAACCGGGGCGCCGCCGCGGCGGACAGATTCGCCGGAGAGCCGTCGGCCACGACGGTTTGTCGGGCCACCAGGTGCGGGTGCGAAGCCGCCTCGCCGATACTCAAGACCGGTGCCACGCAGGCGTCGGTTCCGCCGAACACCGCCTCCCAGTGCGCCCGGTCCCGTTCGGCGAACCGCTGGGCGATCCGCTCCCGCAGGGCCGGCCACCCGGCCGGATCGCCGCGATCGGCCACCGCGCCGGTGAGGCCGAGCAGCTCGGTGAACACCGCGTAGAACTTGTCCTCGATCGCCCCGACGGACACATACCGGCCGTCGCGCGTTTCGTACACGTCATACCAGGGCCTACCGGAGTCCAGCAGATTTGTCCCGCGCTCGTCCCGCCACTGCCCGTCGGCGACCATCTCGTAGATCGGCTGCATGAGCGCGGCCGCGCCGTCCACGATCGCGGCGTCGACCACCTGGCCGCATCCGGTCTGGCCGGCCTCGTGCAATGCGGCAAGGACACCGGCCACCAGGAACATGGCGCCCCCACCGAGGTCGCCGACCAAGCAGAGCGGCACGGACGGTGGTTGACCGCCGCGGCCGATCGCATGCAGGGCGCCGGTCAGGCTGATGTAGTTGATGTCGTGGCCGGCGCTGCTGGCCAGCGGTCCGTGCTGCCCCCAGCCGGTCATCCGGCCATAGACCAGGGCCGGGTTGCGGGCGTGGCACTCCGACGGCCCCAGGCCGAGTCGCTCGGCGGTGCCCGGTCGGAATCCCTCCACCACGATGTCGGCCTGGGCCGCCAGGCCGAGCACCAGCCGCACCCCGTCGGCGGTGCGCAGATCGACCGCGACGGAGCGTTTCCCTCTGCCCATCAGCGCCGCCGCCGCGTCCGGGCCGCCCACATCGTCGAGCCGGTCCAACTGGACCACGTCAGCACCCATACCGGCCAGTTGCAGGGCGGCGAAGGGGCCGGGCCCGATACCGCCGAGCTCGAGCACCCGGACCCCGGCCAGCGGACCATCACCCACTTCGGTCAGCTCCCCGAGCTCGAATTTAACAAACGTTGTTTGGTATATTCTGGGCAGCGGCCGATGGGCTTGTCAACGCCTCTGGCAGAGGAGAGCGAGCGTGTCCGACGAGCACCAGGCACTGACCGCGGCCGACGACTCGTTCCATCCCTCCGTCGGGAACGAGCCGTGGTGGACCGAGACCAGCTGGTACGGGTTCGACATCCCCGAACGCAGGCTGAGCTGCGCGATCTACCCGCTGTTCCGGCCAAATCTCGGCGTGTGCTCGCTCGCCGTGCATGTCTGGGACGACACCGGGAGCACGCCGTGGGATGCCCGCTACTCGCGGCTGCTGTGGCATGTCCCGATGCCCGAGGGTGACCTGACCGCGCTCGAGTTCGAGGGCCTGCGGTTCAGCACGCTCGAGCCGCTGACCCGCTATCACGTGGAGTACGTCGACGACGAGCACCTGCGACTGGACCTGGAGTACACCGGCCACCGAGCTCCGGTCGTGTCCACCACCCAGGTGCCCTCGGGCGCACGGCGGATCAGTCACTTCGACCAGGTTTGCGACGTGCGTGGCCAGGTCACGCTGGGCGGCGAGCGCTTCGACATCGACGCCATCGGGCACCGCGACCGCAGCTGGTACGACCGGCCGGACAACCGCCCACGACGGTCGGCCTCGCTGTGCTTCGGCGACCTGTCCCGCGACGAGCAGTTCCTGCTGCTGCGCCCCAAGACCCTGCCCGGCGGTGACGACGCGGACGTCCCGGTCGGCGGACACCTCATTCGAGACGGGAAGAGTGCCGCCCTGGTCGCCGGCACCCGCCGGGTGGTGGAGCGGGCCGCCGGCCGGCCTCGGCGCTTCGAGCTGGCGGTCCGCGACGAGCTCGGACGCACTCTGGAGGCGGCCGGACGGGCGGTGAATAACTTCGCCTTCCAGTGCTCACCGCCGGTCTTCGCCTGGTTCAGCCTGGTCGAGTGGGCCTCGGACGCCGGCATCTTCCACGGTGAGGACCAGGAGGCCCACGGCATCCGGGAGACCCGCCGGGCGCTGAGCCGAACCGACGAGTGAGCCGGTGAAGGCTCTCGCCCCAAATAACCAATCGCCGTACGGTATTACCATGGCAGCTTCCTTCGACGGCACACCCGCACCGACCCTCCTGGCCGCCGGAACCCGCGCGCCAACCACCGAGTTCGCCCGCTGGTGGACCGAGGTACTCACCCTGCACCCGCGAGGTGCGGACCGGTTCGAGGCTGCGCCGGCCCCGTCGGCGTTTCCTCGTCTCTACGGCGGCCAGGTCGCGGCCCAATGCCTGCTTGCCGCCGCGTGGACCGTCCGGCCGGCCCGCGAGCCGCACTCCGTGCAGGTCACCTACCTGCGCGGCGGGGACAACTCCCGGCCGGTCAGCTACCGGGTAGAACATGTCCGCGAGTCGCGCACGCTGTCCACCCGGCTGGTGCGCGCCGAGCAGGGCGATCGACTGTTGGCCACCGCGACCGCGTCGTTCCACCACCCGCCGCCGGCCGGTGCGCGGTACGCGCTGGAGCACGATGCGCGGGACGCCGACCACCCGAGCCAGCAGGACCCGCCGCCGCCCGACCCGGCCACGCTGCCGAGCAGGCCCGAACTGCTGGCGGCCGCCTTCGGCGATCAGATTCCGGCCACGGCCGCGGCGGTGTGGCCGGTGGACGTGCGCTACGTCGACCGCGCCCCGTGGGAGGCCACCGGCACCAGCGGTCCACGCAACCGCCAGTGGTTCCGGGCGGCCTCGGCGCTGCCGGACGTCCCCGCCCGCAACGCGGTCGCGCTCACCTTCGCCACCGACTACCCGATGTTCGAGCCGGTGTTGTTCCCGCACGCGCTGCCCTGGGACCAGGTGATCAGCGGCCACAACGTCTACGGCGCGAGCCTTGACCACGCCCTGTGGTTCCACCGGCCGGCGCGCTCTGACGACTGGCTACTGCTCGAGCAGCTCTCCCCGGTCGCCAGCGGTGGCCGCGGACTGTGCCGCGCCGAGGTCCGCTCCCCGAGCGGCGCTCTGGTAGCGACCGTCGTTCAGGAGATCGCCCTGGTAGACCCCGCCGCAACAACCACCGCCTGATCTTGTGAGCAGCCCATCGTGTCCATCCCGCTCGAGGACCGCGCCGAGATCAGCGACCTGCTCGCGCACTACGGGTTCGCCCTCGACCTGCGCCAATGGGACGAGCTCGTGACGTCTTCACCGAAGATGCCGTCATCCACTACTCCGGCACAACTGAGCACACCGGCATCGACGACATCGTCACCTTCTTCAGGACCACTGCCACCAGCCTGGCCGCCACCCAGCACTTGTCGCTGACCCTGCCTGGTTCTGGCCCTCACGCGAAGCTAGGAGTTGCCGAAGCGCTCGAAGTCCACGGTCCTGATGAGGCACTCGTCGTTGGAAATAGACACGACGAGTGACACCTGTCGTTGGAAACAGACACCACAAGTGGGCAGCTTCGACGCGGTGGGCTCGCGCGGGCCGCCCAGTCGCCCGCGTGGTGCCGTTCGGCCGCAGCGGGGCTGGCCCGGGGGCTAACGCAGCTAAAGGACCAGGTCAGCGTGCCCAAGCGGCACCTCGGCACTGGGCAGGCAAGCGCTGGATAACATCTCGGTAAAGACCTTGGGCACACTGGTATACCAGTACACCCGCGCATCGTCGCACTGCATACAGCCCGGAGTTTGACCAGGTCAGAGATCTGTCTCCGACGCCCGCTCGACGATCTTCTAAAAAGGTCGGGATAACCCCCCAAGACGCAGGGGGATGGCTCCTCCCAGTCCGGGTACTTGCCCCATCGTTCCTCGGCGCCTCTGGCTTCAGTCTTAGGCCAACGGAAATCAAGGTGCAGCAGCGTCGCCGCCGCGGACGAGGGGGAGGTCATCGTGCCCGTGATAACGGTTCCTCAGGAGTTCAACGAGGACGAGCTGTACGTCGACCTTCGGTCGATCTTCGGGCACGCGCTGTTCCTCAAGTGTGAGGGCTTCAACTTCGCCGGCTCGATCAAGCTGAAAGCCGCCGCCGAGATGGTCGAGGCCGCCGAGCGGGACGGGCGGCTGCGGCCGGGATCGGTGCTGGTCGAGTCCTCGTCCGGGAACCTGGGCGTGGCGTTAAGCATGATCGCCGCGAGCAAGGGCTACCAGTTCTTGTGCATTACTGACACTAGGTGCAACCTGACGACCAGGCGGATGATGGACGCGTTGGGTAGCCAGGTGCACACCGTGACCGAGCCGGATGCCAATGGTGGCTTCCTCGGCGCGCGGATCAACTACGTCCGCGTCCTGTGCGCCTCCGACCGACGATACGTGTGGCTCAACCAGTACGCCAACCCGAGCAACTGGCAGGCGCACTACGGCACCACGGCGCCGGCGATCGCGCGCGCGTTTCCGCACCTCGACGTCCTGTTCGTCGGCGCCGGCAGCACCGGAACCCTGATGGGCTGCGCCCGCTACTTCCGCGAGTTGGAACGGCCGGTGCGGATCGTCGCGGTGGACGCGGTGGGCTCGGTGACCTTCGGTGGCGCGGCGGCTCGCCGGATGATCCCCGGTCTGGGCACGAGCGTCCGCCCGGGCATCCTGGATGAGTCCTACGTGGACGATGTGATTCGGGTCGAGGAGCCGGACACCATCCGTGCCTGCCACCGGCTGGCTCGAAATGGTTTCCTGTTCGGCGGCTCAACCGGCACCGTGGTCAGCGGCGCAATGCAGTGGCTGGCCCAACATCACGAACCGGACCTGACCGCGGTGGCCATTGCGCCGGACCTAGGCGAGCGCTATCTCGACACCATTTACCAGACCAACTGGCTGCAGGACCTGTACGGCGACGACGTGCTCGGCACGGACGAGCTGACCGCGGGTTCCTGGGCAGCCTGACATTTCACCGACGGGTCAACGGCCGAATGGCTAAGGAGCAGGCGATGAGCCCAGTGGCGCAAACCGGCCACTCGCAGTTCGCTGGCGAATCGCAGGGTCCACAGTCGGACGGGCCGGCCGCCGGGGAGGGGAGTCCCACCCAGGTCGCCGGGACGCCCACCACACCGAGCGCGTCGCTGTTCGACCTCGTCCTGGTCGACCAGCACGAAGCGCAGGGCTGGCGAGTCCGCCAGGACGAGCGCTTGGACCACCTGTTCGAGGACCGCTCCGACTGGGTGCACAAGTACGGCCCGCCCGGCCAGCTCGCGGTGGACACCGACGAGATGTCGTTCAGTTACGACGAGCTGGACGCCAGGGCCAACCAGCTGGCTCGGTACCTGCGTCTGCACGGTTGCGGCGCCGGTGACCGGATCGGGCTGCTGTTCGATCGCCCGACCGACTCCTACATCGCGATGCTGGCCGTGCTGAAGATCGGCGCCGCCTACGTGCCGCTGGACGTCAGCTTCCCGGCGGACCGGATGGCGTACATCGTTGATGACGCCCAATTGCGCACCGTGCTGTCGGTATCGCGGATGGCCGAGCGGGTGGACCAGATCCAGCTGCTGACCGCGCGCGGATCGGAGCTGGTGTACCTCGACCAAGCCGGACCACTGATCGAAGAGCAGAACCCGCGTCGGCTCATCGCCGCCGAGCGGGGGGTCCTGGACAATCAGCTCGCCTACATCATCTATACCCCCCACGCCGACGGACAGCTGCGCGGCGTGGCGGTCGACCACGCCAGCATCTGCAACTTCGTCAAGGTCGCCGCCGAGATGTTCGGCATCCGACCTCGCGACCGCATCTACCAGGGCATGACGCTCGCCTACGACTTCTCGATCCAGGAGATCTGGGTCCCGTGGTTCTGCGGCGCGACCCTGGTACCCAAACCTGCCGGCGTCAACCTGGTCGGCCAGGAGCTGCACCGGTTCCTCACCGAGCACCGCGTCACGGCGCTGTGCACCGTTCCCAGCCTGCTGGCCACCCTCGAGCACGAGTTGCCCGCCCTGCGGTTCCTGCTGGTGTCCGGCGAGGCCTGCCCGCCGGAGCTGGTCGCCCGCTGGCACAGGCCCGGACGGCGGTTCCTGAACGCCTACGGCCCGACCGAGGCGACCGTGACCACCACCTGGACCGAGCTGCGCCCCGGCAAGCCGACGACCCTGGGCGTGCCGCTGCCCACCTACAACGCGGTCATCCTGGACGTCGCGGACCCGTACCACGCGCTGCCGCACGGGCAGACCGGCGAGATCGGGATTGCCGGTATCGGCCTGGCCCGCTGCTACCTCAACCGGGACGATCTCACCGACCAGGCGTTCATCCCGGATTTCCTGGGCATCCCGGGGAATCCGTCCGGCCGGATCTACCGCACCGGCGACCTGGGCAAGGTCACCATCGACGGAGAGATCGAGTACCACGGGCGGATGGACCCGTCGACCAGGGCGCGCGGCTACCGGAGCGAGCTGGCCGAGATCGAGTCCGCGCTCATGCGCGTTCCCGGGATCGCCCAGGCGCTCTCCGACCTGGTCGGCGCGCCGGCCGCGCCCGGCGGGCAACCCCCCCTGACCACCGGCATCGAGGAAGAGCTGGCGGCGGTGCTGGCCGAGGTGCTGGGTGTGCAGCGGGTGTCGGTGGATGGTCATTTCTTCGGTGACCTGGGTGCTGACTCGATGGTGATGGCGCGGTTCTGTGCGCGGGCGCGCAAGCGTCCGGAGCTGCCGTCGGTGTCGATGAAGGACGTCTACGCGTACTCCACCATCCGGAGCCTGGCCACCGCGCTTGCCGGGCCGGCGCCCGCCGCGGTGGCTCTCGCCGCGCCGGTGGCTGCCCCCGCCGAGGGGGAGCTGGCGGCGGTGCTGGCCGAGGTGCTGGGTGTGCAGCGGGTGTCGGTGGATGGTCATTTCTTTGATGACCTGGGTGCTGACTCGATGGTGATGGCGCGGTTCTGTGCGCGGGCGCGCAAGCGTCCGGAGCTGCCGTCGGTGTCGATGAAGGACGTCTACGCGTACTCCACTATCCGGTCCCTGGCGGCCGCGTTCGCGGCGCCGGTACCGGCGCCCACTCAGTTCGCGGCGCGCCCGGCCCGCCCTCTCGCCCCGCCGCCGATGCCGTCGACCGAGGTGGCGGAGCACGCGGCGCGCGGTGGTGCGCGGCCACAGCCTCCGATCGGCAAGCCGAGGTACCTCCTCTGCGGAACACTGCAGATGCTGTTCCTCGCCGGATATGCCTACCTCACCGCGCTCGTCTCCATCCGAGGCATTGAGTGGATCGCCGCTGGCGTGGGTATGACTGACATCTACATCCGCTCGGCCGTGGTCACCGCCGGGACCTTCCTTGGGCTCGCCCTCATTCCGATCCTGGCGAAATGGCTGCTCATCGGGCGGTGGAAGCCCCAGCAGATCCGCATCTGGAGCTTGGCCTACTTCCGTTTCTGGCTAGTCAAGACGCTGGTCCAGCTGAACCCGCTGGCGCTGTTCGTCGGTTCGCCGATCTACACGCTCTACCTCAAGGCGCTGGGCGCGAAAATCGGACGGGGCGTCGTGATCTTCTCACCGCGCGTGCCCGTATGCACCGACCTGCTCTCCATCGGCGACGGCTCAATCATCCGCAACGACTCGTACTTCAACTGCTACCGAGCGCACGACGGCCTGATCCAGACCGGACCGGTCAACCTCGGCAGGCACGTGTTCATCGGCGAGTGGACCGTGCTCGACATCGGGACCGCGATGGGCGACGGGGCCCAACTCGGCCACACATCCTCTTTGCACCTTGGTCAGGCTGTGCCCGCCGGCGAGCACTGGCACGGCTCCCCGGCGCAGCGGACCAAGGTGAACTACCGGGCAGCCGAACCCATCCGTTGCGGCCGCATGCGAAGGGCGGTCTACGCGACCCTCCAGCTGCTGGTCCCGCTGCTTGTGTTCCTGCCGGTGTCGATCGGCGCCGGGATCCTGCTGCTGGCGAAGGTTCCGCAGATCCCCGCGCTGCTGGATGCGGGCCCGCTGGCTTTCACCGGCTGGAAGTTCTACGTCGAGGCTCTGGTCGGCTCCTTCGTGCTCTTCTTCGGCGCCCTGATCGGCGGGCTTTTCGTCGCCTTCACCGTCCCTCGCCTGCTCCGCTTCGCCATCAAGCCGGACACGGTCTACTGCTTGTACGGCGTCCGCTACTGGATACATCAGATGATCAAGCGGCTGACCAACGTAAAGCTCTTCACGTATATCTTCGGTGACAGCTCCTACATCGTTCATTACCTGCAGGGCCTCGGGTACAAGCTTGCCCCAGTGGTGCAGACCGGGTCGAACTTTGCCACCGGCGTGAAGCACGAGACCCCGTTCATGATTTCGGTCGGCCGCGAGACTGTGATCGCTGATGGGCTGTCGATCGTCAATGCCGACTTCTCGAACACGTCCTTCCGGGTGTCTCGTGTCTCGATCGGCGCGAGCAACTTCTTCGGTAACTACATCGCCTATCCCTCCCAGGGCAAGACGGGAGACAACTGCCTCCTCGCCACGAAGGTCATGGTCCCGATCGACGGCGAGGTCCGGGAGAATGTCGGGCTGCTGGGCTCGCCCTGTTTCGAGATTCCGCGGTCGGTCTCTCGTGACACCCGCTACGACCATTTGACCACCGGAGACGAGCTGCGCCGGCGCCTGGCCGCCAAGAACAGGCACAACCTCGTCACGATCGGGATGTTCCTGATGGCGCGCTGGATGCATCTCTTCGTGGTCATGATGATCGGCTTGATGGCCGCGGACCTCTACCACTCGTTCGGGCCGCCAATGATCGCGCTGGTCAGCGTCCTCATTCTCCTGTTCACCCCCGTCTACTTCGCGGTGTTGGAAGTTGCCGGCAGGGGATTCCGGGCCCTGCACCCGACGTACTGCTCGATCTACGAGATCGCCTTCTGGCGGCAGGAGCGCTTCTTCAAGCTGACTGCCCAGGTGCCCCCGATGTTCAACGGCACCGCGTTCAAGAACACGCTTTCGCGGATCATGGGTGTCCGGGTCGGCAAGAGAGTATTCGACGACGGCTGCGGTATGTCCGAAAAGAACTTGGTCACGTTCGGCGACGATGTCACCCTCAACGCCGGCTCGGTGGCCCAGTGCCACTCGCAGGAGGACTACGCCTTCAAGTCCGACGGCATCACGATCGGTGCCGGCACCACCATCGGGGTCGGCGCCTTGGTCCATTACGCCGTGACGATCGGCAAGGGCGCGGTACTCGAGGCCGACTCCTTCCTGATGAAGGGCGAGGAGATCCCGGATGGCGAGCGGTGGGGTGGCAACCCCGCAAGCTGGATACGCACCCCCGCGCCCGTCCTCCCAAGCAGCTACCAGACCCGGGACGCCGTCCCGGTCGGTGTTCGGTGACTCCGTGGCAACGGTGAATGAAAGGGAAGATTCGATGGGAACGTTGGCGGAGGCCGGCCGGGAGTTCTGGCGTGGTGTGCTCGTCGCCGGTGGGTTCAGCGCGATCCCGCGGTGGACTCTGGACCCGGTGCCAGGCGTGGTTGAGCACGAAGCACCGGTGCCCGAGGATCTGGTGGCTGCGTTGGGCCGGCTGACCGAGGAGCACGCGGTGGAGCTCGGTTCGGTGCTGCTGACCGCGCACGCCAAGGTGCTTGCCGCACTGTGCGGCGAGCGCGAGGTGGTGACCGGATATGTTGCCGAGGCGGGTGGCCAACCGCTGCCCTGCCGGCTGAGCGCCGAACCCGACTCGTGGCGGGCGTTGCTGCGCCACACCCGGCGCGCCGAGGCAGACCTGCTCGCGCACCAGGGTTACCCGGTCGAGGATCTCCGCCGCGAGCTGGGTCTGACCGAGCCGGCGTTCGAGACGGTGTTCGACCCCACCGGCGGCCCGCACGGCGGCGCCGGCGATCTCCCCGGGCACACCGTGCTGTGGGTGGGCATCTCCCGGCTCGGCGACCGACTCGCGCTGCGCTTGCGCTACCGCGCCGACGTGCTCGACGCCGACTGTGCCGCCCGGATCGCCGGCTACCACCTGGCCGCGCTCGCGTTGATCGCCGCCGACCCGGATGCCGAGCACGGCCGGCAGAGCCTGCTGTCCGCCGAGGAGCTCGAGTTGCAGCTCGAAGGGCTGGCCGGGCCCCGCCGCGAGCTGCCGGACCATCGAATGCATGAGCTGTTTGAGCAGCGGGTCGCCGCGCACCCGGAGGCCGTTGCCGCGGTCCAGGGGGACCGGCAGTGGACCTATCGGGAGCTCAACGCCCGGGCCAACCGGTTAGGACGAGCCCTGCTGGCGCGGGGGCTGCGCCGGGAAGGCGTCGTCGCGGTCGTGACCGAGCGCAACCTGGACTGGATGGCCGCCGTGCTCGCCATCTTCAAGGCCGGCGGCACATACCTGCCCATCGAGCCGCACTTCCCGGGCGGCCGCATCGCCAAGGCACTCTCCCGTGCCGACTGTGAGCTCGTGCTGACCGAGCTCGGCAGCACCACCACCCTCGACAAGGCCCTCGACTCGCTGCCCGGAATCCAGAAGATCTTCATCGACGCGGCCTACCAGGAGGACCACGCCGAGGGGAACCTCGGCATCGAGGTCGGGCCGGACCAGCTCGCCTACATGCTCTTCACCTCGGGCTCCACCGGGGAACCGAAGGGCGCGATGTGCGAGCACGCCGGGATGCTCAACCACATCTACGCCAAGCTCGCCGACCTCGAGGTCGCCGAGGGCGAGGTGATCCCCCAGACCGGGCCGCAGTGCTTCGACATCTCGGTGTGGCAGCTGGTCGCCGCGCTGCTGGTTGGCGGGCGGACCCTGATCGTGGAGCAGGAGGTGATCCTGGACGTCGAGCGGTTCGTCGACACGATCGTCGAGGGCCGGGCCGCCGTGCTCCAGGTCGTGCCGTCTTACCTCGATGTCATCGTCACCTATCTGGAGCAGCTCCCGAGGGAGCTGCCGGATCTGCACTCGGTATCTCCTACCGGCGACTTCGTGAAGAAGGAACTTGTGCAGCGCTGGTTCGCCGTGCAACCAGGGATCAAGCTGGTGAACACCTACGGGTTGACCGAGACCTCGGACGACGCTGTGCACGAGATCATGGACCGGGTGCCGGATGAGGAACGCGTCCCGCTCGGCCGCCCCATCATCAACGTGCACGTCTACGTCGTCGACGAGCACCTGTCCCCGGTGCCGCTGGGTGCTCCCGGCATGATCGCCTTCTCCGGGGTATGCGTCGGTCGCGGGTACGTCAACGACCCGGAGCGCACCAGCCAGCTCTTCATGCCTGACCCGCACCGCCCGGGCGAGCGGTTGTGCCGAAGCGGCGACTACGGCCGCTGGCAGCCGGGCGGCAAGCTGGACTTCCTCGGCCGCCGCGACAACCAGGTCAAGATCCGCGGCTTCCGGATCGAGATCGGCGAGATCGAGAACGCCCTGTTGCGAGTGCCCGGTGTCCGCGACGGTGCTGCCGTCGTGGCCGAGGGTGCGGACCGGAGCAAGCGCCTGGTGGCCTTCTACTTCGGCCCACAGCCGATCGAGGTCGACGTGCTGCGGACTCGGCTGGCGGAGTCGGTGCCCGAGTACATGGTCCCGTCGGTGTTCCACTGGCGGGAGAGCCTGCCGCTGACGCCCAACGGCAAGATCGACAGGAAGGCGCTGACCGTGCTGGCCGGCGAACTCGACACGGTCGATGCCGTCGAGGAGGACCACCAGTCGCCGGATACGCCGACTGAGCAGCGGCTGGCGGTCGCCTGGGCGAAGCTGCTGGGCGTGCCGGTCGAGCAGATCGGGCGGCAGGACCACTTCTTCGAGCGCGGCGGTTCCTCGCTGACGGCGGTCAAGCTGGTGATCAGCCTGAAGCGGGAAGTGTCGATCAAGGACGTCACCAGCCATCCGGTGCTCGCCGATCTGGCCGGGCTGCTCGACGGCAGGTCCCAGCGGCGTACCGGGCTGCTGCAGCAACTCTCGGAATCAGCTGGTGCGCAGGCTGATGCGCTGGTCTGCTTCCCGTATGCCGGAGGCAACGCGGTGAACTTTCAGCCGATGGCCAGTGCGCTGCGGGGCAGCGGGGTCGCGGTCTACGCGGTCGAGCTGCCCGGTCACGACATGGCGGCCCAGAGCGAAGCGTTCGAGCCGATGGCGCGGGTGGTCGAGCAGGTCGTCGCCGAGATCATCGAGCGCGGCCTGACGAGGGTTTGGTTGTGGGGGCACTCCGCGGGAACCGTGTTCGCGCTGGAGACGGCCCGAAAGCTGGGCGAGCGCGGAGTGGACGTGCAGCGGGTGTTCCTCGGCGCGTACCTGCTCGGTGACGCCGACGCGCGGCGCGGCGCAATCGCCGAGTTGAGCTTGCGGAGCAATACCGACATTGCCGCTCGGCTGACCGCGGACAGCGGCTACACGGAGCTCGGCGAGCTGGATGCCCAGCGCGCCGAGCATGTGGGCGCGGCGTACCGGCACGACTGCCTGTGCGTGCACAGCCACCTCGCCGACGCCCTGGACAACCCCCCGGCGGTGAAGTTGGCGGTGCCGGTCACCGTCGTGGTTGCCGCGGATGACCCGAAGACGGCGGAGTCCGCGCGCCGGTACCGCGACTGGCACCTGTTCGCCGAGTACGTGGACCTGTACGAGCTTGCCGACGGCGGCCATTACTTCCCGCGCACTCGCCCGACCGATGCCGCGAAGGCCGTGCTGCACGGCGTCGCGTCGTTGGCTTCCTCCTGACTTCCAGCGGAACCGAAAGGGAATCGAGATGTCGTCCTACCCTGCGTCACTCCTCGACGTATCGTTGCAACCCGGCAAACCTCCGATTGTGCAAGTTGAGGCCCCCGCCGGGGCCGTGCCCTGGGCCGCCGAACACCGAGACGCGCTGCGCACGGTTGTCAACGAACACGGTTCAGCCCTGGTTCGCGGCCTCCGGCTGCGCGACACGACCGAGGTCGCGGGCGTGTTCGGGCGGCTGGCCAACGGCCTGATGGCTGAGCGGGAGGCGTTCGCGCCCCGCGCGGTCTACTCGGACGGCGTGTACTCCTCGACCAAGTGGCCGGCGAACCAGCAGATGTGCATGCACCACGAGTTGAGCTACACCCTGGAATTCCCGGGTCTGATGATGTTCGCCTGCCTGAGCGCGCCCACCCAGGGTGGGGCGACCACGGTGTCCGACTCGCCGACTGTGCTGGATGCATTGCCGGCAGATTTGGTGGCGCGTTTCGCGCAGGAGGGCTGGCTGCTGACCCGCAACTACAACGACGAGATCGGCGCGTCCTATGCCGAGGCGTTCGGCACCGAGGACCGGGCGGCGGTGGAGAACTACTGCCAGGCCAATGCGATCGAGTTCGAGTGGCAGCCCGATGGTGGGTTGCGTACGCGGCAGCGTCGCTATGCGGTGGTGCGTCACCCGGTCACCGGCCAGCGGTGCTGGTTCAACCAGGTCGCGTTCCTCAACGAGTGGACGTTGGACCCTGAGGTGCGGGAGTTCTTGATCGAGATGTATGGGGAGGACGCGCTGCCGTTCAACACCCGCTTCGGGCACGGCGACGCGATCGGCGAGGACGTGGTGGAGGAGCTGAACCGGGTCTATACGGCGCACACGATGCGCGAGCCGTGGCAGGCCGGCGACCTCATGCTGGTGGACAACATCCGCTGCGCGCACAGCCGCGAGCCCTTCGACGGCCCACGCGAGGTGCTCGTCGCGCTGGCCGACACGGTGCGCCTGGCCGACCTGCAGGCCGCTCAGTGACCGCCGTCGGTTCTCCCTCGGAGCAGGCGGCGGCCGACGGCCTCGCCGTGCCGCCGTTCTCGGTGATCTCCGGTGCCCAGGTGCAGGGGGCGCTGCGGGGCCGGGAGAACGAGATCACCGAGTTGGTGGAGGCCACCTACCGGGTGCACGGGGCCGGGGATTCGGTGAACCCGCCGTCGTATTTCCTGCGGTTCCCGGACCGTCCGACCTCCCGGATCATCGCGCTGCCCGCCTCGATCGGTGGGCAGGTGCGGGTGGACGGGCTGAAGTGGATCTCCAGTTTCCCGGAGAACGTGGCGGCCGGGATCCCGAGGGCCTCGGCGGTGTTGATCCTGAATGACCACGACACCGGTTACCCGTTCGCGGTGCTGGAGAGCTCGATCATCAGCGCCACCCGCACGGCGGCGTCGGCGGCGTTGGCGGCCGATTGGCTCAGCCGCGGCCGGCAGCGCCCGACCCGG
>DATHIT010000037.1:0-7260 GCA_035489915.1 Pseudonocardia sp. | reverse complement strand
GGCTGGGCGGGATGCACCACGCCGCGCGGCAGCTGACCGACCGGCCGCTCAAGGTCTCGGTGGGCGCCGGGCCGCCGAACCTGACCTACCACGTCGATTTCAACCACCCGAACTCCCAGTACAAGGAGGCCCGGCAGCTCGCCGAGGACCTGGTGCCGATCTTCAACGAGGACCTCAAGGACCTGGTGGCGCACGGCGCGGAGTTCATCCAGATCGAGGACCTGGGCGCCTGGATGCTCGCCCTGGACGGCAAGAGCGACTGGGTGCTCGACGTGCTGAACGCCTGGATCGACGGCGTGGACGCGAAGATCGCCTGGCATTGCTGCCTGGGCGCCGGCTACGGCAACACCTTCCGCGCCGTGGAGGACGCCCTGCCCCGGGTGCTGGAGCGCTGGATGGCGGTCAACGTGGAGCAGTTCGCGCTGGACTTTTCGCTGCGCGGGATGGCCGACGTCAAAGCGCTCGACGTCGTGCCCAGGGACCGCGAGGTACAGGTCGGGGTGATCGACATCCGCACCTTGTACATCGAGTCCGACGACGAGATCGTCGACCGCATCCACAAGGTGCTCGAGCACATTGAGCCGGAGCGGGTGTACCTGTCCACCGACTGCGGCCTCAAGGCACTGCCCCGGTTCTGTGCCTACGAGAAGCTTCGCGCGCTGAGCAGGGCGGCCGCCCGGGTCCGGGAGGAAATCGCCACCGTCGCGGCGGCCTCCACGGCGCCCTCACCGTAGCCACACCGCTCAGCTCTGTGGTCGCGGCTCCCGTCGTGGTGGTCAGGTGATGTCCATCTTCGCCCGGTACCACGGGTAGTACCAGTCGCCGATGATGGTGGACTCCAGCGGCACCAGGACGCCGCCGTCGCGGTAGGCGCGGGATCGCATGTTGGGCTGGCACCACTCCGAGGCCGCGAAGTCCTGCTCCCCACGGAGGTCCGGACGAGTGGAGTCGGGTTGGCTTCGGCGGCCAGCCGGATCGGCGCCGCCGTCGGCACCTGGCTGCTGCCGATCGGACTGACCACCGTGGGCGTGGGTCCGTGCCTGGTCATCGGGGGGCTGCTGTGCGTGGCCGGCGCCGTCGTCTCGCAGGTCATGGCGCCGGAGACGACAGGTTTGTCCCTGACCGCCTGCAGCGCGTCCGGAGCTACATCTCGACGTGGACCTTCGGCGCGTTCGGATCGGCTTTCCCGGACGGGAGGGTCAACGCCAGCAGCGCGCCCGCCGCGCAGAGGATCGCCGTGATGAAGTAGCCGTTGTTGTAGGTCTGGACCTGCACGCTCATCTGGGTCGCCTGGTACAGGCCCATCATGCCGGCGGCGCCATCGCCAGACATGGCCGCTACCTGAGGTAGCGCCTGGCCGCCGCTGGCCAGCAATCCCAACCGGTCGTTCATCAGTTGCGCGGAGGCGGTGACCCCCAAGCTGCCGAGCACCGCCACCGCGATGCTGGAGGCAGCCCGCTGAATCACGTTGTTCATGCCGGTTCCAGAGCTGGTCAGCGAGGGCGGCAGCGAGGCGACACCGGCCGACATGATCGGCATCATGGCCAACCCGGCGCCGAAGTAGATGATCACGGTGCCCCACACGAACTCGGGACGAGGCGTGTCGGGAGTCAACGAGGCCAGTCGGTACGCGCCGTAGCCCATCAGCGCCAGCCCGATTGTCACCGGATAACGCGGTCCGAGCACGTCGCTGAGCCGCCCGGTGAGCGGCATCAGCACCAGCAGGACGGCTGCCCCGGGAGTCATTACCAGCCCGGCGTCCAACGGCTGCAAGCCCTGGACCACCTGAAGGAACTGCGGGCCGAAGTACATCATGCTGAACATGGCGGTCATCGCAACGCCGACCAACAGGAGGGTGGTGTTGTAGGTCCGGGACGCGAAGATCCTCATGTTGATCAGCGGGTGGTCCACCTCGAGCTCGATGACCACGAAAAGCGCGAGACTGAGCGCGCCGGAGATGAACAGGATCAGGATCCGGTAGCCGGTCCAGCCCCAGCTCTGTCCCTCGGTCAGGGCCAGCAGGATGGCCGCGAGCCCGTAGGCGATGGTGACAAAACCCCAGAGGTCGAACTTGGGCCAGCTGGTCGGCCTGACCTTGGGGAACACCGCGAGCGCCGCCACCACGCCGACCATGCCGATCGGGACGTTGATGAAGAAGATCAGGCGCCAGTCGGAGTACTCGACCAACCAGCCACCCAGAACCGGACCGATTGCCGGCGCCACCACCACGCCGAGACCGAAGATACCCATCGCGGCGCCGAGCTTGGCCGGCGGCACCAACCGGAAGAGCATGGTCATCGAGACCACCGGCAGGATGCCGCCGGGGATTGCCTGAAGCACCCGAAAGAAGATCATACTGGCCAGATCCCATGCCAGCCCGCAGAGAGCGGACGCGACGGCGAAGCCGACCATGGACAGGATATAAAGGCGACTCGCCCCGAGACGGTCACCGAGCCAGCCGCTCAACGGCACCACCATGCCCAGCACCAGGGTGAAGCCGGTGACCATCCACTCCACATCGTCCGGCGCGGCATTGAGCTCGATCTGAATCTTCGGTACGGCCACGTTGATGATGCTGGTGTCCAGCACGGACATGAAGGTGCCCACGACCAGCACCATCAGGGGAACCAACCAGCCCTGCTCCTGCGGCTCTCCCTGGCCCGGCGGCGCCGGGATGAGCTCAGGAGCCTCCGGGCTGATCTCCGACGGCATATGGCATCGCTCCGATTCGAATCCGAGGACTGTTCCCCACTTCCAAGACTCTATATCGAAGTGGGGAGTGCTCCACACTTTTTCGCCGAGCGGGCGGGGCTCGAACTCCGATCCGGCGGACCATCACATGATCAGCGTGTTGCTGCTAGCGGGTAGGCCAAGACTCCTGTGGGCCTGAGGTGCGGAGTGGCGCTGCCAGTGACGACACCAGGGCCATCGCGGCCGAAGCTTGACGCCATCGAGAGTCGTTTGTCTTCGTCACCGATAGTCGGACCACCGTGAGGCGCCCAGATGATCGTCATGTTCACCGTTCCTGTCCGTCCCGACTACGCGACCGCCGAAATCGTCGCCGGCCGTCTCGCTCGTGAGGAACTGATCGAGACGGTGCCCTACCTGGTGGAGCCCGGGCACGAGTTCGGTTCGTGCTCGTACTGTGCTGAACCTCGAGGACCAGCTGTGTTTGCCTGGTCATGGCGGCGGTGGAGCGGCCGGAGGGTCGTCGTCCGCGCCTCGTGCACCAACTGGTCCTGCGTGCGTGCTGTTCTCGAGCAGGCAGAGCTGGACTGCCCCCCTGACGGCATCACCTGCGAGTACCCGGTCTGCGCCGGCCACGACACCGGCACGGCGCTAGCCGCATGAGCACGACCAGCCGCGTGCACCTGTGTACCGAGCGGAACCTGCTTGCTCTGCAGCGCGGGTGGGTGACGACATTGCTGACAGGTCTCGATCGAGCCATCGAATTCGCGGGAACGACACCGCTGACCGAGGTTGTCGCCAAGACATGGTGCACCCTTGCGCGCGAGAATGACACACTTCGCCGTGTTCTTGACACCAATATTGAGAGGTCAAGTCAGCTACGTGCAGCCACTGATCTCGAATACCGCATGCTTGCGCTAGCGGCGGGTCTTGCGGACCTGGATGACGATATGCGGCTCACCGCACAGGTCGGCCAGAGATTTCGCGATTCCATCTTGTTTGGAGACTCACCATATTCTGCGCGTCCGACTCCGAAGTCTGAGATGGCTAAGTCGCTATCAATGTCACAGAGATAGATTGGGCATTATGCGAGCGGATGCGGCACGGAATCTTGACGCGATCGTCCAGACCGCGGCCCGGCTCCTCGCCGAAGATCCCGGAACGAGCCTCACCGCCATCGCCGCTGAGGCCGGAGTCAGCCGACACGTGGTATATCGCCGCTTCGAAAATCGGGAAGCACTGCGCGACGCCGTTTTCCACACCAAACTCGATGCGGTCGATGTGGTGCTCGGTGATGCCCGGTTGGACAGCGCACCGGTCGCGGTGGCTCTGCACCGGTTCGTGGAGGGCATCATCGCGGTGGATCGTCACTACCCGGTCGGGCCGGACCAGATGCGTTGCGATGACGAGGGTCACGGCCGAATGGTCGAGCAACGTGAACAGGTTGCCAGGTTCATTCGGCGGGCCATGGACGAGCGATTGATCCGGTCCGATCTGCCCGACGGGATAGTCCACGCTCTCCTGTACCAGATCATCGCCCTGCTAGCGCGGCAGTTGCGCGACCACGATCCCGCCCGGACCGCGGACATCGTCGTCGACACCTTCCTCAGAGGAGTAAGCCAGAACTGACCGTCGCCTTTGTTCCCCGCGCGCGGGGAACGAAGGCGGTGTCCTGCGCGCGGGGTTCGCGCGCAGGACACCGTGCGGGTTGATCAGGTCATACGACGTGCTTGGTGTGCATCGTGGCGATGGCGTCGGCGTCATAGCCGAGGCTGGCCAGGACGTCGTCGGTGTGTTCGCCGAGCAGCGGCGCTGCGGTGATCGCCGGGGTGAAGTCGGAGAATTTGATCGGGCTGCCGACGGTCAGGTAGGTGCCTCGGCCCTTCTGCTCGACCTCGACGACGGTGCCGCTCGCGCGCAGGGCTGGGTCGTAGGCGATCTCTTTCATGCTGAGCACGGGGGCGCAGGGCACTTCGTACTTGCGCAGGATGTCGACCGCCTCGTACTTGGTCTTGTCGGCCAGCCACTTCTCGATGTCGTCGAAGATGTCAAAGATGTGTGGCTGGCGGGCGGTCGCGGTGTTGTAGGCGGGGTCATCGATCCACTCGGGCCTGCCGATGGCCTGGCAGGTCCGCTCCCAGTTCTGTTCCTGGATGGTGAAGTAGATGTAGGCGTTGGGGTCGGTCTGCCACCCCTTGCACTTGAGTACCCAGCCGGGCTGGCCGCCGCCGCCGGCGTTGCCGCCGCGGGGGACCACGTCGGTGAATGTGCCGTTGGGGTACTGCGGGTACTCCTCGAGGTAGCCGACCCGCTCGAGGCGCTGCTGGTCGCGCAGCTTGACCCGGCACAGGTTGAGCACGGCGTCCTGCATCGACACCGCCACCTTCTGGCCTACCCCGGTCCTCTCCCGGGCCAGCAGCGCGGTGAGGATGCCGATCAGCAGGTGCATCCCGGTGTTGCTGTCGCCGAGGGCCGCGCCACTGATCGTCGGGGGACCGTCCCAGAACCCGGTGGTCGAGGCGGCGCCACCGGCGCACTGCGCGACGTTGTCGTAGACCTTGAGGTCGTTCCACGGCGAGGCATCGTTGAATCCCTTGACCGAGCCGAAGACCAGCCGCGGGTTGAGCTCGTGAATGTGCTCCCAGGTCAGGCCCATGCGATCCATGGCTCCCGGGGCGAAGTTCTCCACCAGCACGTCGGCGTCCCGGATCAGCCTCTCCATGACCTCCAGGCCCTCCGGCGTCCTGGTGTTGATCGCCAGAGACCGCTTGTTGGTGTTGAGCATGGTGAAGTACAGGGCGTCGACGTCGGGGATGTCACGCAGCTGGCGACGGGTCACGTCACCGCCGTCGACGCGCTCGACCTTCAGCACGTCGGCGCCGAACCAGGCGAGCATCTGGGTGCACGCCGGGCCGGCCTGAACCCCGGTGAAGTCGATCACCTTGATCCCGGTGAGCAGTGAGTCGGTCATGACTGGTTTCCCTTCTCGTAAATGATCTCTTTGCTGTCGGGGGGTGCTTCGTCGGCCTAAGCGACGACGGTGATCCCCGCCGGGTTGAGGTGGGTGAGGTGGCCGCTCTCGGTGCCGTCCGTGGGGTCGATCACGCAGTCGATGAGGGCCGGGCCGCCGGAGGCCAGCGCCTCGGTGAGGGCGGTGGTGAGCTCGGCGGGCGTGGTCGCCTGGTAGCCCTTGCCGCCGAATGCCTCGATCAGGCGGTCGTGGTGGGCGTGCAGCATCAGGGTGGTCGGCGACGGGTCGGTGGAGACCTTGTTGACATCGTCGCCGCGGTAGACGCCGCCGTTGTTGAGGATGACGACCACGATGGGCAGCTGGTAGCGGCAGATCGTCTCCAGCTCCATGCCGCTGAACCCGAAGGCGCTGTCGCCCTCGATGGCTACGACGGGGGCGCCGCTTTCCACGGTGGCGGCGATCGCGTAGCCCATGCCGATGCCCATGACGCCCCAGGTGCCGCTGTCGAGGCGGTGGCGCGGCACGGACATGCCGATCACGTTGCGGGCGATGTCGAGAGCGTTGGCGCCTTCGTTGACGACGTAGGCGTCGGGGCGCTCGTGCAGGACGTCGCGGACGGCCCGCAGCGCTCCGTCGAACCGCATTGGGTGGTGCTCGGCCTTGAGCCGCTCCGACATCTTGGCGGTGTTCTGCGCCGAGCGCGCCGCGAGCTGCTCTCGCCAGGCCGCCGGGGCGGTGATCTGGCCGGGCTTGGTCCGCTCGAGAAGCGCGTCGATCACTGAGCCGATGTCGCCGATGAGTGGGGCGGCGATGGGTTCGTTGCTGTCCAGCTCGGTGGGCTCGATGTCGATCTGGATGAATTCGCGTCGGGGTTCCACTGTGGCGCTTCGCCGTGGCCGAGCAGCCAGTTCAGCCGGGCCCCGACGAGCATCACCACGTCGGCGTTGCGTAGTGCCAGTGAGCGGGTGGTGGCTACCGACTGTGGGTGATCGTCGGGCAGTAGGCCCTTGGCCATCGACATGGGCTGGAACGGCAGGCCGGTGGATTCGATGAACTCGCGGATCTGGGCGTCCGCCTGTGAGTAGGCGGCGCCCTTGCCGAGTACCACCAGCGGCCGTTGCGCGTTGGCGAGCAGGTCGATCGCGCGGTCCACCGCCTCGGGTGCGGGCAGCTGGCGCGGTGCCAGGTCGACAACCTGGCGCAGCGTCGCGGCGCCGGCGGCCGCATCGAGGACCTCGCCGAGTACGGCGGCTGGGATGTCGAGGTAGACGCCGCCGGGCCGGCCGGAGGCGGCGGTGCGCAGCGCGCGGGCGATACCGAGCCCGACGTCTTCGGCCCGGCTGACCCGGTAGGCGGCCTTGGTGAACGGCCGCGCGGCGGCGAGCTGGTCGAGTTCCTCGTAGTCGCCCCGCTTGAGGTCGACCAGGTGCCGCTCGCTGGACCCGGAGATCTGGACCATGGGGAAGCAGTTCGTGGTGGCGTTCGCCAGCGCGACCAGCCCGTTGAGGAACCCCGGCGCGGACACGGTCAGGCATACACCGGGCTTCTTGGTCAGGAACCCGGCCGCCGCGGCCGCGTGCCCGGCGTCGCTCTCGTGGCGG
>DATHIT010000036.1:0-2995 GCA_035489915.1 Pseudonocardia sp. | reverse complement strand
GACAAGGTCACCTCGGGGCAGACCGTGGCGACCATCGAGGCGATGAAGATGGAGGCCGGCATCACCGCGCCCAAGGACGGCACGGTGGCCCGCCTGGCCATCGGCTCGGTGCAGCAGGTAGAAGGCGGCGACCTCCTCCTGGAGCTGGAGTGACCGGAGGTCGTGAGTGGCGAGTGGTCTCCGGAGACCACTCGCCACTCACGAGGGTGCGGTGACGCGGATCATTGCCGGGGCGGTGGGTGGGCGGCGGATCGACGTGCCGCCGGGGGGCACCCGGCCCACCTCTGACCGGGTGCGGGAGGCGCTGTTCAGCGCGCTGGACGCCGATCCGGGGCTGGCCGGGGTCGCCGTGCTGGACCTGTGCGCCGGCTCCGGCGCGCTCGGGCTGGAGGCGCTGTCCCGGGGCGCGGCGCACGCGCTGTTCGTCGAGTCGGATCGGCGCGCGGCGGCCACCCTGCGCCGGAACATCGCCGCGCTGGGCCTGGGAGCCGAGGCCCAGGTGCGCGCCGCCCCGGCCGGCTCGGTGCTGGCCGGACCCGCGCCGCGCGGCTACGACCTGTTGTTGATCGACCCGCCCTACGCCATGGCGGACCCGGAGATCGCCGGGTGGCTGCGCGACGCCTGGGCGCACGGCTGGCTGGCTGGCGAGGCGATCGTGGTGGTGGAACGGCCGGCCAGGTCCGGGGCGTTCGAGTGGCCGGAGCCCATCCGGGCCCTGCGTGATCGCCGTTACGGCGACACGGTGCTGCATGTCGGCCTTTGTTACGGTTCGCCACCATGAGGCCACGGCGGTGAGGCGGGCGGTCTGCCCCGGCTCGTTCGACCCGGTAACCAACGGGCACCTGGACATCATCGAGCGCTGTGCCGGCCTGTTCGACGAGCTGGTGGTCGCGGTGCTGGTCAACCAGAGCAAGCGGGGACTGTTCACCGTCGAGGAGCGGATCGACATGCTGCGGGAGGTCACCGCGCACTGCCCGAACGTGTCGATCTCCTCGTTCCACGGGCTGCTGGTGGACTTCTGCCGCAAGAACGACGTGCACGCCATCGTGAAGGGGCTGCGCGCGGTCACCGACTTCGACTACGAGCTGCAGATGGCGCAGATGAACCGGCGACTGTCCGGGGTGGACACGCTGTTCATGTCGACCAACCCGGAGTACAGCTTCCTGTCCAGCTCGCTGGTCAAGGAGGTGGCCAAGTTCGGTGGGGACGTGGCGCACCTGCTGCCCGGCCCGGTGCACCGCCAGCTCATCGACCGGCTGGCCGAAACCTCCTAGCGGTCGGCCACGGTCAACGATGATCAACCAATCAGAGGCCTCCTACCGGGCGAATGGGCCGAGCGCGCGGCGCCGTTAGGACACGCGGCGCACGCCATCCCCCGATTCGGGTGCTCCGGCAGGCACACTGGGTGACGTGTACCGGGTCTTCGAAACGCTCGACGCGCTGGTCACCGTGGTCGAAGAGGCGCGAGGCCTGCCGATGACCGCCAACTGCGTGGTTCCCCGGGGTGACCTGCTCGACCTGCTCGACGAGCTACGCGACGCGGTGCCCGGCGAGCTGGACGATGCGCAGGACGTGCTGGACCACCGGGACGAGCTGATGGCCAGCGCCGAGCGGCGCGCCGACGAGGTCACCGCCCAGGCCGACCAGGACGCCGACAAGCTGGTCGGCGACGCCCGCGCGGAGGCCCAGCGGCTGGTGGCCGAGGCCCACGCGGAGGCGGAGCAGCTGCTCGGGCGTGCCAGGCACGAGGCCGAGCGGACCGTGGCCGACGCCCGGGCCCAGCACCAGGACCTGGTTGAGGCCGGTCGGGTGGAGTACGAGCGGGCGGTCGCCGATGGGCGGGCGGAGCAGGCTCGGCTGGTCGCCCAGACCGAGGTGGTGCAGGCCGCGCACATCGAGTCCGGCCGGATCATCGATGCGGGGGAGCGCGAGGCCGCCCGGCTGCGCCTCGAATGTGACCAGTACATCGAATCGGCGTTGGCGGGCTTCGAGGACACCTTGACCCGCACCTTGCAGACCGTGCAGCGGGGCCGGGGGCAGCGGGCGCACCGAGGCCGCCCGGACCCGGCCGGCCCGAGGGAGCGCCTCGGCACCGACCTGCTCGCCTAGGAGGGCGCTCCCAGGTGCCGGCGGTGCCCCGAGATCCCGCGCTCCGGTTGTGCGGGCCTCCAGCACGCCTATAGTGATCACCGGCAGTGACAGAAGTAACGAATGAAGCGTCCGTTAGCGATCGCAAAGGGGGTAGTTATGGGCGATCGCTCTGGAGGCGACAGTGACGATCAGAGAGCCCGAGTCCGTTCGGACCGAGCATCCCGAGAGGGACGTGCCCACGTTCGATCTCGGTCCGCCGTTGACCGGACCGGACGGGTGGGCGGCCGCCCACCCTCGTTATCCGGACGGCACGCTCGCTCCGGCGGCCTTCGATCCGCACAGCTGGTGGCCCAAGCATCAGCATCGGTTTGCCATGAATGAGTATCAGGACGTGACGACCACCCGTCCCCCCAGCTACCCCCCGGCTCCCTCCGCCAACCCCGGCAGCGCGGCCGACCTCACCGACGACACGATCGTCCGGGCCAGGGCCGAGCGGCCCACAGTCGGCTGGCGCCGCGCGGTGTTCAGCGCGTCGGGCGGCCGGATCAACCCGGGGGTGAGCGAGGAGGAGGCGGCGCGCAACGTGCTGCTGCGCCGGATCCGCCGGCATCTGCCCGGGGCGCACCAGATCGCGGTGAGCTCGCTGAAGGGCGGGGTGGGCAAGACCACGGTGTCGGCGGTGCTGGGCTTGACGCTGGCCGAGCACCGGGGCGACCGGGTGGTGGCCCTGGACGCCAACCCGGACGCGGGCACCCTGGCGGACCGGTTGACCGGTGAGATCGGGGTGACCGTGCGGCAGATGCTGGACAACATCGCCAGCATTGATTCGCTGACCGCGGTGTCGCACTACACGAGCTTGGCCGGGCGGTTGCAGGTGTTGGCCTCCGAGCAGGACCCGGCGATG
>DATHIT010000035.1:0-17362 GCA_035489915.1 Pseudonocardia sp. | reverse complement strand
GCATGGCCGAGTTCCCGGAGGGGCGCGCCGCGCTCCACGTCATGGTGGACTCGGTTCAGCGGATCATCCAGTCCGGGCGCATACGGCCGGTGGACCCGCTGCTGGCGGCGCGGCAGTTCTTCAGCGCAACCCACGGACACGTGCTCCTACAGATCGCCGGGGCATTCGGCCGCGACGACGGCCTACTCGTGATCGGCGCACTGGCGCTCAACCTGATGATCGGCCTCGGCGATGATCCCGACGCCGTCGAACAGTCGATGCTCGCCACGCTGGGCGCGCGCGCCGACGCCCCCGACGTACCAGCTCCACCCTGGACCCATCCCTGACTCCGCGGCTCACCTGAGTAGCGCCGCGAACGTCTGGCTGACGGTAGCTTGATCGCAATGGCACCTACCTGTGCCGCGGTAGCTCCCCAGTGTCGAAGGTTGGGTACCAGATGGCTGATCATGACCTCAGTGGGTTCGACCGTGACGAGTTCACCCATGGTGGAGTGACTCACGAGCTCCTGCGTAAAGGCAGCGGACCGGCGGTCATCGTGATCGCCGAGATTCCGGGCATCACGCCGAAGGTGCTCGAGTTCGCCGACCGGGTAGCGGCGGTCGGCTGCACCGCGGTGCTCCCTCGGCTGTTCGGCGAGCCCGGGCGCGACCACAACCCTGCGGCGCGCGGCCTGCTCCCCGCGGTCGGGTACGTAGCAAGCACGATCCTGCGGGCCTGTGTCAGCCGCGAATTCACCGTCTGGGCCACCGGCAAGACCTCTCCGGTCGTCGACTGGCTGCGCGCGCTCGCCGCCCACGAACACCAGCGGTGCGGCGGGCCAGGAGTCGGCGCGGTCGGCATGTGCTTCACCGGCGGCTACGCGCTCGCGATGGCCACGGACGACCGTCTCCTCGTCCCGGTCCTGTCACAGCCGTCCATGCCGTTGCCCATCACCCGGGCCCAACGTCACTCGATCGACATCGCACCGGAAGACCTCGCGGTGGTCAAGGCGCGCTGTGCGAATGACGGCCTGCAGGTCATCGGCCTGCGTTTCCGGGGTGACCGCCTCGTGCCGGAGAGCCGCTTCCAGTTCCTCCGTCAGGAACTCGGTGAGGCCTTTGTCGCCGTTGAGCTCGACGACTCCGCCGCAAACCCGGACGCGCCCACGGGCCCCCATTCGGTGCTCACCGAGCACCTCATCGACCAGCCCGGCCAGCCCACCCGCGCGGCGTTGGACCGCGTTCTGGACCTGTTCCGCGAACGCCTCCACCCCGCCTAGGGTGCGTCGTCAGCCCATCGGCTCAACCGGTACGGCCAGCGAGGGTGCAGACTGCTGCGGACAGGGCGGCGGTGACCGTGTTCGCGGCGCCCGGCATCGCCCTGATCGGACTCTCGTCTAGGGAACGCCTCAGCCGGCCCAGACCTCGCCGACATCGGACCGAGCACCGGCCTGCTCGCGTTCGCCTCAGGAAAGGACTCCGAATGAGCCCCGCGATCGTCCTCCTGCACGGCTTCTGGGTGACACCCCGCAGTTGGCAGCATTGGATCAGCCGGTACGAGAGCCAGGGCCACCGCGTGCTCGCCCCCGCGTACCCAGGCTTCGAGGTGGAGGTCGAGGCCCTCAACTCCGACCCGAGCCCCGTCGAGGCGGTGACCATTGCTTCCATCCTCGAGCACTTCGAGTCCACCATCCGGTCACTCGACGAGCCGCCGATCCTCATCGGCCACTCGGCTGGCGGCGCCTTCACCCAGATCCTGCTCGGCCACGGCCTCGGGGTCGCCGGCGTGGCGCTCAACTCCGCTCCGACCGAAGGCGTCCCGGTGGTCCCGCTCTCCCAGGTCAGATCCACGCTTCCGGTGTTGAAGAACCCGGCCAACCGGCACAAGGCGGTGCGCTACGACTTCGAGCACTGGAACTACGCCTTCACCAACACCCTTCCCGAGGGCGAGGCCCGCGAGCTGTACGAGCGGTATGCCGTCCCGGTGTCAGGGAAGATTCTCTTCGAGAGCGCGCTGGCCAACCTGACGCCTGGTCACACCGGCACCTGGGTCAATTACCACAACGACGACCGCGCACCGCTGCTGTTCGTCTCGGGCGGCGAGGACCACATCATGCCGCCCACCGTGCAACGATCAAACGCCAAACATTACAAGTCCGAGAAGACCCTCACCGAGATCGTGGAATTCGGGGGGAAGCCACACCTGCTACCCGCCGCGCCGGGCTGGGAAGAGATTGCCGACTACGTTCTCGCCTGGGCGCTCCGCCACGCGCGCGCCTGAGGACTTGCGAAGGAAGCGTGAAAGGCTGTACCCCGGACCTCCCAGCAGAGGAGAACGAAGTGTCTGTCACTCGTACCGAGGACCTCGCGGAGACCGACCTGATCCGCGAGCTGGCGCACCTCCATCGCACTCGCCACGAAACGTTCTTGCATGGCGCACCTCATGCCCTGCACGAACACAGTCGACGGACAGGTGAGCTAGAACAGGAGTACCTCCGCCGTCATCCTGAACGTGAGGTCGACCCGGCAAGAACCCGCACCGGCGCCCGAGGCGAGGCAGTAGAGGCCTGAGCCCGACAACCAGAAGCCCACCGTGGAGGAGTGATCATGAGAGGTGGCGTCTCGTTGGGGACTCTCGTCTGGGTAGTCCTTGGAGTAGTGGTCGCGCTCTCCCACGGCTACACGATCACCAACCTCTCATCCCTCGTGTCATTCGTCCTAGCCATGTTTCTCTGGCCGCTCGTTCTGCTCGGGATAGATCTTCATATCCATCTCGGCGTATGACTGTCGGAGGGTCAGCCGTCCGGACGCCTACTGGGGCTGGGGCGCGGCGAGCTTCCGGCGCAGGGTCTTGAGCTCCTCGAAGCGGGCAGTGACATCGCGCAGGATGGACACCATCCCTGACATCCTGCCCTCGGCGTCCTTCAGCGGCACGATGGTGAACTCGATCGAAATGCGCCGGCCGTCCTGCCGGATGCTCGGCACGCTCAGCAGGTCGCCCGTGCCGTACCGGCTCTGGCCGGTCCGCATCACCTCGGAGAACCCCCGCCAATGGGCGGGGCGCTGCCGCTCCGGGATGATGAGGTCCAGCGACTGGCCGACCGCCTCGGCCGCGGTGTAACCGAAGATGCGTTCCGCTCCGGGGTTCCACAGCGTGATCATGCCGTCCCGGTCCGCCGCGATGATGGCGTCCGCTGCGCCGTCCAGGATCGCCCGGGCGAGAACTTCGAAGTCGTACGGCATTGCGTTGGCACCCGTTTCACTCGACAGCCGTGCGGCGTACACGGTCAGCGTAGGCCGGCGCGGACGCGGCCGCCGAGAACGGTCTACAAAATGCAATGGGTCTAACAACCGCGACGGGGCCCGAGCGCCTCAGTCCTCGCGTGCCGCGCAGCCGACTACCCGCCGGTCAGTGCCCGTTCCGCGGCGAACCGCTGCGCGATCACGCCGCGGACGTGCGGTACGTCGCGGATGGCGATGTCGGCGGGCTGCACGGTGTGCTGGGCGGGCCAGCGGCGGTACGTGCCGACGACCCGATCCACCCAGACCCCGGGCCAGTGCGTGGAGAACGCGGCGAGCAGGACCGCATCGGTAGACCTGGCGACCGCGGGCCAGCCACCGTGAGCGATGAGGTGGGCTCGCCGGTAGGTGGTGACAGCGGCGGGAAACGGGAAGTCGTCGGTACGCACGAACGTCTCGGCGATCACGGCAGGTTCGATGCGGCCGGGCGGGAACACGTCGGGCTTCACCCAACTGGAGCCATCCGGGTTCTGCCATCGGATCTGGCCGCACGACCACGCGATCGCCGGATCCTCGGTCAGCGGTTGAACCAGCGCGGCCAATCCCCCCGGTTCATACCAGTCGTCATGATCCATTCCCGCGATGAGCTCGCCGGTCGCCCGGGCCAGGGCGACGTTGCGGGTCGCGGCGCCACCCAGTTGCACGCCGAGCGCGTCGTAACGGATGCGTGGCTCATCGGGCAGCAAATCCCGCACGGCCGGCCGAACGCCGTCCTCCTGGACCAGCCACTCGAAGTCCCAGCCCGGCGGAAGCACCTGGCCCTTCAGCGAATTCCACAATGCCTCGATGTGGTCGGCGTTGTGGGCTTGGGTCGGCGTCAGGACTGAGACCAACGGCACCGCGCCACTATGTCATGAGCGAGATCGCTGAGGTGATCGCCGCGCTGCACTGCTCCGCCCGCGCGATCATCGGCCACGACCCGACTCACAACCGTCCTGACCGGCGGTTTCCGCCGACCAGACGTGGTGCTGACGAGGCGCGAGGGGCTGTAACGAATAGCTTGATCGTCACGCTGGAGTGGCGTGAGGCGCTACTACCGAACCACTGAGTTCATCACCGACGCAATCAAGGGCATCCGCAACAACCGGGGCCCGAGCCCTGAGCAACCGTCCGGCCTCCGCGACGGCCTGCGGGCAATCGTGGGCATCGTAATTGGCGCCATGGCGATCGGCGCCCTCGTCTGGCTGCTTCAGCACGCCGCGGCGGTGACGCTGATCATCGGCCTGTTCTTGGTTATCGCCGTCTCGATCGGCATATCGGTGCACCGCGCTCGAAGGGGCAAGGCCGACCGCCGGAAGGCTCGGGCCGGTGGTCCCACTCGGCCAGGCACTGGCCGCTGATCCCCCGGTCCCGCCGCTCCGCGCACTACGTGTGTTCAGCCAGTGGCAAGCAGCGAACGCAAGAGGACCTGAGCAGCGTCGCGCGGCGAGTGGCAAGCCAGTCCGGTTTGATCACGGGCCTGGGCCGACTGAGTTGCCACTCGGCGAAACGGCTCGGGAGGATTGCGAACCACGCGCGCGGTATGAATGGGTGGTGCTGACGCTTCGCCCGGTGCACACCGACGACCGTCTAGCGGTGCACACCTGGGCGAGCCGGCCAGAGTTCTGCCGCTACCAGCCGTGGGGGCCCAACACCCCGGAGGCCTCACGAGCGTTCGTCGACGACGCCGCGGCAGCGTGGACACAGTCCCCACAAACACGGTTTCCCTACATCGCCAACCACGACGGGCTGCCCATCGGGACCGGCGACCTGTGGATCCGCAACCGCGACCACCGGCAAGGTGAGATCGCCTACGGACTCCACCCCGACCTGTGGGGGCGTGGCCTCGGCACCCTGATCGGGCACGAACTCCTCACGATCGGCTTCGCGCAGCTAGGCCTGCACCGGATCTATGCCACCTGCGACCCACGCAATGTCGGCTCGGCCCGGGTCCTCCGCAAGCTAGGCATGACCCATGAAGGCACGCTCCGACAGACCATGTTGATCCGCGACGGCTGGCGCGACTCCGAAGTGTTCAGCATCCTGAAACAAGAATGGGCTGACCAGCAACACTGACCTCAGGGCTGGGCGGGCCCGGGCGTCGAAACTCGATCAACTTCCCTGGCGGGAGCAGGCATCCTGTCCCACATGACCAACCCCGCCACTCGTGCTCGTACCGGTCGCGCTCGTATCGGTATCGTCGGGCTCGGGCAGGGGCGCCACCTCGCCCGGTGGGCCACCCGGGCTGGCCTCGAGGTGGTCGCCGGTTGCGACCTCGACCGTGCCCGGCTCGAAGCGGCCGAGGAGGTCCCGACCCGCTCCCACAACTGGGCGGACCTACTCGATCTCGGCCTGGACGGAGTCGTCCTGGCCGACGACTTCGACACACACGCACCACTGGCCATCGCGTTCCTGGAACGCGGCGTCCACGTACTGTCCGAGACCGCGGCCTGCACGAGCGAGGCCGAAGGCAGCCGGCTGATCGCCGCCGCCGACGCGTCGCGGGCGAGCTACTCGTTCGCCGAGAACTACGTCTGCCTGCCGCACGTCAGACTGATCCGCGACCTGGTCGATCACCACGAGATCGGGCAGGTCGAGCTGATCGAGGCGGACTACCTGCACGGCCTGCCCGGCACGGCTTCCTCCAGGGAGAGCCCGACAGCCACTGGAGCTGGCTCTCGGTCCGGGGAGACCGCGGCCTGGTCGAGAACGTGCGAGCACCAGGCGAGGACGCTTGGTCCGTGCGAATCCGGGGCGAGCCGTGGGCCAGCGTGGGCGGCGAGGCTCGAGACGAGGTCGTCGTTCCGCCGCCCGTGGTGCTTGCCGGCGAGCGGGTAGAGCGCGCCGCCGAGGGGACGGCCGCGGTGCTGGCCGCCGTCCGCGCCACGATCGAGGACGGCGCCGAACCGCTGGTGCCGGTGCGCGCGGCGGTGTCGGCATCGCTGGTCGGCGTGGCCGGAGCGGAGTCGCTTCGGCGCGGCTCGGCCCCGGTCCCCGTCCCTAGCCTCGGATGACGGGACGCCCCCGCTGGTCCCCGCCGGGTGCCCGGCCAGTCAGCTGTCAGGGCAGGTGTTGGAAGTCGGGTGGGCCGGTGTCCGCGCGGAGATTTGCGGCGTGTTGGCCGGGTGGGGCGCCGAACAGGCGGCGGTATTCGCGGTTGAACTGCGAGGGGCTGTCGTAGCCGACGAGATGTCCTACCCCGGCGACATCGCCGGGGCGGGCGGCCAACAAGGACCGGGCTTCCTGGAGCCGGATGCGTTTCTGGAATTGCAGGGGGCTCATGGCCGTGATGGCGCGGAAATGCCGGTGAAACGCTGACGGGCTCATCCCAGCCAAGCGGGCGAGGTCGGAGATCCGCATCGGTTCGGCGTAGTTGTCGCGGATCCACCTGATCGCCCGGCTGACGTGGGACAGGCCGCTGTCGGCCAGACCGATCTGACGGATCACGCCGCCGTGCGGACCGGTGAGCAGCCGCCAGAGGATCTCCCGCTCGATCAGCGGGGCGAGCACCGGAGCGTCCGCGGGGTGGTCGAGCAGTCGCAGCATTCGGGCCACGGCGTCGAGCAGGTCGACGCCGGCCTCGCCGGTCGCGATCGCGGGTGTGCCGGCCGTGGTCCGGGACCGCCGTCCGTCCGGGGCCTCCAGCAGCAGCGGGGCGATGGCGGTCGGGCGCAGCACCAGCCCCATGGCCAAGGAGGGGGCCTGTGAGCTGGCATCGATGTAGTGGCCGGTGACCGGCAGGGCGGCGGTGACCACCAGGCACTGCCCCGCCCGGTACTCATAGACCTGGTGGCCGAGCAGGAGGCGTTTCCCGCCCTGGACCATGACGACCAGCAGCGGCTCGGTCAGCGAATAGTCCGGCGGCGCCGTCTGCACCTTCGACAACAGCAACCCGTCGATCGACGTCTGCAGGTCTGGTCGGGCATGGGCCGCGATGAGGCCGCGGATCTCGTCCAGCAGGCCAGGGGTGGTGCGCACACTCCACGGAAGCATCCCAGCTGGGGCATGGCAAGCCCGATCAGTGCGAAGTCGAGAGGATTGGGCAAGACCTCGCGCCCATCGGTCTACCGAGGACCACCCGGCGGGCGTTTCGATGGCAGTACCCATTTCCGGGGCCATTCGGACACGCACAGGAGCACGCTCATGCCGCTCGATCACTACCTCACCCTCGGCCGGTCGGGGCTGCGGGTCAGCCCGTTCGCCCTCGGCGCGATGACCTTCGGGGAAGAACCCGGGGGCGCCGGATGCAGCGTCGAGGAATCCGAGAAGATCCTGGCCACCTACCTGGACCTCGGCGGGAACTTCATCGACACGGCGAACTTCTACACCAACGGCCACTCGGAGAAGATCCTCGGCGATTTCTTCGCCGCCCGGCCCGGGCGACGCGGGCACGTGGTGCTGGCGTCGAAGTTCTTCGCCAACCTCTTCCCCGGCGACCCCAACGGTGGCGGCGCGGGCCGCACGTCGATCATCGCCCAGCTCGACCAGACCTTGCGCCGCCTACAGACCGACTACCTCGACCTGTACTGGTTGCACAATTGGGACAAGCACACCCCGATCGAGGAAACCCTACGCGCCCTCGACGACCTCGTCCGGGCCGGCAAGATCCGCTATATCGGCTTCTCCAACACGCCGGCTTGGGTTACCGCACAGGCCCAGACAACGGCGCTGCTGAAAGGCTGGACCCCGCTGATCGCGCTGCAGGTCGAGTACTCGCTGCTGGCCCGCACCGTCGAGGGTGAACTCGCGCCGCTCGCACTCGATCAGAGCATGGCGCTGGTCCCGTGGAGCCCGCTCAAGAACGGCTTCCTGTCCGGCAAATATCGGCGCGGAACCCAGGTCACCGACTCCGCCCGTATGGCCTTCGTCGGCGGTCCCAGCGAGGACGAGTACTCCGTCATCGACGCCGTCGCCACGGTCGCCGACGAGCTCGGGACCACGTCGGCGGCGGTAGCGCTGGCCTGGCTGCGCGCCCGCGAAGGCACCATCGTGCCCATCCTCGGCGCCCGGCGCGTGGACCACCTGGAGAACAACCTCGCCGGCCTGGAGGTACCCCTCACCCCCGAACACCTGGACATGCTGGATGAGGTCTCGGCCCCGACCTTGAACTACCCGGCACCGATGCACGGCGCACAACAGGCGATGCTGCAATTCGCGGGCACCACGGTCGACGGTGAGACGTCCACCGTCTATCCGCCACTGGCGCAAAGCGACGTCCGCTACTGAGTCTCCGCGACTCGCGCAACCCGCCGTGTCCAAATGAATTATTCGGCGCTGGGCCGCGGGGGCCTGCGATGCTGGTCGGCGTGGCGCCAGCGGCGAAGGCGCACAAGGAAGGCTTGAGCGGTTACCGGTCGGGTCTGGGTTCGCCGCCGATGTGCGGGAGTTCGAGTGAGGTGGGTAAGTGGAAGCCGGGCGGAAGTTGCCGCGCCGCCCCTGGCAACGCGTGGGTGAAGAGCACCCGGGTTCCCCGGCCATCTAAGTGGATCATCACCGAGTCGACGAGGCGCTGCATGAGCGGTATGCCCAGTCCCCGGCCATTGGGTTGCGCCGAGGGCGTCCGCCACTTTCCGTGGTCGACGACCTCGATGTTGACCGTGAGCGGATCGGTCCAGAAGCTCACCTCCACACTCTCCCGGGCAGCGTCCGGCGGGTAGGCGTGCTCGATGGCGTTCGTAGCGGCTTCGCTGACGGCCAGCAGGAGATCGAGCCGCGCCTGCACAGTGAGCGGTAGCGGCGCCAACCAGCGGCGTACCTCCGAGCGGATGCCCGGGAGCTGGTCTGGTTCAGCAGGCCAGAATTGGTGAACGAATTCGGTCCGTGGTGCTTGTTCGCTGCTACCTGCGTCTTCCATCTTTGCGCCCCATGCGCTCGGTTGTTTGCTCGGTCGCGTGCCCCTGGCACCCACCAATGGTCGGAGATGACCGCCGACGGGGCGGGGTACCCACAGACCCCGCGACGGACACGCGCCCGTCGCGGAACGGCATGGTGGGACCGACTAACGGTCACCGCCAACGGCGCTGAGTACCGCCGGCCGCCCAGTGGGCTCGCCCTCTGCCCGAATGCGGGGCCTGCTTTCGGTGCGGACCAGGAGGACACTTGATGAGGCCGCGACACGCCGCCGCGAAGCAAACCGCCGGAACAAAGGTACGGGCATGAGCAGGGAACGAATCCTGGCCGAGGCGTTCGTCGAGCTCGCCGACACCCTGGTCGACGACTACGACATGATGGATCTTCTGTACCGGCTGACCGACGTCTGCGTCGAGCTGCTTGCGGTCGATGCCGCTGGGCTTCTGCTGTCTGATCAGCGCGGCCAACTGGCACCGGTGGCCGCCTCCACCGGGGAAACCCGACTGCTTGAGCTGTTCCAACTGCAAACCGACGACGGTCCTTGCCTGGACTGCCTGCACACCGGTACGCCCGTCACCGTCACCGACATGGAGCAAGCACACGAACGTTGGCCCCGATTCGCGCCGCGCGCCACGGAGGCTGGGTTCGCATCGGTGCACGCGCTGCCCATGCGGCTGCGCACCGAGATCATCGGAGCGCTGAACCTGTTCGCCAACCGGCCCGGTCCGCTTCCCGACACGGATCTGCGCCTGGCCCAAGCGTTGGCCGACGTGGCCACCATCGGCATCCTGTCCGAACGCGCCATCCACCGCAGCGAGGTACTGGCCGAACAACTACAGGGCGCGCTGAACAGCCGCACCGTCATCGAGCAGGCCAAGGGCGTACTCGCTGGACGCAGCCACCTCGACGTGGACCAAGCCTTCACGGTGCTCCGCCAGCACGCCCGATCACACCACCTCAAACTCGTCGAGCTGGCCCACCAGGTAGTCACCGGGCAAGCCGACATCGACGCCATCATGACCGGCATGAACCCCACCGATCCCCGGTCCAAATAGCTTCGGCGGCTCGGCCGCCCGGGTTCAGGCGATCCGAGGACGGGTGCGATTGCGGGCGGATCCAGCAAGGCTGAGGCAGGCGAGCGCGAGCGTGCCGGTAATGGTTCGAGTGATGTGCGCGCTGTTCCAGGGATTCTCGAAGTCGGACCGGACGGAGGCGAGTTCATCCTCGCTGGGATTCCCGGCCGCGTCGAGCGTCTCGTTCAGCGGGATGTGCACCGCCCCGGTGATTCCGAGAGCGATGGCATAGAGCGCTAGCGCCGCGAGAATCCACCACGTCGCGGTACGCAACCCGAGCCGGTAGTGGACGACCGCGGCGGCACCGAGCAGGACAAGCGCGACGCTGAACGTCAACCCGAAGATCGCGCTCTCGTTGGTGGCATCGTTGATGTGCTGCATGGCGACTACGAAGGTGCGGTCGTCGACGCGAGCCAACCCCGGCATCACCGAGAAGGAGAAGGCGAAGAACATCCCCGCCATCAGGCCGGTCGTGACCGTTGCGGCCATGAGCAGCGGGCGTCGGAGAGTTGCAGATGCTCGTCGGACAGATGGTGGTGCTGCCGGCGGCCGGTTCTGCGCCGGTCCGCTCCAGTACCCCGACGTACTGTTGTTCATAACATCAGTCAAGCGAACAGTCCCCGGATAGACCATGTTCCGCCGACTCAACCGCATGTCCGCGCGTCTACGGCGCCGGGACCTCGGGACGTGCTGGGGTCTTCCCGTGGCGGAGCTGGTCCCACATTTGGTCGCCGAGCAGGAACAGGATCAGCGACGCCCCGAGGGATGCGCGTCGAGATCCGCGTCACCGCCATCATTGGTCAGGACGGCTGACGACCGGTCACCCGATGGTGCCGCGCGGTTCCAACGGCGCCGGCCAAGCGATCCTGGACACCCGAGCCCTGGCCTTGGCACTCTCCTCGGACGACGACCCGCTGGAGCACTACCGCACCGTCGCGGGCTACTCCCAGATACGGCTCCGCCAGTCGTGAGTGGCACCTGACCCGCGTCAAACACTTCATTGATCCTGAACAGTCCTTGGGCCACCACATGGCCCCCGCTCCCCCGGCGGCGCCAGCCAGATTCGCAAAGTGCGACAAGGCAAACGCCCGCCACCACGACGACCTTGCCCGTCAGTCCACGCATCAGCTCGGTGGCCCCTCGATCGGCGTCATGTCACCAGAAACGCCGCACCGTTCGAGGCCCCACGCCCCCGAGGTAAAGCGCCACCAGTAGGAACCCGGCCGTGATCAACAACGTGTCAAGGCTGGTGTAGTAGAACAACTCGACGATGAACGCGATCAGGAACAGCAGCGCGGCGATCATGGCCAGCATGGGATGTCCTCCCGATAGGATTCCGGAGCAGGATTCTCCATCCAGCGCACACCACCGTCACCCGCCCCACGCCGAGGGGCAACCCGACCGAGTGGCGCGGGGGACACCGGTACTCGTGGCAATCCCCAGAAACCGTTAGAGACCGTGTGGTGCCGCTGCCGCGGGCGCTAGTGATCGGCGTGCTGCTCGGCTCGACCAGGGTGCCTGTTTTGCCCTGCTGATGCCTTCTCGCCGTCCTACGTGGAGTACAACGATCGACGGCTGCTGAATACCACGCAGATTCGCAGAATTCGTCCGTGAGAAGTTTCGTCGCCACGCTTGGCTGCCCAAGTCGTTGCCAGCAGGCTCAGACCGTCGGATCACTCGGCGGACCGCGTAGGCTTCGCCGATATGGCCGGCACTTGATCGTCATGTCCACGACCGACAGCGAGGAAAGGCACGGGCCCTGGCCTCCGGTGTGATCGACGCGAAGCTCGGGGCGTGCGCGCAGATCGTCGGCCCCATCACCAGCGTCTACCGGTGGGAAGGCGCGGTACAGACCGAGCCCGAGTGGCGCGTGGAGATCAAAACGACGTCGGACCGGGCGGCCGCGCTGGTCGATCACACCAAGGCCCACCACGACTATGACACCCCTGAGGTGGTGGCGGTTCCGATCACCGGGGGCAGCGCGGTGTATCTGGCGTGGGTGATCGAGGAGTCGAAGGCTTGCTAGGCGGACAGCTGCGCGGCGAGCCGGTCACGAACTGCGCGGGGTGTCGCGTCCTGATCTTGTCCTCTCGGGCTCGCGAAACCATGGTCGGCTGTGGGATGCGTCGGGTCCCAGTCGACGCAAGATGCACAAACTTGCAGGTCAGAGCAGTGAAGCTCAGTTTCTCCTGAGTGGGCCCCCGGAGGATCGAACCCCGAACCCGCGGAGTCTGATCCCATGGTCGCGATTGTCTACGGACACCCCTGCTGACCTGGGCCGACACTAGATCGGACGCAAGGTCGACTGTGGTCGTTTCGGAGTGATCAGCGGGGATTTTGTGTCCCAAAAGGGTCCCGTGATCTTGCTCTTCTCCGAAGCGCTCCGGCCTTGGTGGTGATCTCCTAATGACCGGCGCGGGTTCCGCCCTGCCTGGCCGCCCTCGGCGCGCCGTGAGGGGATCGCCGCCGACCCGCCCCTCTCCCTGATCTCCGAAGCGGTGCCGGGTTCGGGCGGCGCCCGACCGCCGGAGGCATTGGCGTTGTCCGTATTTGGCCGCGCCCGCTACGGTGCCTGCTCGTGGCCGTCCCCGTACACGTGATGAGCTTGGCTCAAGCCGAACGTGCCGAGCTGACTGACCTACTCGCCACTCTCACGCCGGCGCAGTGGGAGGAGCCCTCATTGTGCGCCGGCTGGCGTGTCCGTGACGTCGTCGCCCACATGTTCAGTTACGACGAACTCAGCCTGTCCGGGCTCGTCAGTCGTTTCATTCGTGGCGGGATTCTGTTGGGTCGCGTCAACGCCGCCGGCGTCGCCACCTACGCCGAGCACAGTCACGACGAGCTCCTGGCGCTAGCTCGAAAACATGAGCGGCCACGAGGCCTCACGACAGGTTTCGGGGGGAGGCTCGCGCTGACCGACGCCACCATCCACCATCAGGACATCCGCCGCCCGCTCGGCCTTCCCCGCGAGGTCCCTGTCGACCGGCTGCGCGTGGTCTTGGACTTCGCTCGTTTTGCGCCACCCATCGGCGCGTCGAAGCGAATCGGCGGCCTGACGCTGGTCGCCACAGACCTCGACTGGAGCGTAGGCAAAGGGCCCGTCGTCGAAGGGCCGGCCGAATCGCTGCTCATGGCTCTCGCTGGACGTCGTGGAGTGGCAACCGAACTGACCGGTCCTGGTCAGCCGACGATCGCTGAGCGCATTGATGGGTAGCCTGCGCTCGCGGTTCGGGTCGTAGCGTTACGTCGCATCGGCTCTCTAGACTCTGGCCGCTCTCGGTGGGACAGGCCGGGTAGCCTGGCCGCGACTGCCCCGGGCCGGAGGTAGAGGGGTGGCCGGCGGGCCGGCGTGGCCGGCCCGCGCCGCCGCAGGACCTGTCGCTGATGATGTTGGCCGCCGGCTGCCGGATCGGGGAGTGCCTGGCGATCGGCTGGTCCGAGGTCGACCTGCACGAGTCCACGGTGGATGTGTGCTGGCGGCTGGTGCGGCGCACCGGGGTCGGCCTGCTGCGGCTGTCGTCGACTAAATCGGGGCGAAGGGCGAGCGGCTGGTCCCGCTTCCGAGCTGGGCAGTGATCATGCTCAAGCGCCGGCGGCTGGCCATCGGTTCCGAGGTAGAGGCCGCCAGACCGCCGACGTCCTGGAGGAGATGTTCGCCGAGGAGCCCGACGAGCCCAAAAGGGACCCGTGATCTTGGGGGCCCGAAGCATCGGGATCGTGACCTGGTCAAAGGGTGGGCCCCCGGGGGATCGAACCCCGAACCCGCGGATTAAAAGATTCCGGCTTTGCGGGTGCACCAGGCGAAACAGCTGGCCAGAGAAGCACAGTTCGTCGCTGGAGTAGCTATAGACGCCCCCGAGGGCAGCAGCTCGCACCCATCGTGATCCCCCTAGCGCCGACGCCGCATTACTCGAATGATCTTGTGCCGGTCGATCTCGCGGACAACGAGCGCCCTCCGCACCCCCAGCGCCCGCCACCGGCCGGCCAGTGTTCAGCTCGATCACAGTCGCGTGCATGACCTCCGCCATCTGCAGGATGGTCGACCGGTCAGCACCAGCATCGGCGATTCGAGACCACTTCACCAAGGAGGCCGGCTCGCGCTCTGCCCGGCCAAGCTGCCCGTCGTGGCCGGCCGCGACTGGGAAGGCGGCCTGGAGCACCTGGTGGATCGCTGGTCACGGGCATTGTTTCCGGTTTCGGTGATCAGCCAGCGGGCGACGTCGGCGATCTTCATGTTGGTGTCCTGGGACGCACTGACCAGTAGTTGGAAGGCTTGCAGTGCGGTGAGCCCGTCGCGCTGCATGAGGATGCCCTTGGCCTGGCCGAGCACGTCGCGGTTGACCAGCGCGGCATTGAGGTGGTGTTCGTGGGTGGCCCCGGCGAGGGCGACCGCGGCGTGCTGGGCGACCAGGTCCGCCAGGATCTCCGCGTCTGGGGTGAAGGCGTCCGGTTGGGCCGCGTAGAGGTTGAGCGCGCCCAGGGTTTCCCGGCGTACGAACAACCGCAGCGACAGCATGCCGCGTACCCCGCGCTCGACGGCGGTAGCCGCGAAGCGCGGCCATGGTTGGCCCGGCTTGGCGAGGTCGATGACGCGGACGGTGCGCTGTTGGCGGATCGCGTTCAAGCACGGGCCTTCGCCGAAGTCGCTTTGCAGTTGGTCGAGCTCGACGACCAGGTCGTGACTGGACGCTTCGACGGTGACCCGCTTGCCCTGGATCAGGGAGATCCCGGCCCAACTCGTGCCAGGGACCAGATCGAGGGCGCCGTGAACGATCGCGCGTAGCGTGCCATCACGGTTGTCTGCGTCCTGCAGCCGTACGGCGAGCTCGCTCATCCGCTGAGCCAGCTCCCGCCCCAGGTACTCGATCATGGCCTTGCTCCGGCCGGCCAGTCAGTGGGTGGCGCAGGCGCGGGTGGAGGTGGGTCGGAAGTAGCGGCCAGCAGGTCGTGGTCCTGGATGGCGGTGAGCACGCGGCACAACCAGGGAGCAGGGGCGACGATGCGGAACTCGACGTTGTCGGCTTCGGCCCGCCGCAGTGCCCAGTCCAGGCTGTGAATCCCGCCCCCACCGCAGAAGGTGAGGCCGCTGAGGTCGAGCGAGAGGGTGCCCGGTTTCCGCGCCAGACAGTGGGCGACGACCTCGCGCACGGTGTGGGCGTTGCTCGCATCCATCTCGCCGACCAGGATCACGATCGCGTGGACGCCGAACTGCGTCGGAATCACCCGCAGTAGCGGCTCGGGCGGCGCCGATCCGGGCATCTCGAGGTCGGTCTCGCCGTCGGTGTTCCGCCAGACACGGGACTTCTCCGATGATGCGGAGAAAGGGCTGATCGTCATCGCGGGCCTCTCATCCACAGGTGCGTGACCACCGCCTGGCAGCGTAGGCCGACCGACGGATATACGTCAATAAAAACGTACGTTGAACCTCGCGTGTTGTGACTCGCGGGTTATGACTCGCGGGGTTAGAATCAGGGCGATGTCTCACGCTCAGGACCAAAGCGGCTGGACGCTCTTGACCGCGCACGGGCGCGCCCTGGTCGCGATCGCCCAAGATCCCGACGCCAGGATGCGGGATCTGGCCGAGGTGGTCGGGGTTACCGAGCGCACCGTTCAGGCGATCGTGGCCGACCTCGAGACGGCGGGTTACGTGGCCCACACCCGGGTCGGGCGACGCAACCGCTACACGGTGAACCTGGATCGCCCGTTTCGTCACTCCGCTCAGGACGGGCACCAGATCGGCCCGTTCCTGGATCTACTCGGCCCACCCGCCACTGGGAACTGAGTAGCCCCCGGGAGCAGGCCGCAGCGCGCAAGTGCTGAATTCCGGCGCGATCACCGATCTCGGTTAACCCCCGTGCCGTGAAACCCGTGGGGCATGCCGGTGCGGTGGTCGACAGCAGGATCGCCATCGCTGCACCGCCGGTTACACCGCCTCAGATCCGCGTGGAGGTTTTCCAACACCCTCACGCCGACGCGCTCCACCAGCTCATCTCCAAGCGCGGGCCTGATAGTGCGTTCGATGTAGCCGCGGTATCCCTCCACGGTGGTCTCCTCGATCTCCGTGGTCGATTCCGTCAGATACATCCGGCGCCCGGTGTGGGTCGACACCGGCGTACACCTTCACGCGCAGGGAGTCACCCCGGCGCTCGATCGAGCCTCGATCGCGCCGACTAGGACCAGTTTCCCCACGTCAGATGTAGTATTCACCGCCAAATTGATCCCCATTGATCAATTAATGATCACTAATGGGCAGCGTTTGTGCTGGTCAAGCGTGGTGGGCCCCCGGGGGATCGAACCCCGAACCCGCGGATTAAAAGGTCGCTCACACGAGTATCGGTCGATGTCGCGCACTGCCGGCGAGGGACGCAATATGCCGTCTGATCTGGGCGTATGCGGCTGATCGGTGTCGATCGATGTCGACCGGTGTTGTCGACTCCCGATCCTCTCGGGCGCGGCTCGGGCCCGCGGAGAGGCTCGTTTGCTCGGCTCGCGCGCCCGAGCGCACTCCCGAGATCACCGCGTGCGGCCGGACATCGCAGCTACGGCCGCTGTCGAGGCCATCGGGCGTCGTCGGCAGCCCGACCGGACCCGGCGAGGTCCGGGGTGATGCAATTCGAGTACGAAGCGATCCTGCTCGACGTTGCACGGCGGGTACTGGCGGAGTCGGGTGGGTTGTGGGATCTCGCGGTAGGGCGCGCGGTGGTTCGGCGGCACACCGCGTTTCACGAGGGTGCAGGCGGGCTCCACGTAGTGGTACCTCCGACCGGCGGTGCCACGAGCACGTCCAGCCCCAGGTGCTCCTGACAGAGCCACCGAAGACGCGGACCATCGATGAGTTCGACCCTGCCGTTCTCGGTGGCCTTCGTCCAGCAACCTGAGGCGAACCAGGACGTCGTGACGAGGATGCCGCGGCCGGCGCGCTTCTCGTCCATCGCGCCAACGAGCTCGCGGATGTGGTTCACACCCAGCACTCGTGTGTACTTCTTCGCCTGGACAATCGTCAGCCCACCGACGATTGGGTCGCGGTTCTCGACAACAGCGTCGACGCCGTCATCGCCGACCCGATCCGTCGTCCAGCCCTCCAGTCCACGGGCCTCAAAGAGTTGCCGAACGAAGTGCTCGAACTCCGTTGGAGTCATCTTGGTCAGGTCGGAGCGGGAGTCGAGGCCAGCGACGACGTCC
>DATHIT010000034.1:0-5394 GCA_035489915.1 Pseudonocardia sp. | reverse complement strand
GGACGGGGTGACCGCGTCCCGGTTGGACCCGCCGGCGCTGGCCGAGCTGAAGGGCTCCGGGCGGATGCGCCGGATCCTCAAGGCGGCGCTGGCGCTGGACCCGCCGTCGGTGCCCACCGAGCTGCGGATGGTCTACCAGGGGCAGGTGCTGCGGCTGGACGCGGCGACGCTGAGCGAGATCCGCCGGGAGGTGCACCGGCAGCGGGTCACCCCCAACCGGGCCCGCAAGGAAGCGGCCGCCGCGCTGCTGAATGGGCTGTGGCGCGCGGCGGGAGACCCGGGCGACCCCTCCTCGAGCCCCCGGCGCGAACCCCTGGTCGCCGACCTGGGAGACCGCTCCGAGTTCGACTCGTTCCTGGACCGGTGGTGGCCGCAGCTGCGCCCGACCGAGGTACTCAGTTGGCTGGGCGACTCCGCCCGGTTGGCCTCGGTGGCCGGTCGGGGGCTGTCCGCCGAGCAGGTGGCGGCGCTGTCCACGTCCTGGCGCCGGGCAGCCGCCGGACGGGACGGCGAGGGCGTCGAACCGGACTGGTCGGTGGCCGACGCGGCGCTGCTGGACGAACTGCGGGTGATGGCGGGGGAGCGCGGCGAGGGCCGCCGGGGCCGGGAGTTCTTCTACGGCCACGTCATCGTGGACGAGGCGCAGGACCTGTCCCCGATGCAGTGGCGGATGCTCGGCCGCCGAGGTCAGTACGCCAGCTGGACCATCGTCGGCGACCCGGCGCAGAGCTCCTGGCCGAACCGGGACGAGTCGGAGAAGGCGCGCGAGTCGGCGCTGGGCAAGGTCAAGGCGCGCCGCCGGTTCCAGCTGAGCACCAACTACCGCAACTCGGCGGAGATCTTCGAGCTGGCCGCCTCGGTGGTGCGCGACGAGGTGGCTCCGATGGAGCTGCCGAAACCGGTCCGGTCCACCGGCTGGCCGCCCTCGGTGCGCTCGGTGGGGCCCGCCGAGCTGGCGGCGGCCTGTCGGCTCGCGGTGGAGGAGCTGCTGGACGCGGTGGAGGGCACCGTCGGGGTGATCACCGCGATGGGCCGCAGGGACGAGGTCGCCGGTTGGCTCACCGACCAGTTGGCGGACGGCACCGACCCGGCCCAGGTGCGGCTGCGGGTGGCCGGCAGCCTGGAGGCGAAAGGCCTGGAGTACGACGCGGTGGTGCTGGTGGAGCCCTCCGAGGTGGTCGCCGAGTCGAGCACCGGCCGCCGCGCGCTCTACGTCGCGCTGACCAGAGCCACCCAGCGCCTCACCGTCCTAGCCCAGGACGACACCTGGCGCGGCTAACCCAGACAGCCGGCCGGCCACGTGCGCTCCCCGGCCTACGTGAGGTTCCCGGCTCGGTGGGCGGCGCGGCGGAGGGCGTCGGTGGTGATGGTGAAGTGTTCGCGGGCCACCGCGGCGGCGGTGTCGGCGTCGCCGGCGGCCACGGCGGCCACCAGTGCGCGGTGCTGGTCGACCGACAGCGCGAGCAGCACCTCGTTGTAGGGCTCGATGGACAGGCCGACGTTCAAGCTGGCCAGTAGCTCCCGGGACATCCGCGCCAGGTGGCGGTTGCCGGCGGCGGCGACCACGGCGCGGTGCAGGTCGTGGTCGGCGCGGCGGACCGCGGTGGCGCCCTCGGCGTGCACGAACGCATCCAGCGCGGCCCGCATCGCCGCCACGTGGTGCGGGCGACGGCGCTCGGCGGCCGTGCGGGCGATCAGTGACTCGACCAGGCAGCGCACGTCGGAAAGCTCCGCCAGCTCGTCCACCCCGGGCACCGAGCGGCGCACCGCCTCGTCGCTGAGCGCCCCCCAGCGCTCCTGCACGACCGCCCCGCCGGCGCGTCCCCGCCTGGTGGCGATGTAGCCCGCCTCGCGCAGCCGGGCCAGCGCGGCGCGCAGCGTCTGGCGCCCGACGCCGAGCAGCACGGCCAGCTCGCGCTCGGGCGGCAACCGCTCGCCGGGGGTGAAGTCGCCGACGGCGATCGCGGTGACCAGCCGGTCGACCACGGCGTCGACGCTGCGGCCGACCCGGACCGGTTCCAGGCCACCCTCCGGAGACGTCGGCGTCATATCCCTAGCCTCCCATCCAGAAATAAAAGGTACTTGACTTCGAACCTTTTTGAGCCGCAGGATGCGCAGACCGTCACCCGTCGGAGGGGCCCCGTGACCACTGCCCGCACCCTCGCGCCCGCCGACCGGGAGGGCACCGTCGCGTTCGGCGAGTTCGAGACCTGGTACCGGATCACCGGCGAGCCAAGCCCAGGCGTGGCGCCGCTGGTGGTGCTGCACGGCGGCCCGGGCTGCGTGCACGACTACGTGCTGACCATCGCCGACCTCGCCCAGCGAACCTGCCACCCGGTGATCCACTACGACCAGCTGGGCAACGGCCGCTCGACCCGCCTGCCAGACCGGGGCGCCGACTTCTGGACGCCCGAGCTGTTCCTGGCCGAGTTGGACTCGCTGCTGGCCGGGCTCGGCGTACTCGACGGCTACCACCTGCTCGGGCAGTCGTGGGGCGGCATGTTGGGCGCCGAGCACGCGGTGCGCCGGCCCGCCGGGCTGCGCAGCCTGACCATCGCCGACTCGCCGGCGTCGATGGAGCTGTGGGTCGCCGAGGCCAACCGGCTGCGCGCGCTGCTGCCGCCCGAGGTGCGGGCCACCCTGCTCGCGCACGAGTCGGACGGCAGCTACGACCACCCCGAATACCAGCGGGCCATGGAGGTCTTCTACGACCGGCACGTCTGCCGCGTGGTGCCCAACCCCCCGGAGGTCGCGGCCACGTTCGCGGCGATAGAGGCCGACCCGACGGTGTACCTGACCATGAACGGGCCGACCGAGTTCCACGTGATCGGCACCCTGCGCGACTGGACGATCATCGACCGGCTGGACCGGATGGCGGTGCCCACGCTGGTGGTGTCCGGCGCGCACGACGAGGCGACCGAAGCGTGCGTGCGGCCGTTCACCGAGCGGATCCCGGACGTCCGCCAGCACGTCTTCCCAGACTCCAGCCACATGCCGCACGTCGAGGAGCGCGCGGCATTCATGGAGCTGCTGGCGGGCTTCCTGGCCGAGGTGGAGGGGCGATGAACAGTCCGGAGACAGACCTCGGCGCATTCGGCTACCGGCAGGAACTCAAGCGCGGGCTGAGCCTGCGCGACCTGCTCGTCTACGGGCTCGTGTTCATGGTGCCGATCGCGCCGTTCTCGATCTTCGGCTCGGTGTTCAACGCCTCGTCGGGCATGGTGCCGCTGGTCTACCTCATCGGCTTCGTGGCGATGATCTTCACGGCGTTCAGCTACCGGGAGATGTCCCGGGCGTTCCCGATCGCCGGCTCGGTGTACGCCTACGCCGGGCGCGGCATCAATCCGAGCGTCGGGTTCCTGGCCGGCTGGGCGATCCTGCTGGACTACCTGCTCGTCCCCACGCTGCTCTACGTGGTGGGCGCCGCCGCGCTCGCCTCGGTGCTCCCGGTCGTGCCGCAGTGGCTGTGGGTGGTGCTCTTCGTACTGATCAACACGACGGTGAACCTGCGCGGCATCGACACCACCGCCCGGGCCAACAAGATCTTCCTGTACGGCCAGCTGCTCGTGCTGGCGCTGTTCGTGGTGCTCGCGGCGGTGGCGATATCCCGGGGGGTGAACGGCGCGCGGTGGACGTTCACTCCGTTCTTCAACCCGGAGTCGTTCTCCCCGAGCCTGGTCTTCGGCGCGCTGTCCATCGCCGTGCTGTCGTTCCTCGGGTTCGATGCGATCAGCACGATGGCCGAGGAGACCAGGGGCGGCGCCCGGGTGGTGGGCCGGGCCACCGTCATGTCGCTGGCCTTGGTGGCCGTGCTCTTCGCCGTGCAGACCTACCTGGCCGCGCTCCTGGTACCCGGCCAGACCGCGTTCGAGGGCGAGACGGCCACCAACGAGGCCTTCTACACGGTGGCCAACCTGGTCGGCGGCGGCTGGTTCAAGGTTGTTGTCGCGATCACCGTGGCGATCGGGGTGGCGATCGCGAACGCGCTGGTGGCCCAGGCGGCCACCTCCCGGCTGCTTTACTCCATGGCGCGGGATCGCCAGCTGCCGAAGTTCCTGGCCCACGTGCACCCGGGCCGCCAGGTGCCCGAGCGCGCGGTGTTGCTGGTCTCGGTGGTCAGCCTGGTGCTCGCGTTGTTCTTCGTCGGGCAGATCCAGCTGCTGTCGTCGCTGGTGAACTTCGGCGCGCTGTTCTCCTTCCTGCTGCTGCACGTGTCGGTGTTCGTCTGGTACGTGCTGCGCAAGCGGGAGCGCGGCTACGGGCTGCACCTGGTGGTGCCCGCGTGCGGGCTGGTGATCATCGGCTACGTGCTGTGGAACGCCGACATCCACGCGCAGGTCGGCGGCGGGGTGTGGCTGCTCATCGGCTGCGCGGTGCTGCTGGTCCTGCGGCTGACCGGGCGCACCGCCGAGCTCAAGGTCGGCTGAGCCGAGGGGTCACGGCGGGTTGAAGACGGCCAGTACCGAGTCCAGCGCGGCGGTCATCCGCTCCGGGGGGTACCGGTCCGGGTCGAGCAGCACCCGCTGACCGGCCATGTCCACCACGGCGCGCAGCAGGTGTACCGCCACCTCGGTGTCCACCTCCGGCGGGAAGCCGTTCGCGGCGGCGTACGCGTCGAACCCCGTCCGGATCACCGTGGTCAGCTCTGCCCGGGTCGAGGCGAGCCGCTCGCGAGGCCCTTCGGGCACGGTGTCCAGCGGCACGTAGAGCAACCGCCAGGTGTCCGGCGCGTCCCGGACCGCCCCGAGCAAGATGGCCAGCGCGTCGGCGGGCAGTCGCCGAGGGTCGGTCCGTTCGGCGCACGCCGCCTCGGCGAAGACCCTCCGCATGCGGGCATCCTCCCTGGCGATCAGGGCGGCGCACAGCTCATCGCGGCCGCTGAAACAGTCGTAGGCGACCGGCCTGGTAACTCCGCCGTGCCGGGCCACCGCGTGCATGCTGACCGCGCCGAACCCACCCTCGGCGATCAGTCGCAGCGCGGCATCCAGCAGCTGCTCGGTGCGTTCCTGGACCGGTAGCCGGGAGGCGTAGCGGCGGCGGGACCGCGTTGGGCTCACCGGGGCGCCAGCGGGGCGGATGCGCGGGCGAGCGCGCCGAACAGGGCGCTGGTGAACGTGGTGAACCTGGCTGGCGGGAACTCCTCCGGGGCGGTGAGCACCAGCCGGGCGGCCACCTCTCCCGCGGCGAGTACCGCCCGAGCGATCACCTCGGTATCCAGCTCGGCGATCCGCGCGCCCAGGCTGGCCCGAACACTCGACTCGACCACCTCCAGGGTGGCTTCCCTGGCGCGCTCGAGGCGGGCGGCGACCTCGGCGGGCAACCCGGTGGGGGAGGCGAGCAACGCCCGCCAGGTGCTCGGCCGGCCCTGTACGACCCGGAGGAAGTCCTGCAGCG
>DATHIT010000033.1:0-21347 GCA_035489915.1 Pseudonocardia sp. | reverse complement strand
CTTGGTGGCCGAGACGTAGCCGTACAACCCGGGCACCACCATGCGCACCGGGTAGCCGTGTTCCAGCGGCAGCGGCGCGGAGTTCATGCCCAGCGCGAGCATCGCGCCTCGGTCCGGCTCCATCACCACATCGGTCGGCGTACCGGCGGTGAAACCGTCCAGGCTGGTGCTGAACAGCTGGTTCGCTCCGGGGCGCACGCCGGCTTCCACCAGCAGGTCACGCAGCGAGACGCCGATGAAGTTGGCCGTCGAGATCAAGTCCCCGCCGACCTCGTTGGACACGCAGGTCAAGGTGACCGACCGCTCGATCAGCGGGCGGTTGAGCAGGTCCTGGTAGCTGATCGTGAGTTCCCGGTCGACCATGCCGTGCACCTTCATCGACCAGTTCGCCGCCGCCTTGGCGGGCAGCCGCAGGGCGGTGTCGATCCGGTAGAAGTCCCCGTTCGCGGTGAGGAAGGTGGGGGTGCCCTGGGCAGCGAAGTCGGCTCCGGCCGGAATGGGCGCCGCCGGCGAGCTGGGCCGCAACTGGGTGGCCACCGCCGACTGGGACTGGGCCACGTCCACCCCCGCGCCGAGCAGGTAGCCGCCGAGTCCGGCCCCGGCCGCGCCCGCCCCGACCACCGCCGAGGACACCAGCAGCCGTCGCCGGGACAGTTCGGCGGCCGCACCCGGACCCGCGTCGGAATCCGCCTTCGGGGGACCCCCGTCCGGGCGACGCGGGTCGCGGGGACTCGTGTCCGGCGGGCTCGTGTCCGAACGGCTCGTGTCCGAACGGCTGAAGTCCGGTGGCGAGCTCGCGCCGGGTGACGGGGTGGTGTCCGGACGGGCACGCACGGCGGCTGCTCGGTCCACGGCGAGCGCCATGGCCTTCTCGTGCAGCCACCGGAACGTCCACAGTCCGGCGCCCAGCGAGGCGAGCGGAGCGACCACGTCGGGCAGGGTGAACACCGGTGAGCTGACCACCGCGGCCAGCCCCAGCAGACCCAGCAGGATCACCACCCGCCGACCCGGCCGCGCACTGCGCCTGGAGGCCAGGCCAGCCAGCACCGCGACCGCCAGCACGACCACGCCCACCCCGAGCAGCAGTCCGAACTTGTCCGCCCGGCCGACCGGCAGGCCGGGCAGCGTCAACGACTTGCCGAACTCGACCAGGGCGGGCGGCGCGATCCGCACCACCGCGTCGGCCACCGCCTGGTACGGCGAGGAGAGCGGGGAGACCACCCCGGCGACCAGGTGCCCCACGCCGAGCGCCGCGCCGAACGCGAGCACCGAACCGACGGCCGCCTCGGCAGCGGGGATCCGGGGTTCGGTCGACGTCTCGGCGCCCGGGGTGACCGCGAGGGTGCTCATGACGCCCAGTCTGTACGTCTGACACCCGAGTCCATGCTCATGACACCGAGTCGTACCAGCTCATCGGCCTGCGCGGGGGTCTGCGCGGCAGCCGTTAGCGATCGGTAAGCCGCCGCTGCAACGCCGCCCGGAACCGGTCCTCCTCAACCGCCCAGTACCCGTGCTCCTTGCCGTCGATCAGGATGACCGGCACCCGGTCGCCGTACTCCGCGCGCAGCTCCGGATCGGCGTCCACATCCTCCGGCCGCCAGCTGACGTCCAGCTCGGCGCAGATCCGCCGGACCGCGTCGATGGCCTTCTCGCACAGCGAGCACTCCCGCCGGGTGAGCACGGTGACCTCGGCCGAGCCAGGCGCCGACCCGCCAGTCACGCTTCGCGCTCCCCGCGCAGCGCCAAGCGGGTGATCTTGCCGGTGGCCGAGCGCGGCAACTGGTCGGCGAACTCCACGACCGAGGGGATTTTGAACCGGGCCAGCCGGGTGGCGCAGTGTTCCCGCACCTGCTCCTCGGTCAGCTCGGCGCCCTCGCGCAGCACGATGACCGCCTTGACCGCCTCGCCGGTGCGCGGGTCGGGCACCCCCACCACGGCCGACTCGGCGACCGAGGGGTGCTCGTCCAGCACCCGCTCCACCTCGCGCGGGTAGACGTTGAACCCGCTCACGATGACCAGGTCGTTGGCCCGGTCCACCAGGTGCAGGTCGCCGTCCGCGTCCACGAACCCGACATCGGAGGTGCGGAACCAACCATCCGCGTCCGGGCCACCGGCGCCGTCCGGCCAGTACCCGGAGAACAGGTTCGGGCCGCGCACCGCGACGAACCCGGTGTCCGTCTCCCCGTCGTCGAACTCGTCGTCCTCGTCCGGCTCGACGTCGGCCAACCCGTCGGCGTCCACCAGCCGCAGCTCCACCCCGGCGACGCCAGGGCCGCCGGGCAGCGGTCGGCCGACCGAGCCGGGCTTGGGCCGGCCGCCGACCAGCGTGGTGGTCAACAGCGGGCCGGCCTCGGTGAGCCCGTAGCCCTCGAACACGCTCAGCCCGGTCGTCTCGGCGAACTCGCGCAGCAGGTCAGCGGCCAGTGGAGCGCCGCCGGCGGTGCACAGCCGGACGGTCACCAGCGCCGCGCGCAGCTGTTCCGCCGGCAGCTCGAGCATGGCCCGGTAGCGGGACGGCACCCCGGCCAGCACGGTGATCCGTTCGGCGCGGATCGCCTCGACCACCTCGGCCGGGTCGACCCGGTCCACCAACACCCCGGTCGCGCCGGCCCAGCACACCTGCAGCAGCCCGGCGCCGAGACCGTAGAGGTGGAACATCGGCAGCTGCAGCAGCACCCGGTCGGCCGGGCTGACCGGAACCGGCCGCAGCTGCGCGATCTGCACCCGGTTGGCCAGCAGCGCCCGGTGCGACAGCCGCACGCCGCGCGGGACCCCGGTGGTGCCCGAGGTGTAGCCGAGCACCGCGATGTCTTCGCCACCGCCCACCGAATCGGCCGACTGACCACTCGACGGGATGGACTTCGGGTCGGGCGGCGGGAGCACCGTGGCCGCGCCGGCGGTGTCCGAGGCGGCGGTGTCGTCCGGTTCGGCGACCAGCACCGAGGGCTGACAGTCCGCGACGATCACGCCCAGCTCACGCTCGGTGGTTTGGACGCCGACCGGTACCGCGATGGCACCCGAGCGCAGCGCACCGAACAGCGCGATGCAGAACCGGGCACCGTTGCCGAGCCGGATCAGCACCCGGTCACCCGGTCGAACGCCGGCGCCGACCAGCCGACCGGCCTCGGCGGTCACCGCCGCGTCCAGCTCCGACCAGCTCAGCGCCAGGCCTAAGCCGGGCTCCAGCAGCGCCGGATGATCCGGCCCGCGCTGGGCGGCGGTCGCCACCAGGTCGGCCACATTTCCGGCGAGAACGCTCTCGCCGGCGCCACCGCCGGTGCCCGCACCGGCGCCGGTCCCGTTCGACTGACTGGCCACGCCGCAGTCTGTCACGCCGGGCCGGCTCCGGCCGCGCGGGCGTACCGCTCGCCGGCGCGCGGACCGCCCGGCCGCGGCCCCTCGCCACCGTCCGCCATACGGGTAACCCCGCGCGTCTCGCTGACCACGCCGGCCACTCAACTTGCGAAGCCGCCGCTGATCGGCGGAACCTCGCTAGAGCGATCAGCCGTGGTGATCCCGTTCACCGGCGGTAACCACCCGTTCGTCGGGCCGCGACACGCCCACCAACCGCCGAACGACACAAATGCCGCGCCGACCGCGTGTTAGGGGCCGTTCACCGGCTGCATTCGCGGAACGCGGGGCTGCGTTCAAGGCGCTGACACGTTCGGCCCTATGCTCCCCACCACGGCCGGCTGGGCAGGCTTGAGCGCCAGCCACCCTGGCACCGTCGATCCCGAGGGAGCGCCACATGCTGAACGTCACCGGCACACCGCCGGTCCCGTCTCGGGTCTTGGTTCTCTCGACCCGGGTCGCCCCGACCAGCCCACCCCAGGAATCGTGACCCGGCCGTTCCGACCAACGAGGCTTCTGCGGTCCGAGCAACGCTCGGATGCGGAAGTCGGTGGTCAGCTCGCCTCGTCCCGGGTGGACCCCGCCACCCAGCGCATGGACCAACGCGCAAATCACCCGGGTCAACCGGCCGGTCGTCGGCCTGGTTACCCGGTCCCGGTGCTACCTCGGCCCCGCCCCGACGAGGGTCCCGCGCCGCAGGTCCCGGAAAACGCCGCGCCGCCGCCCGCCGGGCCGGCCCGCACCCGATCAGTACCGCGCCCCGAGGGGCCGAGGGTGACTGAGCCACGCGCCGCGCAGCGCTCACACAGCACCGCAACTCCGCCACCTACCCCCGAGGTGCCGGAGCACCAGGAGGAGCTGGCCACCCCCGCCGCCCCCAGCAGCGAGGGTCCGACCGCCGACGGCAACGGGCTGGCCGGTTGGGACCTGGTCCGGGCCACCCAGGCCGGCGACCAGGAGGCCTTCGGCCAGCTCTACGACCGGTACCACGAAATGGTGTTCCGGTACGTGCTCTTCCGGGTGGGCGACCGCCAGCTCGCCGAGGACCTGACCGCCGAGACCTTCCTGCGCGCGCTGCGCCGCATCGCCTCGGTGAGCTACCAGGGTCGGGACATCGGCGCCTGGTTCGTCACCATCGCGCGCAACCTGGTGCTCGACCACGTGAAGTCCAGTCGGTACCGGCTCGAGCAGACGACGTCGGAAATCGCCGACCTGTCGCCGAGCACCACCGGGCCCGAGCAGCAGGTGCTGGACGGCGCGACCCACGAGGAGCTGCTGCGCTGCGTGGCCAAGCTGAACTCCGACCAGAAGGAATGCATCGCGCTGCGCTTCCTGCAGGGGTTGTCGGTCGCCGAGACCGCGCGACTGATGGGACGCAACGAGGGCGCGGTCAAGGCGCTGCAGCACCGGGCAGTGCGACGACTCGCCCAGCTACTCCCGGAAGGCCTACGATGACCGGGGGTTCCCAGGGGCAGCGATCCACGCCCGTGATCACGTCCTGCAGGGATTCAAACCCCTCATCACCCGAACTGATGAACGTCGTCACCCCCGTAACCCTCCGTCCGCTGACTCGTTGTGTAAGTCAGGGTCGGGGAAGCACGGTGACGCAGTGAGGACGGGAGACATGTTCTCGGGAGGCCAGGACAGCGAGCGGTTCGCCGCCGCGGTGGATTTCGGCGCAGACGCCGTGCCACCGGGTGACGAGCAGTTGCGCCGCGAGCTCGATGTGGTCGCGCTGCTCCGAGAGAGCCGGGCGACGGCGTCGCCGGACGCCGATGCCTCCGCTCGAATGCGCGCCAGGGTGATGGCAGCGGCCGCCACCATGTTGCCGGCCCCGAACGAGACCAGCACCGGAAACTCCGCCGCCACCACGGTGACCGGCATGGCGACCGAGCGGCCGTCCTTCGAGGACGCCCCCACCATGGTGGACACGCCGATCATCGAGGCGATCGAGGACGAGGAGCCGGCCGAGGCCGAGCGCTCGAACGTGGTCGCCATCGGCCAGGCACGCGGTCGGCACCGCTTCCCGACCAGCAAGGCACCCAGCCCGCAGCGGCGTGGCCTGCTCGGGATCAGCGCGGCCGCCGCCCTGATGGTGCTCGCGGTCACCGGCGGTGGCGCGATGTTCAGTCAGGACGCACTGCCGGGTGACAGCCTGTACGGGGTCAAGCAGACCACCGAGTCGGCGCTGGTCGGGCTCACCCCCGGCCAGGGCAACAAGGCGCAGCGTCAGCTGGACTACGCGGCCACCCGGATCGATGAGGTCCAGCAGCTGAACACCGAGCAGGTCCCGGCCAACAACCGGGGCGCGGACATCAGCCAGGCGCTGTCCGGCTTCAACGAGCAGACCGCCGCCGGATCCCGGCTGGCGCTGGCCTCCGGCTCGGGGAACAGCGCCGAGTTGGGCGCGTTGGCGAACTGGGCGGAAACCCAGTCGCAGAAGCTGTCCGCGCTGCGCTCGAGCATGCCGGCCAGCGCGCAGCCCGACGCGGACTACTCGTTGCGGATGCTGGAAGACCTGCGCACCAGGGCCCAGTCGCTGAGCAACCGGCAGGGCTGCGACAAGGTCACCTCCGGCGAGTCGGACCAGCTGGGTCCGCTGCCGGCCAGGGGCCTGTGCGACAGCAAGGAGTCCACCACCGGGCCGAACACCACGGTGGTACTGCCGCCCAGCGGTCCGAGCAGCTCGGACCGCTCCGGCGAGCGGTCCTCCGACTCGAGCAGGTCCTCAACCGACTCCTCGGACGAGTCCGACGGTTCGACGAAGAACAACAAGTCGAAGCAGGACAGCGGGACCGGGCTGCCCGGCCTGTCCGATCTGACCGGTGGTTCGGATTCCGGGGTGGGCAAGCTGCCCAGCAAGGAAACCACCAAGGGCACCGGGCTGCCGAGCACCACCGAGTCGACCCCCAAGCCGGGGTTGAACCTGCCGTTGCTGCTGCCGATCTTGCTCCAGCCGCTCAGCCATCCCGCGACCGGGCCGAAGACGTCCGGCTGACACCACACCCCGAACCGCGACCGCGCCGCCGCGACCCCAGTAGTCTGGGTGGGTAAGGATGCACCCCGCTGATCGGAGGCGTTGGGTGGCTGTACCACCTGATTCTGGACCGGCGACGCATGCCGCCGAGCAGCCCGTCGCGACCTCGGCCGAGATCGCCGGCGAGGCCTCGGCGGCCGCCGCGGTGGCCAACCTTGACCCAGAGCTCGCGGTCAGGGACACCACCGGTGCGGTGGTTCCGCTGGATCTCACCGCCGCCGCGTTTTTCGACGTGGACAACACGATGATGATGGGCGCGTCCATCTTCCATTTCGCCCGAGGGCTGGCCGCCCGCAAGTTCTTCGACACCTCGGATCTGGCCGGGTTCGCCTGGCAACAGCTGAAGTTCCGGATCGGCGGCCGGGAGAACCCGCAAACCGTGACGAACAGCCGGGAGAGTGCGCTGTCCTTCGTGGCCGGCCGCTCGGTGTCCGAGGTGGTGTCGCTCGGTGAGGAGATCTACGACGAGCTGATGGCCGATCGGATCTGGCCGGGCACCCGGGCGCTGGCGAACATGCACCTGGACGCCGGCCAGCGGGTCTGGCTGGTCACCGCCACCCCGGTGGAGCTGGCGCTGATCATCGCCCGCCGGCTGGGGCTGACCGGGGCACTGGGCACGGTGGCCGAGAGCGAGGACGGCAAGTACACCGGTCGGCTGGTCGGCGAGGTGCTGCACGGCCCGGCGAAGGCGCACGCGGTGCGCTCGCTGGCCGCCCGGGAAGGCCTCAACCTGCGCCGCTGCTCTGCCTACTCGGACTCGGTGAACGACGTGCCGATGCTGTCCGCGGTGGGCACGGCGGTCGCGGTGAACCCGGACTCCGAGCTCCGCGACATCGCGCGGGCGCGGAGCTGGGAGATCCGCGACTTCCGCACCGGTCGCAAGGCGGCCAAGATCGGCGTGCCCTCGGTGCTCGGCGCCGGCGCGGTGGCCGGAGCGGTCGCCGCCGGCCTGGCCTACCGCCGCCGCGCCTAACCCCGAAAACCCGTGAGTGGTATTGGTCGCTATAGCGACCAATACCACTCACAGGGTCTGAGCTGGGAAAACTCCGCCGCGTGGTCAGCCGGTGAAGGCGTTGCGGCGCTGGCTGAGCAGCCGGTACAGGGTCTGCTGGATGGTCTCCCGGACCTGGTCGGTGATGTTGAAGACCAGCATCGGGTCGTCCGCGTCGCTCGGGGTGTACCGGTCGGTGCGAATCGGCTCGCCGAACTCGATGTACCACTTGGACGGCAGCGGCACCGCGCCCAGCGGGCCAAGCAGCGGGAACGTCGGGGTGATCGGGAAGTAGGGCAGCCCGAACAGCCGCGCCAGCGGCTTGAGGTCACCGATCAGCGGATAGATCTCCTCGGCTCCGACGATCGAGCAGGGGATGATCGGTACCCCGCAGCGCATCGCCGCCGATACGAAGCCGCCCCGGCCGAACCGCTGCAGCTTGTACCGGTCCTTGAACGGCTTGCCGACGCCCTTGTAACCCTCCGGCCACACCCCGACCAGCTCGTTGGAGTTGAGCAGGCGCTCGGCGTCCGGGTTGCAGGCCAGGGTGTGCCCGGCCTTGCGGGAGATCGAACCCAGCATCGGCGTGCGGAACAACAGGTCAGCGCCCAGCATCCGCAGATGCCGGCCGGACGGGTGGTGGTCGCGCAGCGCGACCGTGGTCATCATCGCGTCGATCGGCAACGTGCCGGAGTGGTTGGCCACCAGCAGCGCGCCCCCGGTGGCCGGCACGTTCGACATGCCGATGGTCTCGACCCGGAACCAGCGCTCGTAGAGCGGGCGCAACACCGGCATCACGATGTGGTCGGCGAACTCGCGGTCGAAGCCGAACTCGTCGATGTGGTAGTCCCCGGAAATCCGCCGGCGCAGGAAGCCGAGCAGGTCGGACAGCCGTTCCTCCAGCTCAGACCCGGTGCTGCCGGCCGGCGCCGGCTCCGGCCGCTGGTCGGCCACCGCCGGGCGGCGTACCACCCGGACCGGGGCCAGCTGTTCGTCGGTGGTCGGCTCCTGGAGCGCGTCCGGCAGCGGTATCGACTTCGATGGCGGCGTCACGCCCGGACGTGCTCCGGGGCGGACCGGCTCGCGTAGGACTCCATTGCGGCCCGCCTGGGCCCGGGCGGCCTGAGCGCGCGACTGGGCGCGGGAGACCTGGACGCGGGGCGACTGCTTGCGCGACGACCGCGTGCGGGTTGGATCGGTATGGGATGCCTCGGCGTGTAATGGGATCACTCGTGCCTCGGTCACGGGGTTCTCCCTCAAAGTAGGGCTCGCGCGGTGGCCATCACGCCCTGCTCCACCGCGCGGACCTGCGCGGGAGAGATCACTGGGCGAAGGTTGTGGCCGTGCACGAAGTCGTCGAAGGCCTGCATGGTGGTCCACCTCGGCGTGAACCCGAAGGTGTCACGCAACAGGTCGGTGTCCACCACCCGGCCGAAGTTCAAGAAACGCATCTGCTCGGGCGTCATGTCGACCAGTCGGGCGCCGCGGATGAAGCGGCTGACCGGGCCGACCACCAGGCTCGGCAGGGATACCTGCACCCGCCCGGCTCGTCGGATCGCCTGAGAGAGCAGCAGTACGCCGGGGGCACCGACATTGAACACCCCGGGCAGATCCTGCCTGGCCGCCTGCTCCAGCACGGCCAGCGCATCCTCGGAGTGCAGCAGCTGCATCCGAGCGTCGTAGCCCAACACCGTAGGCACGACCGGCAGGGCGAAGTACCTCGTCAGCGAGGTGTCGACACGCGGGCCGATGAAGTTGGCGAACCGCAGCACGGTCACCGAGACATCTGGGCGGCGGCGCCCGAAACCCCGGACATAACCCTCGATCTCGAACGCATCCTTCGCCCATCCACCGGACGGCAACGCCTTCGGCGCCATTGCCTCGGTGAAGATGGCCGGGTCCCTCGGGCTGGAGCCGTACACCGCGGTGGTCGACTTGACCACCAGCCGACGCACCCTCGGCGAGCGTTGGCACGCCGCGAGCAGCTGCATCGTCCCGATCACGTTCATTTCTTTCATCGCGACCCGGCCGCCGGATGCCGCCGGGCTGGATGACAACGAGGCGTGCACAACGGTGTCCACCTCGGCCGACGTGATCACCTTGGCGATCAGCGGGTTGCGAATGTCGGCCCGCACGAACTCGGCCCGGCCCATGCCGCGAAGCAGGTCCCTGGGCGGCGGAACGGTGTCCACCCCCAGTACCCGGTCAATGCTCGGGTCAGCCGCCAAGCGGGCAGCCAGGTGAGCACCGATGAACCGGCTCACGCCGGTCACCAGGATTACTGAAGGACCCACCAAGATCTCCTGAACCGTCGCCCGCCTGAACCGCGACGCCCGATGCTAGTACTCGGGCCGGCGGCCGAGGCAAGGCAAGCGGCCGAATTCACGCACCTATTACGTGCGGCTACCCCGAGGAGACCCGTAGGTTACCTGTCGGATGGCGGCCGCCGCCGCGCGCGCCAGCACGCCCGGCGACCCACTCCGGCCGGGCCCGAGATTTGCCCTCTGAGGCCGGTATCCGCTGGTCTGAGCTATCGGCCCCGGCTCACTTGCCGAGCTTGCGCCGCTGCACGCGAGTCTTGCGCAGGAGCTTGCGGTGCTTCTTCTTCGACATACGCTTGCGACGCTTCTTGATGACCGAGCCCACGCGGCGGCACCCCTTCTGTTTGCTGGCTTGTTGATGCCGCTCCATGCGACCGACGACCATGGAGACGCTCCACGGTGACGGCGCCGGCGGGCACTAAAGGACGAGTCTACCTGGCCGGATTCCCCGCCCGTGCACCCCTCACCCGGGCGACCGGCTTCGGCGCCGGGTGTCCGGGGTGTTTCCGGTAACCGGCCGTCAGCCAGCGTCGTGGTAGGCGTTGCGCAGGTAGTCCTGCACAGCCTCCCTCGGCACCCGGAAGGACCGCCCTACCCGGGCCGCCGGGAGCTCGCCGGAATGCACCAGCCGGTACACGGTCATCTTGGACACCCGCATCATCGCGGCCACCTCGGCCACGGTCAGAAATTGGACCTGCCCGAGATCCGGACGGTTCGTCTGCTCTGCCGCCATGAAGCCCCTCGCCTCAACCGTGTGGCTCGATCGCTACACACCCACGATCGGGTCAATTGTCTGCGCATGAGACTAGCGTGGCTGCGGTTACTCAAGCGAATATTATAACAATCCTATCGGGTGTAGAGTACCCGAATGGACTAGCGTGATTCGGATGATGATTACAGTGTGTTAATTTTTCCTAGCTCTATCGACCGATTGCGCGCCGCTTCGAGCGCCGCCGTGATCGCCGCGCGGGTGCGATGCAGATCCAGCTCGCGCAGCGCCATCGCGGTCGTCCCCGCCGGGGAGGTGACCGCCTCGCGCAGGACCGCCGGGTGCTCCTGGGTATCCCGCAGCATGTGCGCCGCGCCCACCGCCGACTGCACGATCAACTCGGTGGCCAGCTGCCGGTTCATGCCCAGCAGGACCCCCGCCTCAATCATCGCCTCGACGAGGTAGAAGAAGTAGGCCGGCCCGGACCCGGAAAGCGCCGTGACGTTGTCCTGCTGCGACTCGGGTACCCGCACCACCCGGCCCACCGCGCTCAGCATCCCGGTGACCGCAACCAGCTGTTCCTCGGTGGCGTAGCGGCCCGGCGAGATGGCACTCATCGCCTCGCCGATCAACATCGGGGTGTTCGGCATCACCCGGACCACCGCGGTGTGCTCCGGCAGCCGCTGCTCGAACAGCGCGGTGGGCAACCCCGCGCAGATCGACACCACCAGGGTCCCGGGACGGATCGCGGACTTCAGCTCCGCCAGCAGCGGCTCGATGTCCTGTGGCTTCACCGCGACCACCAGCACGTCGGCCACCTCGGCGGCGCCGGCCACGTCCACCCAGCGGACCCCGTGGCGCTCGGTCACCTCCCGAGCCCGGTCCAGATGGCGCTCGGTGAAGCACAGCTGATCGCTCGGGTGCCCCGACTTGACCAGCCCGGCCAGCAACGCCTCGCCCATCTTGCCTGCGCCCAGCACCGCAATGGTCTTCATGACCGGTCACGCTAGTCCGAACACCCGGCCGGCCCCAGCTGAAGGTAGGCCCGAGCCGCCGCTCAGCCCTTCGGCGTGAGGGCGAGCTGGCGGGCCTGGCAGATCAGCCGGCCCTCGCTGTCGATGATCGTGTAGTCCTCGTCGAACCAGTCGCCGCGCAGCACCCGGGAGGTCGCCTCCATGCGCAGCCAGCCGGGCGCGGGACGACCTCGCACCAACGCGGTGAGCTGAACGGTGGGCGTCCAGCCGGGTCGGCCCAGGTTGAACATCAGTGGCGGCAGGATGTCGCCGGCGAGCAGCGCGAACAGCACGTCGGGCTGCTCACCGATCGGCCGTACCCAGCCGCGCAGCACCAGGTCGCCGATCTCCCCACGCAGAAAGCTGGCGGTCTCCGGGTCCAGCACCACGTCGCAGGCACGGGCCAGGGGCGCCACCCGGTCCGGGGCCGCTGAGGTCAGCGTGGCACCGGGCGGCGGCTCAGGAGACAGCTGAGGCAGGTTCGACCAGGTTTCCGGCCCGTCCGGTAGCCGGCCGGTGGTGACCGTCCCGGTGAGCGCTGGGCGGCCGTCCTGACGCAGCGCCACACGCACCACCGACGCGGTGCGGCCCACCTTCACCACCTCGGTGGCCAGCTCCACCTCCCCCAGGGCGGGGGCGCGCAGGAACTCCGCGCTGACCACGACCGGCTCGGCCGGCTCCGCGCTGACCCCGGAGGCGCCGGTGTGCGCGTCCAGCCCGGCCAGCCCGGCCTTGGTGAGCAGCGCCAGCAGCAGGCCGCCGTGCACCCGGTGGCCGCCGACCGTCCACGCCTTGGACAGCTCGGCCCGGTACCCGCCGGAGCCTGCCGGGGTGAGCGCCAGCGCCGAGGAGAACGGAGCGGCCGCCGGGGCCGCAACGGTGCTGGCCGGGGCTTGAGAGTTCATGTAGTAGCTCTATCACCTCGCCCGGACAGGGCGGGGGTCAGCGGGCCCGATCTGTGCCCGGCATCACTGCCGCCTCCGGGCGCGCCGCCGGCGCCTGGGCGGGCACCCTGGCGCGCCGCCCGGGACGGCTCGGGCGGCCTGTCCCGTCCCGGCGCACCGCGCGCGCCGAGGGCACCGCCGGCACCACCGGCTGCGAGGGCTGCAGGCTCAGCCTGGCGAACAGCAGCGACTCGGCCAGCAACGCGGCCCGATCGTGCCTGGTCCGGGCGCGGCGGGTGCTCACCTCGAGCACCACCACACCGGTGAAGAAGTTGTTGACCAGTCGCTCGCACACCTCGGCGCAGGGCTGGCTGCCGCGCCCGGGGACCAGGTGCTCGTCCCGGGTGGCGCCGCTGCCGTCGGTGAGGTGGATGTGCGCCAGCCCATCGCCCATCCGGTCCATCATGGCCAGCGCGTCCACCCCCGCCGCCGCGGTGTGCGACAGGTCCAGCGTGTAGTACCGGTGGCCGACGTCGGTCGGGTCCTCACTGGGTGCGTAGGGCACCGCGCGCAGCCCCGCCCGCCGCACCGGGAACATGTTCTCCACGGCCAGCGCCACCCCGTACTGCTGGGCCACCTCCTCCACCGTGTCGGCGAAGGCCAGCGAGTAGCCCCGCTGCCAGCGGAACGGCGGGTGCACCACCACCGTGCCGGCGCCCAGGTAGTTCGCGGCGGCCCCGCTGCGGCGCAGCCGCTCCAGCGGATCGGTGCCCCAGACCCGCTGGGTGACCGCCAGGCACGGCGCGTGCACCGCCAGCACCGGGACCCGGTACCGGGCGGAGAGCCGCTCGATCGCCTGGATGTCCTGGGATACCGGATCGGTCCACACCATCAGCTCGACGCCGTCGTAACCGAGCTCCGCGGCCAGCAGGAAGCCGACCTCGGTCGACTCCGGATAGACCGACGCGGTGGACAGCGCGACCAGCGGGGCGGGTGGTTGCACAGGCGCTACCTCAATGAAGGGCGAGCAGGAGTACCGCGGGCGAGATCGTGACTATCAGGCCGACCAGAACCGCGAGCATAGTCGTCTGCAGGTCGTCACTTCCACGGATTGTGCGCACCACCAACACCAGGCCCGCGGTAGCCACCACGGCGGCGGCCAGTGCGACCACCGGAAGGTTCAGCCACAGGTAGCGGAATCCGACCCAGAGCAACGCGCCGCCGACCGCGCCGCCGATGCCCTGCGCGATGAGGATGGCCCAGGCCTTCCAGCCGGACTCCACCTCGTCCAACTCCGGCTCGTCGGCGCCGAGACCGGCGGGCACGTCCACCATCGGCACGGCGGCCGCCGCGGCCGCCCTCGCCCGGCCTTTGCCGCGACCACGCGGCGCGGCTTCCACCTCGTCGTCACCGTCGTCGAACAGATCGGCCGGCGCGGAGATCGCGGTGCTCGGCCCGCTGTCGTCGACAACCTTGCCGGCGCCGGTACGGGTGGCGCCGCCACGGGTGGCGCCGGTACGGGTGGCGCCAACGGCGCCGGGGCTGATCGCTCCGGTACCGGTGGCCGCGCCGGGGCTGACGGCTCCGGTACCGGTGAGTGATTCGGCCGCCGGGCGGATGGCGGGCTGTGGCAACGGATCGGTGATCGGGCCGGTGCTCGGCCCGCCACGCCGGTTCGCGTACCGAGGCAGCTGCTCGGTGGTTATCTCCGGCGGCTTGGTCAGCCCCGGCTCAGCCGGGTACGCATCCGGCGGGTAGGAGTCCAGCGCGTACGAGTCCGCCGCGGCGCCGCCGTTGGGGGCGCCCAGCGGGTAGCCGCCGGCGCCGCCGAACGTGCCGGCCGGGGGCAGCGGCTCCGCGCCGGGGCGCGCCCAGTCGGTGGCCCCTGGCCGGGCCCACTCCGAGCTACCTGGCAGGTCGCGCGAGGAGGCGCTGTTGCGGGTGTCGTCGGCCGCCGCGGCGCCCGGCGAGTACCCGGAGAGCCCGGTCGAGCTGTAGCCACTCCACGCCGAGTCCGCCGGCGCATCGGCGCCCGACGGTCCGCTGGGCGAGCCGTTGGTCGGCGGCTCGTGCGCCACGGCGGAGAACGAGGACCAGGTCTGCTCGGCGGCGGCCTTCTCCGCGCTGGTCGGCTCCTCCGGCCTGGACGCGCCCGCCGGCGACTCCGGCTCCACCTGGCCGCCACGCCGACGCCGTCGACCACCGCCGCCGCCTTCGCCGCCGTACTGCTCAAGCAGTTCGGCGACGGTCCGCTGACGCCCCGAATCGGAGCTGTGGTCCGCTGTCATCCCGTATACCGTGCCTCCTGTGGCGCGACCAGTCCAGTCGCGGTCGTGCCCTGCGACGAAAGGTCACTTCGGGTCGCCCCGTCAAGCCAGTCCAGGCGTCGCAGGATAACGCCCTCGCGCAAAGCCCACGGACAGATCTCCAGTTGATGGATCCCGAGGGCCCGCATAGTCGCTTCGGCGACCACCGCGCCGGCCACCAACTGGTGTGCCCGGCTGGGGCTGACCCCCTCCAGTTCGGCCAGGTCGGCGGCGGACATCCGGCTGATGAACGCGCCCACCTGGCGCAGCCCGGCGTCGGTGAGCACCCGGCGCGCCCTCGGCCCGGCGCTGGACGGGGCGGCACCGGTGAGCCGGGCCAGCGAGCGGAACGTCTTCGACGTGCCGACCGCCCGATCCGGGGGGCCCTCCTCCGCCAGCCTGGCCGCAACCGGGGCCAGCTCCGCCTCCACGTGGGCGCGAAGCGCATCGATCTCCCGGCGGGGCGGCGGGTCGGAGCTGAACCACTCCCGGGTCAGCCGCCCGGCACCGAGCGGCAGCGACTCGGCCACCGCCGGCAGCTCATCCAGGCCGGCGGCCAGCTCCAGGGAACCACCGCCGATGTCCAGCACCAGCAGCTGCCCAGCTGACCAGCCGAACCACCGGCGGACCGCCAGGAACGTGTACCGGGCCTCGTCCTCTCCGGGCAGCACCTGCAGGGCGAGCCCGGTCTCGGCGTGCACCCGGGACAGCACCGCGGCGGAGTTGGGCGCCTCGCGCAAGGCCGAGGTGGCGAACGCCAGCACGTCCCGACAGCCGGCCGCCTTCGCCGAGCTGCGCGCCGTGCGCACCGCCCGGACCAGCGCGTCCGCCCCGGCCCGGCTCAGCCGACCGGAGGAATCCAGCGACTCCGCCAGCCGCAGCGCGGTCTTCTCCGAGGCCATCGGCGTGGGGTGGCCGCCTCGGTGCGCGTCCACGATGAGCAGATGCACGGTATTGGAACCGACGTCGAGCACTCCGAGGCGCACGGTGATCTACCGTACCCCGGGCGCCGGAGCGCCGGCGGTGGGTAAGCCGGACACCCTCAGGTCTCGAACTTGTAGCCGAGGCCACGCACGGTAACCAGGTGCCTGGGCGCCGACGGATCGGATTCGATCTTCGAGCGGAGCCGCTTGACGTGCACGTCGAGCGTCTTGGTGTCGCCGACGTAGTCCGCGCCCCACACCCGGTCGATCAGCTGGCCTCGGGTGAGCACCCGCCCGACGTTGCGCAGCAGGTACTCGAGCAGGTCGAACTCCTTCAGCGGTAGCGGCACCTCGCCGCCGGCCACGGTGACCACGTGCCGCTCCACGTCCATCCGCACCGGGCCGGCCTCCAGCACCGGCGGGGACATGTCCTCCGACTCACCGCCCCGACGCAGCACGGCGCGCACCCTGGCGATGAGCTCCCGGGCCGAGTACGGCTTGGTGACGTAGTCGTCCGCGCCCAGCTCCAGGCCGACCACCTTGTCGATCTCGCTGTCCCGCGCGGTGACCATGATCACCGGGACGGCGGAGCGCTGGCGCAGCGCCTTGCACACGTCCGTGCCGCTCATCCCGGGCAGCATCAGGTCGAGCAGCACGATGTCGGCACCGTTGCGGTCGAACTCCTCGAGCGCGTCCTGGCCGGTGCCGGCCACGGCGGCGGTAAAGCCTTCCTTGCGGAGCAGGAAGGCCAACGGGTCGGCGAAGGACTCCTCGTCCTCGACAATCAGCACCCTGGTCACAGCACTCCTCCTGGTTCGGTGATGCGTTCGGGGACGCGGCCGGCAGCCAGATCCGACGCCAGGTGCCGCGCGGCACCGGATCCGGAGTGGACGCCGTTGTTTCCACCGATGGGAACTCCGTGGGGGGCGCCACCGCCATGCGCGGCGGTCGCCCCGGAGCCGGGCACCTTGTCCACGCCGTGCGCGGGGAGCCGCAGCGTGAACGTGGAGCCGGTGCCCGGATGGCTCCACAGCTTGACCTCGCCGCCGTGGTTGGCGGCCACGTGCTTCACGATGGCCAGCCCCAGCCCGGTGCCGCCGGTCGCCCGGGAGCGCGCCGGATCCACCCGGAAGAACCGCTCGAACACCCGCTGCTGGTGCTCCGGCGCGATGCCGATGCCCCGGTCGGTGACGGCGACCTCCACCACGTCGTCCACCCGACGCCGGCTGACCGACACGGCGGTGTTCGGCGGGGAGTAGGCGATGGCGTTGTCCAGCAGGTTGGACAACGCGGTGACCAGCAAGGTCCGGTCACCGTCGACCACCAGGCCGCTGGCCTCGTCGACGGTGATGCCGATGCCGGTGGACTCGGCCACCAGCCGGCACCTGGCCAGCGCCTCGATGATCACCTCGTCCACCTCGACCAGGGCCAGCTCGGGCAGCCGCTCCGCGCCGGTCAGCCGGGACAGTGCGATCAGCTCGGTGACCAGTGCGCCAAGTCTGGTGGCCTCGTTGAGGATCTTGGTGCTGAACCGGCGGACCTCGTCGGGGTCGTCGGCGGCGTCCAGCACCGCTTCGGCGAGCAGCCCCACCGCGCCGACCGGGGTCTTGAGCTCGTGGCTGACGTTGGCCACGAAGTCCCGCCGGGTGGCCTCCAGGCGAACCATGTCCGAGGTGTCCTCGGCGTCCACCACGGCGAACCCGTCACCCAGCGGTCGGACGTGGCCGAGCACCGCTTCGGGCTGGCGGCCCCGGTGCTCCAGCGGGGACAGATCCACCTCGAGCGCGGCGCCGCTGGCGATGGCCTGCTCGGCGGCCTTCAGCGCTCGAGGATCCGCCCTGGCCACCCGGACCAGGCCCAGCTCGTTCGCCCTCGGGTTGTGCAGCACCACGTCGCCGTACCGGTTGAGCACGGCGACCCCGTTGCGCGAGGACTGCACCACGCGGTGCAGCAGGTCGGCAAAAGTCGGGCCGGCCGGCCGGGCCGAGCGGCGGGCGGGACGACGAGCCCACAGCGCCCCGGCGGTCAGGCCAACCAGAAGGCCGGCGACGGCCAGGGCGACGCTCGCCAGGGCGCTCACGACAGCATGGTAAGCGGCATCAGGGGGCCCATGACCAGCCTGAACCCCCGAGAGGTGACATGCGTGACCCGCCTCCGGGCTAGATTTCTCGGCCCGTTCACGTTCCGTTCACCCAATTGAGTGAATCGTTGCTCCGGGCTGGCCGTCGGCCCGAGAGCCGGCCGGGAATCACCGGCCCTGATTCGCCACCGCCTTGGCCGCGATCTCCGCCGCCTCCGGATCCAGGTACTCCCCGTGCGGGACCAGCGGACGCAGTTGCTCGTCCAGTTGATAGCGCAGCGGGATGCCGGTCGGGATGTCCAGCCCGGCGATATCCGTGTCGGAGATCCCGTCCAGGTGCTTCACCAGGGCGCGCAGCGAGTTGCCGTGCGCGGCCAGCAGCACCGCGCGGCCGGCGCGCAGATCAGGCACCACGGCGGTCTCCCAGTACGGCAGCATCCTGGCCACCACGTCCTTGAGGCATTCCGTGGTGGGCGCGGCTGGCTGGAGGTCCGCGTAACGCGGGTCGGCGTCCTGGGAGAACTCACTGCCCGGCTCGATGGGCGGCGGCGGGGTGTCGTACGAGCGGCGCCAGAGCATGAACTGCTCGTCGCCGTAGGTCTCCCTGGTCTGCTTCTTGTCCTTGCCCTGCAGCGCGCCGTAGTGCCGCTCGTTGAGCCGCCAGTCCCGGCGCACGTCGATCCAGTGCCGGTCGCAGACATCCAGGGCCAGGTTCGCCGTGGAGATCGCCCGGCGCAACAGTGAGGTGTGCACCACATCCGGCAGCACCTCGGCCTCGGCGAGCAGTTCGCCGGCCCGGCGGGCCTCCGCCTCACCCTTGGCGGACAACGCAACGTCCACCCACCCGGTGAACAGACCCTTCGCGTTCCATTCACTCTCACCGTGTCGCAGCAACACCAACTGGTACGGGGCGCTCATGCCGCCCAGCTTGCCAGAGCAATCCCCACCGCGCGCCGCGTCGTCCGCGGAACGAGGCACGCCGCCCTAACCCGGCAAGGGAGCCCCGCCAACCCCAGCCCAGCCCCGCGGCCCCCGCGCCGGAACCCGGCCACGCAGGCCCCGCGCCGGAACCCGGCCACGCAGGCCCCGCGCCGGAACCAGGCCACGCAGACCCAGTACCGCCGGCACAGACCGTGCAAGGTCTGCGCCAGCCACGGCGGGTCTGTGCGGGTTCGGAACTGGTCAGCGCGGCCACAGAGGGTCTGCGCGAGCTCGGAACTGGTCAGCGCCGGCCATAGAGGGTCTGCGCGAGCTCGGAACTGGTCTGCGCCAGCCGCGGAGGGTCTGTGCGGGCCGAGGACGCCGTCTGCGTCGGCGGCAGAGGCACTGCGACGCCGGTGGCCGGGCCGCACCAGGCACAGACGCCCTGCGCCGGCCCGCAAGAACCCGGCCACGCAGACCCAGCACCGCCGGCACAGCCCGTGCAAGGTCTGCGCCAGCCACGGCAGGTCTGCGCGAGCTCGGAACTGGTCTGCGCCAGCCGCGGCGGGTCTGTGCGGGCTCCGCTCAGCCGTGCACGGCCGACTGCGGCGATTGCACGGCCGACTGTGCCGTCGCCGGCGCGGGGGCCGCGGCGGCCGCGTGCACGGCCGGCGCCGCCGGATGCGGCGATTGCACTGCCGCCGCCGCGGCCGGGTGCGCGGCGGCCGCCGCAACGGGGTGCGTCGACGGCTGTGCGACAGGGGCGGCGGTGGTGGCGGGGCGGCCGGGGCGGGTGACTGAGGCCCGCTCGCAGCCGCAGCTGTCCCGGTGCTCGATGGAGGCCGGGATGCGGAGGGTTTGGGTGGGCAGGTCCGGGTCGGTCAGCCGGCGCAGCAGTAGCTGCACGGCGCGCGCGCCCATCGCGTGGCAGGGTTGCGCGGCGGCGGTCAGCCGGGGCCGTACCAGCGGGGAGAACTCGAAGTCGTCGAAGGCCACCACCGCCACGTCCGACGGTACCGACACGCTCCGTTCCTCCAGCGCGGTCAGCGCGCCCACGGTCATCGCGTTGTTCGCGCTGAACAGGGCGGTTGGCGGGTCGGCCCGCTCCATCAACCGGTGCGTGGCGCGCCGCCCGCCGTCCACGGTGGATTCCCCGGAGACGATCAGCGCGGGGTCCACGTCGACCCGGCGGCGCTGGTGGGCCCGCCGGTAGCCGACCTCCCGCTCCACCGTGGTGGACAGCCCGGACAGCCCGGCGATCATGCCGACCCTCCGGTGCCCCAGGCTGAGCAGGTGCTCGACCAGCACGCACGCCCCCGGCTCGTTCTCCACACCGACCTGGTCGACATCGCTGTCCACGATCCGGTCGACCAGCACGAACGGCACCCGGCGCTCGCGCAACAGCGGCCAGGTGCGCCGCGTCCAGCCCGCCGTCGGGGCCATCACCAGCGCCTCGATCCGGTGCTTGAGCAGGCTGGCCACCGCGCGCCGCTCGGTCTCCGGGTCGTCGTGCGTGTCGGCCAGCACCAGCACCCGGCCGGCCCGGGAAAGCTCCCGCTCCACACCTTGCACCAGGTCGGAGAAGTACGGGTTGGACACCCCGGAGAGAGTGAGGCCGACGGCGGTGAGGTTGCGCGGGGCGTGCCCGGGGCGGGTGATACGGCGGCGGTAGCCCAGTTCCACCGCCGCCCGCTCCACCCGCCGCCGGGTGTCCGCGGCAACCGTGCGGGTGCCGTTGAGCACGTGTGACACCGTGGTCGTCGAGCAACCCGCCGCCTTTGCGACATCGCTCATGGTGGCCATGCCATCCACCTCCCAGCTCCCGGGTGCTCGACCCTGGCGGCGTCACCCTACTGAGATGTGCCGCACATCGGGAGCCCGCTGCGCCGGCGAGGCATTCACATCAGAGGGTTATCACGCAGCCCTCCGCTCCACGCACCTCGATCCGCTGGCCGTCCTGAATGCGCTGAGTGGCCGCCGGGACCCCCACCACGGCTGGAATGCCGTACTCGCGGGCCACCACCGCGCCGTGCGAGTTCGCCCCGCCCATCTCCATGACCAGCCCTCCGGCGGTGAGGAACAGCGGGGTCCAGCCGGGGTCGGTGGAGGGCGCGACCAGGATCTCCCCCGGCGCCAGGTGCGCGCCCACCGGATCCAGCACCACCCTGGCGATACCGGTGACGTTGCCGGCCGAGGCGGGCACGCCGATCAGCCGGTCGTCGGCCGCGTCCAAGCCGGCTGCCTGGGTGGACACCGCCTCCGGCTCGGTGCCGTCGGAGAGCAGCACCCGAGGGATCTGCCGGCGACGCATCTCCCGGTCGTAGTCGGCGCGCCGGCCGGCGACCAGCTCGCGCAGATCCGCGCCGCGCAGCCCCCGCCGCAGCTCGGCCAGGTCCACGAAGAAGACGTCCTCGGCGTCGGTCAACCGACCGGCCTCGGCCAATTCGGTACCCAGCACGGCCAGCTGGGCGCGCACCTTGCCCAGCGCGACCACCAGGTAGTACTTCGGCTCCTCGCGCAGGCCGGCCAGCGCGCGAGCCCGGCCCAGCGCCATGGCGACCACCTGGCCGCGGACCCGGCCGCGCCGGCGCGCCATGGCCACGAGCTCTCGGACCTGGTCCTCCGCGCCGGCCACCGACTTGGCGAACTGGGCGTCCGGCGCCACCGACTGGTCGTCCAACCGCAGGTAGTTGATCAGCACGCCGAACAGGTGCGTCGGGTCGTCGGACCACCGGGGCAGTCCCAGGTCGATCTCGGCGACCGCCCGGTGCCCGTACTGGCCCAGGAAGGCCGCCATCCCGGCCTGGGTAA
>DATHIT010000032.1:0-7509 GCA_035489915.1 Pseudonocardia sp. | reverse complement strand
CTAGGAGGGCCTGACCGTGGCCAGCACGCTGCCTACGCCCATCGAGTTCCGGCTGCCCGATGAGTGGCAACCGGCGCCGCCGGACGACGTGGGAGCGCCCACCGCGGCGTTTGTCGCGCTGGTGCCGCATCCCGAGGACGGGTTCACCGCCAACGTCACCATCGACGGCGAACTGCGCAGGGACACCGTGCCGCTGGCCAGCCTGGCCGAGGAGTCGATCGAGAAGCTCCGCGCGGCGGCCGACTCGGTGACCGTGCTGGACCGCGCCGAGGTCGGCTCGGCGGCCGCCCCGGCGCTCACCCAGACATTGCGGGTCACCGCCCCGGTCAACGGCGCCGAGCGGGATCTGGTGCAGGCGCAGGTGTACCTGTCCATGCCGGACAGCCAGGATCCGGCCAGGCACGCGGTCATCCGGCTGGTGCTGACCGCCGGCGCCGGGCAGTACGAGGCGATCCGTCCCGACTTCCAGTGGTTCGTCTCCACGGTCCGCCCGGACACCCGGGCCCGCTGATCGCAGGCCGCGGACCAGGCCGAACTACCGCAGGCCGCGGACCAGCCGCAGGTCCTCGGTGTGCTTGTACCAGGTCCACCGGCTCACCGGGCGAGGCTGCCGCACGCCGTCCACCACCACGGTCGTGGCCAGGCATCCCACCTGCACCGCCCGGCCCAGCGCGGCCCGCACCCGCCGGCCGAGCAGCCCGAACCGCACCGCGCGCACCTCCACCCCGATCGGTGCCGCCGGTGTCACCACCAGCCGGCTCGCCTGGCCGCGCAGCACCAGCTGGTCGTCGCAATAGACCACGCCGCGGATCGGCCGCAGTTCGCCCCGGCCGAGCAGCACCCCGCCGGCGTCGTCCCGGACCAGCGGCACCCGGTCCGGCTCGCCGTACCGGGCCAGTGCGGCGGCGGCCGCCGGGTCGGTCGGCAGCGCCCAGGTGTCCGCCACCGCCGAGTCGGGGTCCGACGGCAGGAACGCCACCGCCACGTCCGCCAGCCGTTCGGTGCGCAGCAGCCGGAGCACCACGGCGGCCAGGTCGGCGTCGGTGCCGGCCACCACCAGCCGGTCGGGTGCCGGCCCGGCCTCCGGCGCCAGCAGCGGATCCAGCTCGTCGCGCCCGGGTCGCTCCGGCAGCGCGCGCACCGGTAGCTCCGAGTCCAGCGGGGCGGGCAGCGCTCCCGGCCACGACGGACAGGTCAGCACCAGGAGTGTCATGAGTTCTGTGCCAGGTTTCGCATCGCGTCGGGCAGCGTCTCACAGCTCAGATACCGCTCAGAGCGCCGCATTGAGTTAGTCTCTGCGGGGCTCTCCATAGGCCCCGGTTGTTTGCGGGACGAAGACCGCGCCAACTCCGAACACCAAAATGCCGGGAGTGAGGGCTTACATGCCCGCGATTGTGCTGATCGGGGCCCAGTGGGGCGACGAGGGCAAAGGTAAGGCGACCGACCTGCTCGGTGGCCAGGTTCAGTGGGTAGTGCGCTACCAGGGCGGCAACAACGCCGGCCACACGGTGGTCCTGCCGAACGGGGAGAACTTCGCGCTGCACCTGATCCCGTCCGGCATTCTCACCCCGGGGGTGCGCAACGTGATCGGCAACGGCGTGGTCGTCGACCCGAGCGTGCTGATCGAGGAGCTGGCCGGGCTGGAAGCGCGCGGGGTGGACACCTCCGGGCTGATGGTCTCCGCCGACGCGCACCTGATCATGCCGTACCACATCGCGATCGATAAGGTCAGCGAGCGCTACCTGGGCAAAGCCAAGATCGGTACTACCGGGCGCGGCATCGGGCCGGCCTATCAGGACAAGATCTCCCGGGTCGGTGTGCGGGCGGCCGACCTGCTGGACAGCAAGATCCTCCGGCAGAAGGTGGAGGCCGCCCTGGAGTACAAGAACCAGGTACTGGTCAAGGTGTACAACCGCCGCGCGCTGGACATCGACGAGGTGATGGACACCGTGCAGGCCGCCGGCCGCCAGATCGAGCACCGCATCGCGGACACCCGGCTGCTGCTCAACCAGGCCCTCGACGCCGGTGAGACCGTCCTGCTGGAAGGCTCGCAGGGCACCCTGCTGGACGTCGACCACGGCACCTATCCCTTCGTGACCAGCTCCAACCCGACCGCCGGCGGGGCCGCGGTGGGCTCCGGGATCGGGCCGATGCGGATCGACCGGGTGATCGGCATCCTCAAGGCCTACACCACCCGGGTCGGTTCCGGGCCGTTCCCCACCGAGCTGCACGACGCGATGGGCGAGCACCTGCGCAAGGTTGGCGGCGAGTTCGGGGTGACCACCGGGCGCTCCCGGCGCTGCGGCTGGTTCGACGCGGTGATCGCCCGCTACGCCACCCGGGTCAACGGGCTCACCGACTTCTTCCTGACCAAGCTGGACGTGCTCTCCGGGCTGGAGAAGGTGCCGGTCTGCGTGGCCTACGAGGTCAACGGCCGGCGCAGCGACGAGATGCCGATGACCCAGACCGACGTGCACCACGCGGTGCCGGTTTACCAGGAGCTCCCCGGCTGGTGGGAGGACATCTCCGAGTGCCGGACGTTCGACGAGCTGCCGAAGAACGCCAGGGACTACGTGCTGGCACTGGAGGCGATGATCGGCGCCCGGGTATCCGCGATCGGCGTCGGCCCCGGCCGCGAACAGACCATCGAGCGCTGACCCTGTGAGTGGTATTGGTCGCTATAGCGACCAATACCACTCACAAGTCATTTGTGCGTGGCTAGGTATTCGGCGCGGGCTACCAGGCCGGTGTCGGTGTTGTCGGTGAAGATTCCGTCCACGCCGAGCTGGAAGAACCGGATGTCCTCGGCCATCGCTTTGCCGTAGTCGTCCGGGTTCGCCGAGCTGCGCAGGTCAGCCGGCAGGAACTGGTTCTCGTTGCGGAACGTGTACGGGTGCAGCTTCAGCCCGACCTGGTGCGCGTCGGTGACCAGGGTGGTCGCCGGCCCGGGGTTGCCGGCCGGGTCGGTCGGGATGATCAGCGTCTTGTCCGGGCCGATGGCCTGTGCGTACTTGGCCACCTCGGCGAGGCCGGCGGGCTTGATCATGTCGGCGTAGGTCCGCTTGTCGCCGGCGGCCACCCAGTCGGCCGGCGCGCCGGTGGAGTCGATCAGCTGCACCAGCGGCACCTTGAGCTGGTCGTGCAGCGCCCGCAGGTTGGTCTCGAACGACTCGATGAACACCTTGGCGTCCGGGGTGTTCAGCCCGTTCTGGTTCAGCGTGTCGACCAGCATCTTGTCCACGTCGATGCCCTGGGCGCGGAAGAACGTGGGGTGCTTGGTCTCGATGTACACCCCGACCTGCCGGTGCAGTTCGCCGGACAGCCGCTTGGCCAGGTCCAGGTACTCCTGCAGCGTGGGCACCTGGTAGAGCCCGTTGTACATGGTGTTGTGCTGGCGCACGTCCGGCAGCCGCTCGACGGCCTTGAGCGTCTTCAGCTCGGCGAGCGTGAAGTCCTCGGTGAACCAGCCGGTGGTCTGCGTTCCGTCCAGGTTCTTGGTCGTCTTGCGGCTGGCGAACTCGGGGTGCGAGGCCACGTCGGTGGTGCCGCCGATCTCCGGCTCGTGCCGGTTGACCAGCACGCCGTCCTTGGTCGGCACCACGTCGGCCTCGATGTAGTCCGCGCCCATCCGGGCGGCCAGCTCGTAGGAGGCCAGCGTGTGCTCCGGGCGGTAACCGGGAGCGCCTCGGTGGCCGACGATCAGCGGAACCACCCGACCCGACTGGTCGGGCGCGGCGGACGTGCCGACCGCGGCGGGGCCGGCGGAGGCGGACGGTTGCCCGGGGCCGGGGCCCGAGCCGCCGCAGGCGACCACGGTGACGCTGGCCGTGATGAGCAGGATGCCGGTCAGCAACCGGGTACGGATTTGCATGGCGTCACCATTACTTGCGTGGGCAACCGGAGTATGGCTGCCAGGTTAACGGCACGAGTGCGCTGCGCTATCCGGTCCTACGGTCAGTCTTCCCGGGACAGCATGGCCTCCTCCAGGTCGAGCTCGCGCAGCACCCGGCGCAGCACCTCGTCGTCGATCCGCCCGTCGTCCCGGTACTGCACGAAGGTCTCCCGCTCGGCGGCCACCATCTCCCGCCGCAGCCGCCGGTACGCGGAAGTCGGGCTCTCTCCGGTCTCCTCCGCCGGCCGCCCCAGCCGCTCCCACGACGTGTTGCTGCGCAGCTGCGCCATGTACCGCAGCTTCTGCACCGAGTGCTGGGCGACCTGGGCGTCGGTCCCCTCGGCCAGCTCGTCCAGCCGGGCCACCGCGGCCCGCCCGGCGGCGTGCTGGGCCTGCGCCTCGGCCAGCGCGTCGGCCTGCGTCTCCTCCCCGCGCACCCCGAGTTTGCGGATCAGCCAGGGCAGCGTCAGCCCGTGCAGCAGCAGCGTGCCGACGGTGATGAAGAACGCCAGGAACACCAGCTGGTCCCGGTACGGCACCCCGGGGGTGATGGCGAACGCGGCGGCCAGCGACACCACCCCGCGCATACCCGCCCAGGAGATGACCGCCGGGGTGCGCCAGTTCGGGAAGGGATCGCCCCGCCGGATCGCCGGGAGCAGCCGAGGCAGGTAGGTGGCCGGGTACACCCACACCACCCTGGCCAGCACGGTGACCGCGGTGAGGATGGCCCCGGTGACCACCAGTGGCCCGATCGCGCCGACCTCGCGCACCACGTTGGTCAGCTGCAGTCCGATCAGCGCGAACACCACCGACTCCAGCACGGTGTCCGAGGCCCGCCACACCGCGTCGTCCTGCAGCCGGGTGGCGAAGCCGGTCTCCGGTGCGCGGTAACCCAGGTACAGCCCGGCCGCCACCACGGCGAGCAGCCCGGAGGAGTGCGCCTCCTCGGCGATCAGGTACACCGCGAACGGCACCACCAGGCCCAGCGCGCTCTCGATCGGCGGGTCGTTCAGCCGCACCCGGATCCAGTGCACCACCCAGGCCACCGCCAGGCCGATCAGCACGCCACCCACCGCGGCGAACAGGAACATGGCCAGTCCGGAGAGCAGCGAAATACTCGCCCCGGCGGCCGCCGCCATCGCCACCCGGAAAAGGGTCAGCGCGGTGGCGTCGTTGACCAGGCTCTCCCCGGCCAGAACCGTCATCACCCGGCGGGGCAGCCCCAGCCGACGGCCGACCGCGATCGCCGCCACCGCGTCCGGCGGAGCCACCACCGCGCCCAACACCAACGCGGCGGGCAGCGGCAGCCCGGGGATCAGCCACCAGGCCGCCAGCCCGATCACCGCTGTGGAGAAAATCACCAACCCCACCGCGAGCAGGCTGATCGGCCGCAAGTTGGCGCGAAACCCCAGGTAGGAGGAGTCCAACGCGGCGGAGTAGAGCAGCGGGGTGAGCACCAGCAGCAGCACCACGTCCGGGTCGATCTGGAAATCTGGTATCCCCGGAATGAACGAGACCGCGATGCCGACGACGACCAGCACCAGGGTCGGGGACATTCGGAGTCGCCGGCAGACGGCCGTGACGGCCAGCGAGCCGAGCACCAAAGCAATCAGCGATACGCCTTCCACATCGGGAAGAATGACTGGTGACCGGGCCGCGCGCCTAATGGTTGCGCATGCGCCGGTCAACCGGCGCGCGCCGGGAGTGGAAACGCACAGAAAGGCCGGATCTACCGTGAGCTGTCCGCACACCGCATCCTTCGACCGCCCCAGCTGGACCGAGCCGACCCCGGACAGCACCGAGGGCTGCTACGACTGCTTGGCCGACAACGAGCACGTCTGGGCCCACCTGCGGAAGTGCCTGAGCTGCGGCCACGTGGCCTGCTGTGACTCCAGCCCGCACCGGCACGCCGCGCTGCACGCCAAGGAGGCCGATCATCCGGTGATGCGGTCGTTCGAGCCCGGCGAAGTGTGGCGCTGGTGCTACCCGGACGACGACATCGTCTGACCGCTACTGAGGGGTGAGCAGCTCCGCGCGGGCGAACACGGCGGCGTCCGGGAAGTCGGTGAACACCGCGTCCACGCCGAGCCGCAGGAACCGCGCCAGCTCGCCCACCGCGTCCCCGTGCCCGGCCGGGTCGGTGCCGCGGCGCAGCGCCGGCGGCAGGAAGCGGTTCTCCCTGCGGAATGTGTACGCGTGCACGCCCAGCCCGGCCGTGTGCGCGTCGGCCACCACCGAGCTCGGCGTGCCGTCCTGGCTGATGATCAGCTCCTTGGCCGGGCCGACCGCCGCCGCGTAGCTGGCGATATCCGCCAGTCCGGCCGGGCTGAGCAGGTCCCGGAGGTCACGCGGGTCACCGGCGGCCACCAGGTCGGCCGGTGGGTCGACGTCGTCCACCAGTTGCACCAGCGGCGCCTGGATCTCGGCGGCCAGCGCCCGCAGGTTGGTCACCTCGAACGACTGGACGAACACCGGGGCGTCCGGCCGGTCCAGCCCGGCCGCGCGCAGCTGCCGGACCAGCTCCGGCTCCAGGGGCAGCCCGAGCGCCGCGTGGTAGCTGGGGTGCTTGGTCTCCGGGTACACCCCGATGGGGCGGCCGAGCTCGGTGGTCAGCCGCTCGGTCAGCTCGAGGATCTCGGCGAAGGTCGGCACCGTCCAGTGCCCGTCGAACCTGGTGTTGGCCGGGCGCAGCTCGGGGATGCGCTCCACCGCCCGCAGGGTGCGCAGCTCGGCCAGGGTGAAGTCCGAGGTGAACCAGCCGTCCACCGGATGACCGTCGACCTGCTTGGTGGTCCGCCGGTCGGCGAACTCGGGATGCGCGGCGACGTCGGTGGTGTGGCCGATCTCCGGTTCGTGCCGGGCGACCAGCACGCCGTCCCGGGTGCTCACCAGGTCCGGCTCGAGGTAGTCCGCGCCGAGCCGGGCGGCCAGCTCGTAGCTGGCCAGCGTGTGTTCCGGGCGGTAACCGCAGGCCCCTCGGTGGCCGATGATCAGCGGGGACCGGGTTCGGGTGGCGGGCATGGCGATCACGATTGTGCAGGATGGTGCGCGGCGGCGTCCGGCCGGCGACGGGTCGGGCGCGGGCGGCCGGCGGGTAGGTGAACGGCGGGTGACGCGGGGCGGTGTCGGGCGGGCCAATCAGGGATGATCTTGGGGTCTGCCGGAAATGCAGACTCACCCTGAGGAAATGCCGGACTCGAGGGAGTCTTTAATACTTGGCTGTGCGCGTCCTGGTGATTGGCTCCGGTGCCCGTGAGCATGCCCTGGTTCTGGCGATGGCCCAGGATCCCTCGGTGACGGCACTGGGCTGCGCGCCCGGCAACGCCGGTACCCAGGCGGTGGCCGAGCAGCTCGGCCTGCTCGACCTGGCCGACGCCGACGAGGTGACCGCGCTGGCCCGACGGTGGCGGGCCGACCTGGTGGTGATCGGTCCGGAGCTGCCGTTGGTCGCCGGGATGGCCGACGCCGTGCGGGCGGACGGCATCGCCTGCTTCGGGCCGTCGGCCGCCGCCGCCCGGATCGAGGGTTCCAAGGCGTTCGCCAAGGACGTGATGGCCGCCGCCGGAGTACCCACCGCGCACGCCGAGACGGTGGACAACCCCGCGCACCTGGACGCC
>DATHIT010000031.1:0-10629 GCA_035489915.1 Pseudonocardia sp. | reverse complement strand
GGTCACGCTGATCTCCGGAGTGGTCACCTCGGATGCCGAGCGAGTTCGGGAGCAGGCCTATCAGGACATGGCGTTCTACCAGTCCATCCCGTCCTACCGCGCGGTGCTGGACCGGGAAGGTGTTGCCAAGGCCGGCGAGCTGGCGGTCATCGGGTCGGCGGACGAGGTGCTGACCGAGGTCGGGACCTACCTGGAGGCCGGCGCCACCGAGATCGTGTTCAGCCAGACCGCGATGGCCGGGCCGGACGACCGACGGCGCACCTGGGAGGTCCTCGGCTCGCTGCGCTGAGCGTCCGTCCCTAGAGGCCGAGTCCCCGGTGGATCTCCAGCAGCGCGTCCGCCCGGTTCAGTGAGTAGAAATGGAACCCGGGCACGCCGAACCTCAGCAGCTGCTCACACTGCTCAGTGGCGTAGTCAATGCCCAACCGCACCGCGGCCGCATCGTCGTCACCGACCTGCTCCAGCAGCGCGTCCAGCCTGGCCGGGATCCGCGCCCCGCACATCGCGGTGAACCGCCGAGCCTGCGCCGAGGACCGGATCGGCAGCATGCCCGGCACGATCGGCACCTGGATGCCGATCCGCCGGGCGTCCTCCACGAACCGGTAGTAGTCCGCGTTGTCGAAGAACAGCTGGGTGATCACCACGGACGCCCCGGCGTCCACCTTGGCCTTGAGGTAGCGCAGGTCCGACTCGCGGCTCTCCGCCCTCGGGTGCACCTCGGGGAAGCCGGCCACCGCGACGGAGAACCAGTCGTCACCGGAGCGCGCCTCGGCGACCAGCTCCTGGGCGTAGCTGAAGCCGTCGGCGTGCGCGGTCCACTCGGTGCCCGGTGGCGGGTCGCCGCCCAGCGCGATGATGTTGTGCACGCCGTTGGCGCGGAGCCGGTCCAGCACCCCGCGCAGCTCGGCCCGGCTCTGCCCCACCACGGTCAGGTGGCACATCATGTCCAGCCCGAAGTCGCGCTCGATGCGGCACACCAGGTCGACGGTCTTGTCCCTGGTCGAGCCGCCCGCGCCGTAGGTCATCGAGCAGAACGCCGGGTTGAGCTTGCGCAGCCGTTCGATCTCGCCGAACAGGTTCAGCTCGCCCTGCTCGGTCTTGGGCGGCCAGAACTCCACGGACAGCACCGGACCGCCGGCGGCGCCGCCGACTTCGGCGTCACGCGCGGCGTAGTGTTCCGGCAGCCGGGTCACTCCCATTCGATCGTGCCCGGCGGCTTGCTGGTCACGTCCAGCACCACCCGGTTGACCTCGGCCACCTCGTTGGTGATCCGGGTGGAGATGCGCTCCAGGACGTCGTAGGGCAGCCGGGTCCAGTCGGCGGTCATCGCGTCCTCGGAGCTGACCGGGCGCAGTACCACCGGGTGGCCGTAGCTGCGCCCGTCGCCCTGCACACCGACGCTGCGCACGTCGGCCAGCAGCACCACCGGGCACTGCCAGATGTCCCGGTCCAGCCTGGCGGAGGTGAGCTCCTCACGGGCGATCGCGTCGGCGGCGCGCAGCATGGCCAGCCGGTCCTCGGTGACCTCGCCGATGATCCGGATGCCCAGGCCGGGGCCGGGGAACGGCTGGCGGGACACGATCACCTCGGGCAGGCCGAGCTCGGTGCCGACCCGGCGCACCTCATCCTTGAACAGCGCGCGCAGCGGCTCGACCAGATCGAACTCCAGGTCGTCCGGCAGGCCGCCGACGTTGTGGTGGCTCTTGATTACCGCTGTTTGGGACCCAGCGGTGCCGGTGCCGCCGCCGGACTCCACCACGTCCGGGTAAAGGGTGCCCTGCACCAGGAAACCGACATGCGTATCCGCCGCAACCTCGGCGGTGGCGGCCTCGAAGACCCGGATGAACTCCCGCCCGATCACCTTGCGCTTCTGCTCCGGGTCGGTCACCCCGGCCAGCGCGGACAGGAACCGCTCCCGGGCGTCCACGGTGTGCAGCTTGGCGCCGGTCGCCCCGACGAAGTCCCGCTCCACCTGCTCCCGCTCACCGGCACGCAGCAGCCCGTGATCGACGAACACGCAGGTCAGACGGTCGCCGATGGCGCGCTGCACGAGCGCGGCGGCCACCGCCGAGTCGACCCCGCCGGACAGCCCGCAGATCGCCCGGCCATCCCCCACCTGCGCCCGGATGGCGTCCACCGTGTCGTCGATGATGGAGGCGGTGGTCCACGAGGGGGCGATGCCGGCGACCTCGCGCAGGAACCGGCGCAGCACCTCCTGCCCGTGCGGCGAATGGCCGACCTCCGGGTGGTACTGCACGCCAGCCAGCCGGCGGTCCAGATCCTCGAACGCGGCCACCGCGGCCCGCTCGGAGGACGCGGTCACCGTGAAGCCCTCCGGCGCGCGGACCACCGAGTCGCCGTGGCTCATCCACACCGGGTGCTTCGCCGGCAGGCCCCCGTGCAACACACCGGGGCGACCGGCGGCGACCTTCAGCTCGGTGCGGCCGTACTCCCGGGTGCCGTCCGGGGCGACCTCGCCGCCCAGCGCTCCCGCCATGGCCTGGAACCCGTAGCACAGCCCGAGCACCGGGATGCCCGCGTTGAACAGCTCCGGGTCGACCTTCGGCGCTCCGTCGGCGTAGACGCTGGCCGGACCGCCGGAGAGGATGATCGCGGCGGGCTTGCGGGCCACGATGTCGGCCACCGGGGTGTCCGAGGGGACTATCTCGGAGTACACCTGGGCCTCGCGGACCCGGCGGGCGATGAGCTGGGCGTACTGCGCCCCGAAGTCGACCACAAGAACGGTTGCCGGCTGCACCATCACACGGTACCTACCTGCGCCGCTCACCCTAGTGGCTGGTCGCTGCGACCCGCAGGCCCAGGCCGACCAGCACGGTTCCGCTGACCGCTTCCAACCGGCGGCGGATCCTCGGCCGGCGGAACCAGCCGCCGGCGCTGGACACGCTGGCCGCCAGGCTCAGGTACAGCACCGTCTCCAGCCCGACCTGAACCGCGGCGAGCAGCGCGGTGGTCTGGAACACTGGGCTGCCGGCCGGCACGAACTGCGGGAAGAACGCGACCATGAACACCGCCGCCTTGGGGTTGGCCAGCTGCACCAGGACACCCTCGCTGAACGCCCGCCACCCGCTGCCGCGCCCCGCCTCACCAGTCGGGCCGGTCTCCAGGGCCTGCACCGCCGGCGCCCCGGTCGCGGCGCGCCGCTCGCGCCAGGCGGTCCGCCACGCCCGCACCCCGAGCACGATCAGCACCACCGCGCCGACCACCCGCAGCACCACGAAGGCCACCTCCGAGGCCGCCACCAGCGCGGCCACCCCGGCGGCGGCGAGCAGTGCCCAGAGGTACAGCCCAGCCTCCAACCCGAGCACCACGGGCACCGTCCGGCGGAAGCCACGCAGTGCCGCGCGACGCAGGATCAGCGCGATGGCCGGGCCGGGTGAGGCGGAGATCAACAGGACGGCGAGGAGGAACGCGGGCAGCTGGCCGAGCAGGTCCATGAGCCATGCTCGCCCACCCGGAAGTCCGGATGCGAGCGGTTTGCCGCCGCCCCCCGCGGGGTTACCCTCCGTGATCGGTATCGCGCGATCGGTGACAGTGCGGGTATGGGAGAGTCTGCTTTGCGCGACCCACTCCGCTCCCCCGAAGTGGTGACGTCGCGTAACCCGATGGGCGGCCACGCGTCATTTCAGATAAGCGCGGTCGAAATCGTGTGGCGGGGTTGCCCGCTCAGGCTGAGAAAAGGTACGGATGAGCAGGCTCCGCAGGGTGGCAAATCGTCGTGTCGCCTTTGTTAGCTCGGCTGTTCTAGGCATGTCCTGCATCGCCGGGGCCGCATTCGCCGGCACCGCTCTCGCGGACGAGGCCGCCGCGCCCGCCGGTCCGCCGTGCGCCGCCAGCGCACGGTCGTGCGTGGACCTGGTTGGCCGCCAGGCCTGGCTGATGCAGAACGGCCAGGTCATCCGGGGTCCGGTACCGATTTCCTCGGGCGGCGACGGCGCGGAGACCCCGGCCGGGACGTTCCACGTCATCTCCAAGGACAAGGACCACAAGAGCAACGAGTTCATGATGCCCAACGGGCAGCCGGCTCCGATGCCGTGGTCGGTATTTTTTGAGTGGGGCGGAATCGCATTTCACTCCGGTGACCCGCAGAAAGCGTCGGCGGGGTGCATTCACCTGAACCCGGCGGATGCGCAGGCGTGGTTCAACAATCTGCAGGTCGGCGACGAGGTCGAGGTTCACAAGGCCGACGATTCGGATGATGACAACTCCGCGGATGACGAGTCCGGTGACGACAGCGGGGATGACAGCGACGATGGTGGGGACTCCGGCGATGACGGAGACTCCGGCGATTCGGGCGACTGAGGCTCGGGCAGCCGGGCCGGACAAGTCGTGCCATGCTCGGCTGCATGGCGATCGTGCGCGATGTGGCGTCCGGCTTCTCCTTCCTCGAGTGTCCCCGGTGGCATGACGGGCGGCTGTGGCTCTCCGACTTCTACACCCACCGGGTCCTCGCGGTGGACGAGTCCGGCGCGGTGGAGACGATCGTCGAGGTGCCGGGACAGCCCTCCGGACTCGGTTGGTTGCCCGAGGGCCAGCTGCTCGTGGTGTCCATGCGGGACCGGCGGGTGCTGCGCCAGGAGGCGGACGGCACGCTGGTCGAGCACGCCGACCTGAGCAGGCTCACCACCGGGCATCTCAACGACATGCTGGTGGACGACTCGGGCCGCGCCTACGTAGGCAACTTCGGCTTCGACCTGATGGCCGGCGACCCGCCGCGCACCGCGAACCTGGTGCGGGTGGATCCGGACGGCACCACCTCGGTGGCCGCCGAGGACCTGGCCTTCCCGAACGGGATGGCCCTGCTGGACGGCGGCGCGACGCTGGTGGTCGCCGAGTCTTTCGGCAACCGGCTCGGCGGCTACACCGTGCTCGCCGGCGGCGAGCTGGCCGAGCGGAGCGACTGGGCCAGCTTCGGGCCCGCGCCGACCGGGGAGGACCTCGGCGCGATCCTGTCCAGCGTGGCAGTGGTGCCGGACGGGATCTGCGCGGCCCCGGACGGAACGGTCTGGGTGGCCGACGCGGACAACCACCGGGCCATCCGGGTGGCCGAGGGCGGCAAGATCGTGGACGAGGTGGGCACCGGCGAGCTGCAGGTCTATGCCTGCGCCCTGGGCGGAGCCGACGGGGCCACCCTGTTCCTGTGTGCCGCGCCGTCATTCGCCGAGCACGAGCGCAGGGACAGCAGAGAAGCCGTGCTGCTGGCCGCCAAGGTATGACCGGTGCCCCAGTTGACGCCATCCGGAACGCCGTGCCACGACGGCTAGGAGCTTGGCGACCAGGTGTCGGAGCCTTCGTCCCTGGTCCAGCGCTCTGCTGGAGCTGACTGGGTGAGGCAATCGGTGAGCCAGTAGGTCTGGTCGGGGTTCCAGCCGGCCACCGTGGTCAGCGCGGCGCCCACCTCGAGCCGGGCGCCGGCCGCGCTGAGATAGGCCCGCGCGGTCAGGTGCACGGCGTCATAGTCGGCGCTGATGGCGGCGTAGTCGGGAATCAGCCAGGTGCCCTCGGCGCCGATGGCCCGCCACCAGTCATGCCGCCGCGAGAGGCTGACCTCAAACGGGTAGCGAGCGACGAGTTCCACCCAGTCCTGTGCTCGCCCGATCTCGTAGACCCGCGGCGGACGGAGCGGGCTGACCGGGATGCACGAGGCCGCTGTCCAGCCCATCGAGTCCTCGACCAGGCGCAGGCCGACGGGGCCGGTCTCGGACAGGACCGTGGTGCTGGTCGGCAGGCCCGCCAGGCACGGCGCCGACCACCACTCGCCGCTGCAGGGGGCGCGGACATCGCGCGGCCGTTCGGCGGCGGCCCGCCGTTCGTCCGTCCCGGTGTCCGCGAGCCACGTGACGAGCTTGTCCGCCGCGCCGGTCAGCGAAGTCGCCGGGACGCCCGGATACTCCCAGTTGATCACGCCCTGCCTGTTCAGGTCGATCGGGCCGGACCACCAGGCGGGAATGGCGGGCCCGACCTCGCGGGCGAGCGGAACCAGGCTCTGCCGCACGTCGTCAAGCGCGAGCGCCTGGTCCTCTCCGTCGGGTTCCTGCCAGTAGCGGGCCGAGTCGGTCGCGGTGTGCAGCGCGGCGAACAGGGAGCGCGCCGGATCATCCCCGAGCAGGTGGCCCGGAACCTCCAGCGCGGCCACGAGCTCCGCGACCAGCTCGGCGGAGGCAGGCGTTCCGCCCATCCAGACCGCCTGCCAGGCGGGCCCGGAGAGCAGCCGCACCCGGAGCAGCGCCCAACACAACCGGCGGCCCCGAGGACCGGCGAGCAGCCAGGCCTCGCTGTCGATCTCCGACACGCTCGAACCGTAGCCGACTCCCGGCCGCCACCAGGGCAGCATTCCGATGGCCGCATTCCGATGGCCCCGAGGCGATGAGTTTCCGGCGCGGGAGAGGTCCACACACCATGCTCATCATTGCCGGTCATCTCATCGTGGACGCCGCCGACCGGGACCGCTACGTCGCGGACTGCCTACCGGTCGTCCAGGCAGCCCGGGTCGCCGGCGGCTGCCTGGACTTCTCCCTCACGGCGGACTCCCTCGACCCCGCGCGGATCAACATCTACGAACAGTGGGAGTCCGACGCGGAGCTGGCCGCGTTCCGTGGATCCGGGCCAGACACGGACACCGCGTCGCGCATCCTCAGCGCCGAGGTGCACAAGTACCGGATCTCCGCCACCGAGCCACCCTGACAAGTCACTTGCCCCGAGCCGCTGGCGCCGATCATGATCGGATATGGCGCCCAGCATCACCGGCCAACTCGTGGTGACTCTCACCGTCACCGACCTGCGGCGCAGCGCCGACTGGTACCGGGAGCTGCTCACTGCCCGGGAGCACAGCTACGTCGACGACGACGGCGTGCTTGCGCAGGTAACACTGACTGAACCGACCAGTCTTCTTCAGCTCTGTTTGGTGAGCCACCCCGAGGGATCGCGGGAAGCATTCACCGAGCTGCGGCCTGGGCTCGACCACCTGAAGTTCCTCGTCGCTGGCCGCGCCGATTTGGACTCCTGGAGCGAACGTCTGCAGGTCAGCGGCGCAATGTAGCCAGCGTTTCCGGGCCACTTCATGATCTGGCCGCATTTCTTCCAGACGATCGGCGGGTCGATCGGGGTAGTCCGCGCGGTGCTGGCCACGGTCGGCTGGGCGACGCGCGAAAACAGACCGCGATCAGGCCTACCTGGGTAACGTGCCCTCAGCATGCCGGGCGGGCTGTTCGTCGTGAAGCCTGAGGGAGGCCAGGTGACGGTCGCGGTCCGCCCGCTGCGACTGGATCCCGGTGCGGAAGAGGTCGTCGAAGATCCGGACCCGGTCGAAGGCCATGGCATGGTCGCGGCCGCGCACCTCGAGGGAGCGCCGCTCGTGCTCCGGCATCTCCAGGACCACGTGGTCCAGGGCCTCCGTCAGGGCCTGCACGTCGCCGGCCTCCACGATGACCGCCGTGTCGCCGACGGCCTCGCCGGTCCCGCCGGTCAGCGTGGTGATCACCGGGCCGCCGCCCGCCAGCATCTTCTCGGTCAGCGCGATGCCGAACGTCTCGACGAAGTCAGGCTCCGGCTTGGTGGGCAGGGCGTAGGTCGCGCATCCCCGCATCAGCAGCGGCTTCTCGTCGTCGTCCACATCGTCGAGGAAGACCACGCGGTCTTCCATGTAGCCCAAGCCGGCGGCCAGCTCGCGGACGTCGGCCAGCGCCGGGCCGGTGCCCGCGATGACGAGCTTGACCCGGTCCCGCGACCGCGATGCGGCGTAGGCGGTCACCAGGTCGTAGATGCCCTTGGCCCGAGTCACCCGGGACAGGAACAGCACGTAGCCGTCCCGGTCGAGGCCGCGCCGGGCCAGCGCGGCGTCCACCGCCAGCGGGTCGAGATCGACGTAGGCGGAGGCATCGATCGGCGGGTAGCTGACGGCCACCCGGTCGCGGCACTGCTGAGCGAACCGGGTGCCGGAGTGCAGGTCGACGTCCTCCGCGGCGAGGATGATCTGCTCGCGGGTGTACTCGGAGACCGCCACCACCTCGTCGTGCGCGAGATATGTGGTCAGCGTGACGGCGGCGGCGCCGAACCGGCCCTCGCGCAGGCAGGACCGGATGACGTTCGTGACGTCCGATCCCACCGCCTTGGCGATCGTGTGGACGTCGGTGACAAAACCGGCCGCCCGCGCGGCGATCACCGCGTCCATGATGACGTTCGCGTGCGGCGCCAGATACATCGAGAGGCAGGTGGTCGGGACCGGTTCGGCGAGCAGCTCGACCAGCCGACCGGTGAGACCGGCAAGGTGACGGCCGTCCGGCACCCGGTAGTCGCCGACCGCCTCGGGCCGCTCCACGGTGATCCCGTCGCTGTAGGGCTGCAGGCGGTCCAGCGGCTTCAGCGGCAGGCCAGCGGCCTCCAGCGTGGGGATCGGCCAGGTGAGCAGCCGCACGTCGTCGAAGCCGCGGGTCAGCGCCACCTCGGCGAGGTTGCGCGCCTCGCCGGAGTGGCCGCAGATCACCGGGTCGGCCCGCACGACGATGACGAGCCGGTGCTCTGGGTAGCTCATGTCGCCCCCCGTGTGCGTGCGTCGGACAGCGACGGCGGGCGGACGGAGCGCCCCCAGGACGAGGGGTCCGGGCCGAGCTCCAGATGCAGGACACCGCCTCGATGCACGTCCGTCGCGCTGATATGGGTCGTGTGCAGCGGCCGCCCGTTCAGCGTCGCCGACTGGACATACTGCGCGGGCGGCGTCTCCTCGACGCCGTCCGCCCCGACAGGATTCTCGCGGTGACCGGTGGTCTCGATGACGAACTCACCCCCGTCGACCCGCAGGGCGCCCCGGGCGAAGGCCGGCGCGTTGACCAGGAACAGGCTCTGCCCGGCGATCGGGAAGAGCCCGAGCGACGCCCAGACGTACCACGAGCTGAGCGCCCCGGAGTCGTCGTTGCCCGGCAGTCCGCCCGCGCCGGTGCCGAACTGCCACGTCAGGGCCGCGTGCACGACGTCCGCCGTGCGGTCCGGGCGGCCGGTGTAGTGGTAGGCCCACGGCGCCTCCATGTCCGGTTCGTTGTTCAGCCCCTCGAACCGGTTGAGCTTGTAGCCGGTGGCCATCTCCGCCGCGGTGGGGCTCTGGCCGGGCTGGCTCACCGCGCCCGCGCCGAATCCGAAGAAAGCGTCGAGCATGGCGATGAAGGCGTCGTCGCCGCCGGCCAGGGCGATCCGCGCCCGCATGTCGTGGATCAGCCGGAACGAGTAGTTCCACTTGCCGCCCTCGTAGAACTCGGAGTCGCGCAGCAGGCCGGTGGACGGGTCGAAGGCGTTGACCCACAGCCGGCTCCGCGCCTCCAGCTCGTCGGCGAGGCGCTTGTCACCCAGCGCCCTGGCGACCTGAGCGGTGCAGTGGTGGGCGTAGGCAAGGTCGAGCGTGTGCGTGATGGGGTGCACCACGCCGTTCTCAATGAAGTCCTCGCCGTAGAGCCGGCGCAGGTCGTCCTGCATGTGCACCAGCGCCCAGCTCCAGTCCAGCTCACCGAGCCCGAGTGCCTGCGCGTCCGCCAGTGCGGTGTGGGCCAGCGCGCTGCCCTGCCGGAAGAACCGGTCCGCGCCTCGGGACATCCGGTAGCCGATTGGGAAGTTGCCCTCCTCCTCACAGACCCGGATCAGCGACTCCAGCAGGTCGGCGGCCCGGTTCGGCGCGATCGCCATCAGCAGCGGGATCTGGGTCTTGTAGATGTCCCACATCGTGCAGACGTCGAAGGCGAACGGCCCGGACGCCGGCCAGAACGGGCTCTCGTTGTCGCCGAAGCACGGCTTGATCAGCGAGTGGTAGAGCGCGGTGGACATGATCTGGCGCCGCGCGGGTGTGCCGCCGTCCACCTGGACGCGGTCGAGGTGGTCGTTCCAGCTGGCTCCGGTGCGGGCCCGGATGAGGTCGAAGGCCGGTTCGGCGTCGCCGCACTCGCGCCGCAGGTTCTCGCGTGCCTGCTCGCAGCCGCGCAGCGAGAAGCCGATCCGCACCTCGACGGTCTTGCCGGCGCGCGCCGGGCCCATGAAAAGCAGGCCGAAGGGGCGCAGCGTGGTCGGCCGGATGCTGTCGAAGTCGAGCCGGGTGCCGCCCTCGATCAGCCGGCGGTCGTGCCAGAGCATCTGTCGCCAGCCAGGGCTGTGTACCTCGACGTGCACCGACAGTGGCACGCCCTCGACCACCACTGTGCCGTGCGCCTGGCCGTGCCCCAGGCTCTCCACGTAGGCCCGCAGCGGGACCGTCCGGCCGTGCTCGATGGCCAGCCCGCCGCAGGACAGATCCAGCACCACACGCGCGCTGCGGCTCTCCGGGAACGTGTACCGGTGGACGGCGACCTTCTCGCCCACGGTGATCTCGCAGCGGACGCCGGTATCCAGGGTGGCGGCGTAGTACCCGGCCGCCGCCGTCTCGTCGTGCAACGGCCAGGCCTCGCCGAGGTCGTCCAGCGGCTGCACCATCGGCGTGACCCGCACGTAGTTGTAGTACTTGCGGATCGCGCCGGTGCCGGACTGCTGGAAGTGGGTGAAGCCCGACGTCTGGAGCGTCTCGAACATCTCCTCGGGCACGCCCTGGGTGTTCTTGCTGTAGCGCCCGTAGCCCGTCGGGTAGGCCCCCGAGTAGGC
>DATHIT010000030.1:0-17458 GCA_035489915.1 Pseudonocardia sp. | reverse complement strand
CGCGACGCCGCGGCCAGGCACGCCGCCCGCATCGGCTCCGATTCCGCCGCGCGACCCGCCGTGAGCTGAGGAAGCATCAGCGGTGGCTGGGGCACGACCGCCACCATCTCAACCATGACTGCTCAGGGTAATAGGGCCGCTCGTCCGGCCGCGCGGGTCGGCCATAAGGGCCAGTCCTGGCGTCGACTCGTCTCTCCGGGGCTGCCGCTGACTGCGCGGATGCGGTGGATCCGGTTTCGGTACGCCCGCTGAGCTGTTTCAATCGCGGTCGGGCGTCCAATGGCGGGCGGCCCTATCGTCAGGCTCCGCCTCGTGCGGAGCGCCCACCGCGCCAGCGTTGGGCCGGAACAGGGAGGCCGACAGTGGGGCAGCAGGAGTGGACCGGAACGGACGTGGCGAGGCTCGACGTCGGGCTTGCGGCCGAGCTCGAAGCACCGGTCGCCGAAGCCACCGAGGCGAACCTGTCGATGCGGGACACGGCACCGGGAACCCCCGTGGCCCCGGCTCCCCGCGCGCAGCCCTCCGCACCGACCCCGGCCCCGCGCGCCGAGGTGAGCGAGTCTCCCGCCCCGAGGGCCGAGCCGTCCGAGCCTCCGGCCCCGAGGGCTGAGGTGACCGAGCCCCCGAGGGCAGGGTCATCCGAGGCCCCTGCCGCGCGCACAGAGCCATCGGAGGCGCCGGCCGCACGCACGGAGTCGGCCGAGGCTCCGGCCCCGCGCACAGAGCACACCGAGCCCGCCGCACGACCGGTCGCACCGGCCCCCCGGCCGGTCCCCGGCGCCTTTCCTGGACCGGTCCCCGGCCCGGCGGTGCCCCGGCCGGCCCCCGCACCGGTTTCCGGCGCGGCCCCAGCGGACACCCCGAGCGTGATCCCCGCGCCAGCGGCTCCGCGTCCGGCCGGCTCTGTCCCGATCCCCGGGCCAGCTCCGGCGCCGACGCCGAGGGCCACCGACTCCACGCCTCCGCGCGGCGACAGCGAGCCCGGCGACAGTGAGCCTGGCAACAGCGAGCCCGGCGACAGCGCCCCGCCCCGACCGGCGGTGCCCGCGCCACCCCGCCCGGCTCCGCCAGAGGCACACCGGCCCACCCCGCCAGAGGCACACCGGCCCACCCCACCGGAGGCACACCGGCCCACTCCGCCGGTGCCGCCACGGCCGGCACCGGCCCCGGTAGCCGCGCCGGCGTCGCCCGCCGCGGTGCCCTCAGCCCCCGCCTCGACGGCGATAGTGCACCCGGTGCCCCCGGCCGGCCTGGACCCGGTCAAGTGGGGCCGGGTGGACCCCGACGGCACGGTGTACCTGCGCACCGACGACGGTGAACGGGCGATCGGCAGCTGGCAGGCCGGCGCACCGGACGAAGGCCTGGCGCACTTCGCCCGCCGGTTCGACGACCTGCTCACCGAGGCCGAGTTGCTCGCCGCCCGGTTGTCGGCCGGGGGCAGCGAGCCGAAGCATGCGCTGAACAGCGCCCGGCAGTTGCGGGACGGGCTGGCCGACGCGGCCGTGCTCGGCGACATCGCCGGCCTGGCCAAGTTCCTGGATGCGCTGGTCGTGCAGGCCGAGGACGCGGTCAACGGGGCCCGCACGGCCAGGGAGGCATCCCGCACGCAGGCCATCGCGCGCAAGGAGGAGCTCGCTGAGGAGGCCGAGCGGCTGGCCAACGAGACCACCCAGTGGAAACACGCCGGCGATCGGTTCAAGGCCATCCTGGAGGAATGGCGGACCATCCGAGGCATCGACCGGAAGACCGACGAGCAGCTGTGGAAGCGGTTCTCCCGGGCCAGGGACGCGTTCAACCGGCGGCGCGGTTCGCACTTCGCCGACCTGGACCGACAGCGCGCCACCGCGCGGACCCGCAAGGAAGAGCTGGTCGTCGAGGCGGAGAGCCTCAGCGAGTCCACCGACTGGGGCGCCACCGCGGCGCGCTACAAGCAGTTGATGGTTGATTGGAAGGCCGCCGGGCGCGCGCAGAAGGACGCCGACGATGCGCTCTGGCAGCGCTTCCGGAGCGCGCAGGAGGCGTTCTTCACTCACCGCTCGGCGGTGTTCTCCGAGCGGGACGCGGAGTTCGCCGGCAACGCCGCCCGCAAGGAGCAGCTACTCACCGAGGCCGAGCAGATCGACACCAGCAACCCGGACGCCGCGCGGGCCACGCTGCGTTCGATCCACGACCGGTGGGAGGCCGCCGGGAAGGTGCCTCGGGAGCGGATCCGCGAGCTGGAGGACCGGCTGCGCGCGGTGGAGGACCGGATCCGGAACGACCTGGAGAGCCGGTGGCGGCGGGCCGACCCGGAGGTGGACGCCCGGGTGGCGCAGTTCCGGGATCGGGTGCAGCAGTACGAGACGCAGGCGGCGAAGGCCAGGGCGGCCGGCGACACCCGCCGGGCGGAGCAGGCCGAGGGCCAGGCCGAGCAGTGGCGGGAATGGCTGGCCACGGCGGAAAAGGCCGTCCAGCGCTAGCCAGTCGCTGAGACCGCACACCCGGTTCGTGCGCCGCACACCCGCTGCAGCGGGTGTGCGGCGCCCACATCGGGTGTGCGGCCAGCGCGGCGGTGTGCGTCGGCCCGTGCGGTCAGCCGTTGGCGCGGCCGCCGGGGCGGGACCAGGCCAGCCGCACCCACATCAGGGCCAGCAGCGCCATGGCCAGCACGGCCAGTAGCAGCCCGATGCCCGGGCCGGGCGAGCCAGCCGGCGCGGTCTGCCGGGACCATATCGCCCACAGCCCGTTGACCACGGAGAACCCGCAGCCGAGCGCGCATGTCCAGCCGATGCCCCAGAGCCGGGTGAGGATCCCGGTGGTCGAGCCGAGAACGCCGAACAGCAGCGAGGTGATCGAGAACAGCCGGGGCAGCAGACCCAGCTGCGCGTCACCGAGCAGCACGTTCCATCCGCTCGCCGAACCGGTCCACGGCAGCGCGTGCGCGACCAGCACCAGCAGCACACCGATCGAGACGACCATGGCCGACGGACCCGGGTCGATTCTCGGCCAGGACCGGAAACCGGAGAGCTCCTTGTCCAGCCGGTCCAGTCCATCCGGCGTCGAGCTCATCGGGTGCCTCCTACCGAGGTGCGTGATCGTGCGTCCGGCCGGCCGATGCCGGGCAATCCCAAGCCGGTCACCCCGGGCCCGGCCGTCCCGGCGCCAGGCTCAGCGCCGGCGGAACCAGCCGACCCGCCGGTGCCGTAGAGGTCGCCCGCCCGTGTCCGGCGGTGCCCGGCCAATGGGCCGTCCGCGACCAGGTGATGCGGTGCCGCGTAGGTGATCGTGGCCTGCACCAGGTCGCCGGGCCGCACCTGCGCGTCACCCGGCGCGAAGTGCACCAGCCGGCCGTCCCGGGCCCGGCCGCTCAGCCGATGGGTCGCCCCGTCCTTGCGCCCCTCGCCCTGGGCGACCAGCACCTCCACCGGGCGGCCGACCAGCTCCCGGTTCAGCTCCCAGGAGATCTCCTCCTGCACCGCGACCAGCCGCTGGTAGCGCTGCGTGACGACCTCCTTGGGCACCTGGTCGGGCAGCGTGGCGGCCGGGGTGCCCGGGCGCGGCGAGTACTGGAAGGTGTACGCCGACGAGAAACGAGCAGAACGGACGACATCCAGGGTGGCTTCGAAGTCGGCGTCGGTCTCGCCGGGGAAGCCGACGATGATGTCGGTGGTGATCGCGGCGTCCGGGATGGCGGCACGCACCTCGTCCAGGATCGACAGGTAGCGGGCCGACCGGTAGGACCGGCGCATCGCCTTGAGCATCGAGTCGGAGCCGGACTGCAGCGGCATGTGCAGCTGCGGGCACACCACCGGGGTCTCGGCCATCGCGGTGATCACGTCGCTGGTGAAGTCGCGCGGGTGTGGCGAGGTGAACCGAAGCCGCTCCAGCCCGTCGATCTCCCCGCAGGCCCGCAGCAGCTTGCCGAACGCCGCCCGGTCGCCGAACTCCACGCCGTAGGAGTTCACGTTCTGCCCGAGCAGGGTCACCTCCAGCACGCCCTCGGCGGCCAGCGCGGACACCTCGGCGAGCACGTCTCCGGGGCGCCGGTCCACCTCGGTGCCGCGCAGCGAGGGCACGATGCAGAACGTGCAGGTGTTGTTGCAGCCCACCGAGATGGACACCCAGGCCGCGTAGGCCGAGTCGCGCCGGGCCGGCAACGAGGACGGGAAGACCTCCAGCGACTCCTTGATCTCCACCTGCGCCGTCTCGTTGTGCCGGGCGCGCTCCAGCAGCGCGGGCAACGAGCCGATGTTGTGCGTGCCGAAGACGACGTCCACCCAGGGCGCCCGCCGGACGATCTCGGCGCGGTCCTTCTGCGCGAGGCAGCCACCCACCGCGATCTGCATCCCCGGGTGCGCGTCCTTCACCGGGCGCAGGTGGCCGAGGTTCCCGTACAGCCGGTTGTCCGCGTTCTCCCGCACCGCGCAGGTGTTGAACACGATCACGTCGGCCTGCTCGCCGTGCGCGGCGGCCGGCCGGTAACCGGCTGACTCGAGCATGCCGGCCAACCGCTCGGAGTCGTGAGCGTTCATCTGACATCCGTAGGTGCGGATGGCGTAGCTGCGGGTCACACTGAGCCTCTCCGGGTCCGCCTCGAGCGGCGGCGATGACTATTCGGGTGCCCGTCCAGGGTATGCCCCACCGTCGCGGCCGGCGCCCCGGGACCGCCCCACCCCCGTCCCCCGTCCCCCGCCCCCCGTCCCGACTTGTCGTGTCTTTTTCGAACGACAAGTGGCAGAGGTCGTGTCTTTTTCCAACGACAAGTGGTGGCGGGCTCCAACGACAAGTGGTGGCGGGCTCCGGCGACAAGTCGGGCTCGGGGATAGCGCGCTGAGCAGTCCCGAGGGAGGATTCCGGCGTGCGCTCGGCCACCCGATTTCTGCCCCGGCGCACCGTGCTGCGCGCCGGCGCGGCGACCGCCCTGGGCGCGCTGCTCGGCGGGGGCGCGCTGGGCTGCGCCTCGGAGTTCGCCGGCACCCGGTTGACCTTGGGGACCGGCGGTTCGCAGGGCGTCTACTACACCCTGGGCGGGGCGCTGGCCGACGCCTGGTGGGAACGGCTGGGGCTGAACCAGCGGCCCACCGTGCGGGGCACCGCCGGTTCGGTGGAGAACCTCTCACTGCTGGCCAGTGGGAGCGTCGACGTGATCTTCAGCACCGCCGACGTGGCGGACACCGCGCTGGCCGGGGCCACTCCGCCCGGCCGGGCTCCCCGTGCCCTGGCCCGGATCTACGACGACGCGCTGCAGGTGGTGGTGCCGGCCGACTCGCCGATCACCCTGCTGACCGAGCTGCGCGGCCGCCGGGTCTCCGTCGGCGCGACCGACTCCCAGGTGATCGTGGCGGCCAACCGGCTACTCGCCGCCGCCGGGCTGTCCCCGCAACGGGACCTGACCGCCCGCCAACTGGGCATCGACGAGTCGATCGCGGCGCTGCGCGGCGACGGGATCGACGCGTTCTTCTGGTCCGGCGGGCTACCCACCGGCGGACTGGCCGCGCTCTCCGCCGACCGACCCATCCGGCTGCTCGACCTGACCCCGGTGGTGCCGGCCATCCGGGCGGCGTATCCGGTGTACGACGTGGGCACCGTCCCGGCGGCCACCTACGGCATCCCGGCCCCGATCACCACGCTGTTCGTGCGCAACTTCCTGCTGGTCGCCGCCGAGCTGCCAGATGACCTGGCCGGAGCGCTGGTGGCCGGCATGTTCGCCGAGCGGGACCGGCTGGTCCGGGCGAACCCGGCCGGGCGGGTGATCGACACCCGGTCCGCCATCGGCACCCAGCCGGTGCCGCTGCACCCCGGCGCGGAGCGCTTCTACCGCTCGGCCAAGGAGTACGACTGATCCATATTGTGTTGCCAGGTGGGCCACGCTGAGAGCGTGGCCAGGGAATACCGACTCGGTCGAGTCCGCAGAGCGACGAACACGGTGATGAGCGCGCTGCTGCGGCTGGGCGTCCCGGCACCGCAGAAGACGAGTTACCTGCTCACGACCCGGGGCCGGCACACCGGCGCCGAGCGGGTCACCCCGGTCAACCTCGTGTGCCTCGACGGTGAGCGGTTCCTGGTCTCGCCCTACGGCGACGTGGGTTGGGTGCACAACCTGCGCGCGGACCGGGCGCTGCGGCTGCACCGCGGTCGGCAGAGCGAGCGGCTGGTGGCCGACGAGGTCGAGGCTGCCCCGGCGGGGCCGGTCCTGCGGCACTACGTCAAACAGGTGCCGATCACCGCACCCTTCTTCGACGCCGGCCGGGACGCACCGGTCGAGGACTTCGTCGCGGAGGCCCCCCGCCACCCGGTGTTCCGACTGGCACCGCCGGAGCACTAGGGCCAGCCTCAGAGTCGACGTCAGAGTCAGCGTCGGGGTCGGCGTCGCCGGCCGGCAGTCGCACCGCCACCCGCAGTCCCCCGCCGTCCGGCAGCTCCAGCCGCAGCTCCCCACCGCAGGCGCGCACCATGCTCAGCGCGATGGCCAGGCCCAGCCCGGAGCCGTCCACGTTGTGCTGCGTCGGGCTGCGCCAGAACCGGTCGGTGGCCTTCTCCAACTCCGTCGGAGCCATGCCAGGGCCGTGGTCACGGACCGCCAGCAGCACCTGGTCGTCCGACCGCTCGGTGTGCAGCTCGATGTCACCCCCGGACGAGCTGAACTTGATCCCGTTGTCCAGCAGCGCATCCAGCACCGCGTCCACCGTGCCGGCCGGGGTGCGCACCCGCAGGCCGGTCCGCCCGGTGCGCCGCAGCCGCAACCCCTCGTGCTCGGCGAGCACCCGCCACCGCTCCAGGCGTTCGTCCACCACCGCGTCCAGCTCGATGCTGCGCACGTCGGTCGGCGCGCGTTCCGCCCTGGCCAGGGCGAGCAGCCCGTCCAGCACCTCGCCCAGCCGGTCGGCCTCTTCCAGCGCGGCGAGCTGCTCCTCGGCGGCGTGCGCCCCGGTGCCGTCCAGGTTGTTCAGCCGCAGCCGCAGCGCGGTGAGTGGGTTGCGCAGCTGGTGCGAGGCGTCCGCGACGAACCCGCGCTGGGCGGCCAGCGCCTGGGTCACCGCCGCGGCCATCCGGTCGAACGACTCGGTGAGTTGACGCAGCTCCGCCGGCCCGCGCCCGTCCGCGACCGGCTCCGCGGGCGCGCCGGAGAGCACCCCGGCGGCCACCCGGGACAGCCCGGCGTCCAACCGCCGCACCGGCCGCAGGATCCACCCCACCACCGGCAGCGCGGCCAGTGCGGCCAGCGCCAGGGCGACCAGACCCCCGACGAACAGCAGCACCCACTGCCCGAGCACGTCGCGGCGCAGGGTGTCGGTGGGTGAGACGGTGACCGCCGCTCCCCGTACCTCGCCGTCCACCAGCACCGGCTCGGCCAGCAACATCGGCGAGTCGTCCCAGGGCAGCAGCATCGGGTACGGCTCGGAGCGGCGGCCGGCCAGCGCCACCCGCACCCGGTCGGCGCTGCCCACCGACAGCCCCGGCCGGGACTCGGCGAGGACGCTGCCGTCCCTGGCCACCAGGGCCACCGCGATGCCGTAGACCTCGTCGTAGCGCTGCATCTCGGGCAGCAGCGCATCCGGGTCGGCCTCCACCAGCGGGCGCTGGGCCAGCGAGGAGAACCGCACCGTGTCGGCCAGCCGATCGACGAACTGCGCCTGCATGGACCCCCAGGCGGCAGTCACCGCGAGCGGCACGCCGAGGCCGACCAGCACCATGGCCACCAGCACCATCACGGTGACCAGCAACCGGCGCCGCATGTCCATCCCCTACTCGCCCGTGGTGGGCAGGTCCAATCGGTAGCCCACCCCACGTACCGTCTGCACCAGCTCGGGCCGGCGGAGCTTGGTGCGCAGCGTGGCCACGTGCACGTCCAGCGTTCGGTTGGCCCCCGGCCAGCTGCGGCCCCAGACCTCGGCGACGATCCGGTTGCGGGTGCACACCGCGCCACCCGCGGTGGCCAGCAGCGCGAGCACCTGGAACTCCTTGCGGGACAGCGTCACCGACTCACCGTCCACCACCACCGTGTGCCGGGCCAGATCCAGCGAGACCCCGTCCACCTCGATCAGCTCCGGGGTGAGCGAGCCGGGCCCCACCCGCCGCCGCCGGTAGACGGCTTCGACCCTGGCCACCAGCTCCCCCACGTCGTAGGGTTTGACCAGATAATCGTCCGCACCGGAGTGCAATCCAAGGATGCGGTCGTCCACCTCGCCCCTGGCAGACACGATGATGATAGGTAAGTCGCTGGTGTCCCGGATGGCGCGGCACACGTCCACTCCATCCATATCCGGCAACCCGAGATCGAGCAGAACCACGTCGACCTCGCCCAGATGCGCGACCACATCGCGACCGGCGGACAGGCGCACCATGCTCATGCCATGCCGGCGCAACGCCGGCCGCAGCGCGGCGGCAACCCGGTCATCGTCCTCGACGAGCAGAATCCGCAACCTGTCGCTCCCGGTGATAGGCCATTTGCACGTGACCTAAGTGAGACCTTAACTGTTGCTCAAAGACCTGGACGTTTGCGACTGGCGACGCTTAGCCTCGCCCAACCCAGCCTCGACTGAGAGGACCCTAAGCCGGTGGAGCAGCCTGGTTCTAACGGCGCCCCGATGATCCGAATCGAGCACGTCGACAAGCACTTCGGTGAGCTCCACGTGCTCAAGGACATCAACCTGGAGGTAGCTACCGGCCAGGTTGTGGTGGTGCTCGGCCCGTCAGGCTCCGGCAAGTCGACCCTGTGCCGGGCAATCAACCGCCTTGAGCCGGTGGACAGCGGCACCATCGCGGTGGACGGCCAACCCCTGCCCGCCGAAGGCAAGGACCTGGCCCGGCTGCGCGCCGATGTCGGCATGGTGTTCCAGAGTTTCAACCTGTTCGCGCACAAGACGATCCTGGAAAACGTCACGCTCGGTCCGCTGAAGGTACGCAAGGCCTCGAAAGCGGACGCCGAGAAGCGAGCCATGGAGCTGTTGGAACGGGTCGGCATCGCGAACCAGCGCGACAAGTACCCGGCCCAGCTGTCCGGTGGGCAGCAGCAGCGGGCCGCGATCGCCCGCGCGCTGGCCATGCGACCCAAGGTGATGCTCTTCGACGAGCCCACCTCGGCGCTGGACCCGGAGATGGTCCAGGAGGTGCTGGACGTAATGACCGGGCTGGCCAGCGAGGGCATGACCATGCTGGTGGTCACCCACGAAATGGGCTTCGCCCGGCGCGCGGCGCACCGGGTGGTCTTCATGTCCGAAGGCGAGATCGTCGAGGACGCCGCCCCGGACGAGTTCTTCACCAAGCCGCGATCAGCACGCGCCAAAGACTTTCTCGGCAAGATCCTGACCCACTGACCGCTCGGTGCCGCACCCCCCGAGCACGGCCTTTCCGTCGCCACCGGCGACAACACGAGATGGAGAACGCACATGAAGTGGCGAACGCTCGCTGTGGGGTTGCTGCTCAGCGCCCTTTCTGTGACTGCCTGCGGCCGGCAAGGCAGCCCAGGGGGTAGCGCTGCTCCGGCCGTGAACGAACCGGCCGCGGCAAATGTTCAGGTTGCCGGCTCGCCCACCTTCGCCGCGATGCAGCAGCGCGGCCGCGTGGTGGTCGGTGTCAAGGACGACCAGCCCGGTCTCGGCTACAAGGACGCGACCACCAACCAGTTCACCGGCTTCGACATCGAGGTGGCCCGCCTGGTGGCCTCGCAGCTCGGCTACGCGGCCGACAAGATTGACTACAAGACGGTGCCCTCGGCGGCTCGCGAGGACGCGATCTCCCGTGGCGACGTGGATTACTACGTGGGCACGTACACGATCAATGACAACCGCAAGCAGCGGGTGTCCTTCGCCGGCCCGTATTTCGTGGCCGGCCAGGGCCTGCTGGTCCGCAAGGACGACAGCGCGATCACCAGCAAGGACACCCTGAAGGGCAAGAAGGTCTGCTCGGTCACCGGGTCGACGCCGATTCAGCGCGTCCAGCAGCAGCAGCTCACCGAGCCGGAGAACATCGTCCAGTTCCAGACCTACAGCCAGTGCGTGGACCAGCTGCTCAACAGTCAGGTCGACGTGGTGACCACCGACGACGCCATCCTGAAGGGCTACGCCGCGCAGAACCCGGACAAACTCAAGGTGGTGGGTGACACGTTCTCCACCGAGCCCTACGGCATCGGCTTGAACAAGGACGACAGCGCGCTCCGCGGCAAGATCAACGATGTGCTGCAGGCCTCGTTCGACAACGGCACCTGGCAGAAGATCTACGACGCCACCCTGGGTAAGTCTGGGTCGGCGTCGAGCGAACCCCAACTGCAGCGCTACTGATCCGTCCGTCGAGGCGGCGGGGCCGAACCGCCCCGCCGCTTCGAGGAGTGCTCAGGAAAGGAGCTCTCCCCGGTGAACGTGCTTCTGGATAACCTCGGGCTCTTCGGACAGGCGTTCCTCGGAACGATCAGACTCTTCATCGTGGCCGCCATCGGCTCACTGGTCCTCGGCACGATCCTGGCCGGGATGCGGGTCAGCCCGGTACCGATACTGCGCAGATTCGGCGCCGTGTACGTCAGTACCGTCCGCAACACCCCGCTCACCCTGGTCTTCTTCTTCTTCGCCTTCGCCTACCCGAGGTTGGAGATCGCCGATCTGTCGTTCTTCACCCGGGCCTGTCTGGCGCTGATCATCTACACCTCGGCATTCGTCTGTGAGGTGATTCGCTCGGGCATCAACACGGTGCCGGTCGGCCAGGCCGAGGCGTCGCGCGCGCTCGGCTTCACCTTCAACCAGACGCTGTCCAGCGTTGTGCTGCCGCAGGCCGTGCGGGCGGTCGTACCACCGCTGACCAACATCGAGATCGCCCTGCTGAAGAACACCACCATTGCCGCCGGTTTCTCGGTGCTCGAGGCCGGCGGCGTCTACAGCGCATTGTCCGAACGCGGGTACAACGTGCTGATCGGGCTGCTCTGGGTAGCCCTCGGATTCCTCATCCTGGTCGTCCCGCTCACCGTCCTGCAGCGACGGCTCGACCAGCGCTGGAGCGTGTCCCGATGACCGCGGTCCTCTACGACATTCCCGGCCCGAAGGCCCGAATCCGCAATGCGGGTACCGGCATTGTCGGCGTGGTGCTGGTCCTGGGGCTGATCGGCTTCGTGCTGTACCGCCTCATTGCCACCGGCCAGTTCGACGCCCGGCTGTGGGAATGGATCACCTACGAGGCGATCCAGATCTTGCTGTTGCAGGCGCTGCTCGCCACGCTCGGGGCGTTCGCGGTGGCGGCGGTGCTGTCGCTGGCGGTCGGCGCGGTGCTCGCCGCCGGCCGGCTGTCCGAGCATCGTTGGGTGAGCCGCCCGGCCACCCTCGTCGTCGAGTTCTTCCGCGCGATCCCGCTGCTGGTACTGATCTTCATCCTGTTCTACGGGGTATCCCGCGGCCTCGGCCTCAACATCAGCACGTTCTGGGCGCTGGTGCTCGGCCTGACCCTGTACAACGGCTCGGTGCTGGCCGAGGTCTTCCGGGCCGGCGTGCTGGCCCTGCCGAGGGGGCAGAGCGAGGCCGCCTACGCACTCGGCATGCGCAAGACCCAGGTGATGACCAACGTGCTGCTGCCCCAGGCACTGCGCGCGATGATGCCCACCGTCATCAGCCAGCTCGTCGTCGTGCTCAAGGACACCGCGCTCGGCTTCCTGATCCTTTACCCCGAGCTGCTCTACCAGGCCCGCTTCCTGGGCAGCCAGGGTCAGCTCGGGCTGCCGATCATCCCGGTGGCGTTGGTGGTCGCGGCCATCTACATCGCGATGTGCCTGGTGCTCTCGGCGGTGGCCAACTACCTGGAACGGCGCAGCCGGACCAGCCGCAAGCGGATCGAGCTTGCCGCCGCCGTGATAGTGGCTGTGGACCACGACGGCGGCTGACGCCGGACCCCACGCACACCTTGCGAACCTGGCGCGCACCCCGCGGGATGCGCGCCAGGCCGCCAATGCGTGCGTGAGCGAGCTCAGGCGTCCGTCTTGCGTTTGAAGATCTTGCTGCCCAGCCAGACCACCGGGTCGTACTTGCGGTCCACCACACGCTCCTTGAGCGGGATGAGTGCGTTGTCGGTGATCTTGATGTGTTCCGGGCAGACCTCGGTGCAGCACTTGGTGATGTTGCAGAAGCCCAGGCCGTGCTCCTCCTGGGCGGCCTCCTTGCGGTCGGCGGCGTCCAGCGGGTGCATGTCCAGCTCGGCGATGCGCATCAGGTAGCGCGGCCCGGCGAACGCCGTCTTGTTCTCCTCGTGGTCACGCACCACGTGGCAGGTGTTCTGGCACAGGTAGCACTCGATGCACTTGCGGAACTCCTGGCTGCGCTCCACGTCCACCTGCTGCATCCGGTACTCGCCCGGTGCCACCCCGGCCGGCGGGGCGAAGGCCGGGATCTCCCTGGCCTTCTGGTAGTTGAACTCGACATCGGTGACCAGGTCACGGATCACCGGGAAGGTGCGCAGCGGCGTCACCGTGATGACGTCGGCCTCCTCGAGGGTGGACATCCGGGTCATACACATCAGCCGGGGCCGACCGTTGATCTCCGCGCTGCACGAGCCGCACTTGCCGGCCTTGCAGTTCCACCGCACCGCCAGGTCACCGGCCTGGGTCTGCTGCAACCGGTGGATGATGTCGAGCACCACCTCACCCTCGTTGACCTCCACCTGGTAGTCGACCAGGTCGCCCTTCTCCGAGTCGCCGCGCCAGACCCGGAAGTGTGCCGAGTAGCTGCTCATGCCTTGCCGCCCTCTCCCGGAGCTCCGCCGGCGGGGTCAACTCGGTGTCCGCCCAACTCCTCGCCGGTGTAGTACTTCTTCAGCTCGTCCATCTCGAACAGGTCCAGCAGATCAGGCCGCATCGGGATCTGCTCCTGGCGCTCCAGCCGGACGGTGCCCTCGCCCTCGGCGGAGAGCACCAGCAGCACGTGCCGCCAGTCGGAGTCCATCACCGGATAGTCGTCGCGGGTGTGCCCGCCCCGGCTCTCGGTGCGCTCCAGCGCCGCCTTGGCCACGCACAGCGACACCAGCAGCATGTTGCGCAGGTCCAGCGCCAGGTGCCAGCCCGGGTTGAACTCCCGGTGCCCCTCCACCGCGACCTGCTTGGTGCGGGTGGCGAAGTCCTCCAGCTTCTTCAGGGCGAGTTCCATCTCGTCGCCCTTGCGGATGATGCCGACCAGGTCGTTCATGGTCTGCTGCAGCTCGAGGTGCACCGTGTACGGGTTCTCCCCGCCCTCGTTGCGGAAGGGCAACATCGCCCGGTCGCGGGCCGCGGTGACGTCTGCCTCGGCCACCGTGGGTACCGAGGCGCCCAGGCCGTTGATGTACTCGACCGCGCCGAGACCGGCCCGGAGGCCGAACACCAGCAGGTCGGACAGCGAGTTGCCGCCCAGCCGGTTGGAGCCGTGCATCCCACCGGAACACTCGCCGGCGGCGAACAGCCCGGGCACCTTGGAGGCCGCGGTGTCCGGGTCGACCTCGATGCCGCCCATCACGTAGTGACAGGTCGGGCCGACCTGCATCGGCTCCTTGGTGATGTCGACGTCGGCCAGCTCCTTGAACTGGTGGTGCATCGACGGCAGCCGCTTGATGATCTCCTCCGCGGACATCCGGGTGGAGACGTCCAGGAACACTCCGCCCTGCGGTGAGCCACGGCCGGCCTTGACCTCGGAGTTGATCGCCCTGGCCACCTCGTCACGGGGCAGCAGCTCCGGCGGGCGCCGGTTGTTGTCCGCGTCGGTGTACCAGCGGTCGCCCTCTTCCTCGGTGGTGGCGTACTGGTCCTTGAACACGTCCGGCACGTAGTCGAACATGAACCGCTTGCCCTCGGAGTTGCGCAGCACGCCGCCGTCGCCTCGGACCGACTCGGTGACCAGCAGTCCCTTCACCGACAGCGGCCAGACCATGCCGGTCGGGTGGAACTGGACGAACTCCATGTTGATCAGCGTCGCGCCGGCGCGCAGGGCCAGCGCGTGGCCGTCACCGGTGTACTCCCACGAGTTGCTCGTCGTCTTGAACGACTTGCCGATGCCGCCGGTGGCCAGCACCACGGCGCCGGTCTCGAACAGGATGAACCCGCCGGTGTTGCGCCAGTAGCCGAACGCGCCGGAGATCTTGCCGTCGGTCTTGATCAGGTCGGTGATGGTGCACTCGTGGAAGACCTTGATCTTGGACTCGTAGTCCCCGGTCTCCTTGAAGTCCTCCTGCTGCAGCGAGACGATCTTCTGCTGCAGGGTGCGGATCAGCTCGAGGCCGGTCCGGTCACCGACGTGCGCCAGCCGGGGGTAGGTGTGCCCGCCGAAGTTCCGCTGGCTGATCTTGCCGTCCTTGGTGCGGTCGAACAGCGCGCCGTAGGTCTCCAGCTCCCAGACCCGGTCCGGCGCCTCCTTGGCGTGCAGCTCGGCCATCCGCCAGTTGTTCAGAAACTTGCCGCCGCGCATGGTGTCGCGGTAGTGCACCTGCCAGTTGTCGTGGGGGTTCACGTTGCCCATCGACGCCGCGCAGCCACCCTCGGCCATCACCGTGTGCGCCTTGCCGAACAGCGACTTGCTGATGATCGCGGTCCGCTTGCCCTGCAGCCGGGCCTCGATGGCGGCGCGCAGCCCGGCACCGCCGGCGCCGATCACCACCACGTCGTAGGAGTGCCGCTCGATCTCCGGGGATGTGGGCGATCCGCTCGCAGTGCTCATGCCTTCACCTGTTGTCATCTCCGCGGCCCTCAGTTCACGATCCGCGGGTCGGCGAACCAGCCGGCCGACACCGCCATCACGTAGAAGTCAGTCAGCGCCAGGGTGCCCAAGGTGGTCCAGGCCAGCTCCTGGTGCTTCGCGTTCAGCTTGGTGATCTGCGTCCACAGCCAGTACCGGATCGGGTGCTTGGAGAAGTGGTTCAACCGGCCGCCCATGATGCTCCGGCAGGAGTGGCAGGACAGCGTGTACGCCCACAGCAGCACCACGTTGGCCACGATGATCACCGTGCCCAGGCCGATGCCGAAGCCGCCGTTGCGGCCGTGGAACGCCAGCACCGCGTCGATGGTGTTGACCACCGAGATGAGCCCGGCGATGTAGAAGAAGTAGCGGTGCAGGTTCTGCCCGAGCAGCGGGAACCTGGTCTCGCCGGTGTAGCGCGCGTGCGGCTCGGCCACCGCGCAGGCCGGCGGCGACTGCCAGAAGGCCCGGTAGTACGCCTTGCGGTAGTAGTAGCAGGTGAGCCGGAACAGCAGCAGGAACGGCAGGGTGATCGCACCGAACGGCAGGATCGGCCAGTTCGGCAGGAACCGACCGAGCAGCGATGCCTCCGGCTCACAGCCCAGTGACACGCAGGGCGAGTAGAAAGGGGTCAGGTAGTGGTACTCGGGGACCCAGTACCACTTCTGCATGAACACCCGGACGGTGGCGTAGATGACCCACGCCGCCAGGCCGATGACGGTCAGCAGGGGCGGCAGCCACCATCTGTCCGTGCGAAGCGTTCTGGCCGCGATCTGCGCCCGACCAGCGGACGCTTCAGTGGTGGATGACACGTCGGAGAAGTCCTCATCTGCTTCGGCGTCGACGAGGTGCGCTCACGAAACGCACCTCGGCGTGACGTTCGGTTGTGACGGAGCGTACGACGGACATCACAGGTCAGCCCGGTCAGGGGCGGGAACAACCCCGCGCCGGGATCCGACTCAGATGATCCGCCGGCCTTCCCAATACAGAACGGGCCTCACCTCCGGCGGATACGCGTCAGGCCCGGCCGCCGAGGGGCGGAACCGGGCCTGTACCGGCCGGGGGACTTTCACAAGCTCACCCGTTCCCCCGACCGTGCACGGTGGCGGCCAGGTAGTCGTGGTTGAGCTGGGAAATCACGTCCAGCGGGATCTCTTTCGGGCAGACCTCGGTGCACGCCCCGCTGTTGGTGCAGCCGCCGAAACCCGCCTCGTCGTGCGCGGCCACCATCTTCACCACCCGCTCGTAGCGCTCCGGCTGACCCTGCGGGAGCTCGCCGAGGTGGGTGATCTTGGCGCCCAGGAACAGCGAGGCCGAGCCGTTCGGGCAGGCGGCCACGCAGGCGCCGCAGCCGATGCAGTTGGCCGCCGCGAAGGACCGGTCGGCGGCCGGCTTGGGCACCAGGATGGCGTGCGCGTCCGGCGCGGCGCCGGTCGGCGCGGTGATGTACCCGCCGGCCTGGATGATCCGGTCGAACGCGGAACGGTCCACCACCAGATCCCGCAGCACCGGGAACCCGACGGAGCGGAACGGCTCCACGGTGATCGTGTCGCCGTCGGAGAACTGCCGAAGGTGCAGCTGGCAGGTCGTGGTGGCCTTCTCCGGGCCGTGCGGCACCCCGTCGATGACCATGCTGCACGCCCCGCAGATGCCCTCCCGGCAGTCGTGGTCGAAGGCCACCGGCTCCTCACCGCGCAGGATGAGCTTCTCGTTGAGCACGTCGATCAGTTCCAGGAACGACATGTCCTCAGAAGCGTCGTCCACCTCGTACTCGACGAGCCGGCCCTTCTCCTGGCCGCTGTTCTGCCGCCAGACACGCAGTGTGAGTCTCACTTGTAGCTCCGCTTACTCGGGTGCACGTATTCGAAGGTCAGCTGCTCCTTGTGCAGCACCGGCGCCTGGCCCTGGCCGGTGTACTCCCAGGCGGCGGCGTAGCTGAAGTGCTCGTCGTCGCGCTCGGCCTCGCCGTCCTCGGTCTGGCTCTCCGCGCGGAAGTGGCCGCCGCAGGACTCGGTGCGGTGCAGCGCGTCCAGGCACATCAACTCGGCGAGCTCCATGAAGTCGGCCACCCGGCCGGCCTTCTCCAGGCTCTGGTTCAGCGCGGCGCCCGACCCCGGCACCGAGACGTTGTTCCAGAACTCCCTGCGCAGCTCGGGGATGCGGTCCAGCGCCTTGCGCAGGCCCTCCTCGGTGCGTTCCATGCCGCAGTAGTCCCACATGAGGTGGCCCAGCTCGCGGTGGAACGAGTCCACCGTGCGGTGCCCGTTGATGGACAGCAGGGTGTCCACCCGCTCCGCCACCGCCCGCTCGGCCTCGCGGACCTCGGGCGCGTCGGGGGCGACCGGCTCCAGGTGGTGGTCGGCCAGATAGTCACCGATGGTCGCCGGCAGCACGAAGTAGCCGTCCGCCAGGCCCTGCATCAGCGCCGACGCGCCGAGCCGGTTGGCGCCGTGGTCGGAGAAGTTGGCCTCGCCGGTGACGTACAGCCCGGGGATGGTGCTCCGCAGGTCGTAGTCCACCCAGAGCCCGCCCATCGTGTAGTGCACGGCCGGGAAGATGCGCATCGGGACCTGGTAGGGGTCCTCGCCGGTGATGCGCTCGTACATCTGGAACAAGTTCCCGTACTTCGCGGCCACCGCGGCGCGGCCCATCCGCTGGATCGCGTCGTCGAAGTCCAGGTACACGCCCAGCCCGGTGGGGCCGACGCCGCGCTTCTCGTCGCACATCTTCTTGGCCGCCCGGCTGGCGATGTCCCGGGGCACCAGGTTGCCGAACGCCGGGTACATCCGCTCCAGGAAGTAGTCCCG
>DATHIT010000029.1:0-14188 GCA_035489915.1 Pseudonocardia sp. | reverse complement strand
CGGCAGACCGCCACCACCTGGGCGCTGTGGTTCTCCATCACCTTCGCCTACTACGGCTTCTTCACCTTCATCCCCTCCCTGCTGATCTCCGAGGGGCTGACCATCTCCAAGAGCTTCGGCTACGCGATCGGGATCTACCTGGCGCAGATCCCCGGCTACTACTCCGCGGCCTTCGTCTCCGAGCGGCTGGACCGCAAGTGGACCATCGGCGCCTATCTGCTGGGCGGAGCGCTGTCCGCGCTGCTGCTGGCCAACGCCGACGGGAACACCCAACTGCTGGTGTTCGGCATGCTGCTGTCGTTCTTCATGAACGGCACGTACGCCTGCCTGTACAGCTACACGCCGGAGGTGTACCCGACCGCGGTCCGGGCCACCGGGATGGGCGCCGCGTCCTCGTTCGGTCGGATCGGCGGCATCCTCTCCCCGCTGATCATCGGCAGCGCGTACGCCAGCCTGGGTTTCTCCGGCGTGTTCGCGCTGACCTGCGGGGTGCTCGCGATCGGCGTGCTGGCGGTACTCACCCTCGGGGTGTCCACCACCGGCCGGACCCTGGAGGACATCACCGCCGAGACCACCGGCCGCTGAGGCTCCTGGGTGCCGGGCGTTACCCGGCGTCGACGACGATGTTGACCGGGGTACCGCGGGGGACCGACGAGAAAGCTCCGGGGTTCGTCCGCACGACGGCGCCGGCGGTCGTGCCCGAGCTGCTTGCGGTCACCGATCCGACGCTCAGCCCGCTGTTGACCAGCATCGCCTCCGCCGTGCCGAGGCCCAGGCCGATCACCCGAGGGACCTGGACGAGCTGAGGGGTTGGGGCCGGACTGGCGGGTGTCGGGTAGGTCAGCGTGGGCGTCGGCGGCCGAATGGTCTGCCGTGGGGTCGGAGTTACTAGCGTCGGGGGCGGTGGCGGCGAGTATGTGTGGCGCGGCGTCGGCGGCGGGTAGGTCGGGGTTTGCTGGGGCGTTCGCCGGGGCTGTCCCGGTTCTGGGCGGTTGTACCGCGGTAGCTGTTGCTGCTGACGTTGTTGTTGCTGCTGCTCAAGGCGTTGTTGCTGTTGCTGTTGTTGCTCCCGCTGTTGAAGTTGTTGCTGTTGCTGAAGTTGTTGCTGTTGCTGAGCTCGTCCGGGTGCCTGGTACTGGTATCCGGGTCCGGGTTGTGAATACGTCCGCGGCGGGGTGGGCTGGGTGTAGGTCGGTGCGGGAGCGGGTTGCTGGTACACCGGCGGGGGATTCGGTGTGACGGTCGCGGCCAGAACGACCGGGGGAGACAGCGCGGCCGGCGGTAGTTGCCCTACGGCCACCACAACGAGGGCGACGAGTATCCCCAGAACTCCGCCACGAACCAGTGGGAAAGTACGGTGCTCGGTCATCGCTGTCTCGCTTGCTCGGTGTGATCTCTTCGAAGCTGCCTACCCGGATCGGGTAACGGCGAGGCCGCTGCAAAGAGAGCTATCCCCAGAATAGGTGATTAGCGTTGGTCTATTTGGGTGACGAGCATCGGTTGCGCTGCCCGAGTGAGAGCCGCCTCGGAGGTTCCCCCCTCATTGCGGTACTAATGCCGCGGTATCCATGAGCGGTACCGATGTGGCGCGAGGGGAGCAACGAGTGTCCGTCCTCCGGCCCAGGCTGTCCCGCCGGCGCCTGCTCGTCGCCGGCGGTGGGCTCGCGGTCGGGGCCGCGTTGGCCGCATGCGGGTCCAACACCGACCGAGGGGGCGACGCGGCAACCGGTGGGCCGGCGCTGTCGCAGTGGTACCACCAGTACGGCGAGCCCGGTGTCGAGCAGGCCGTGCGCCGGTACGCGGGCGCGTACACCAAGACCCCGGTCGACGTGCAGTGGCGGCCGGGTGACTACGACCAGCAGACCGCCGCCGCGTTGCTCACCGACTCCGGGCCCGACGTGTTCGAATCATCTGGGCCCACCCTCGACCAGATCCAGGGCGGCCAGGTCGTCGACCTCACCGACGTGATCAGCGCCGCCCAGTCCGACTTCAACCCGACCGTGCTCGGGCCCAAGACCTACCAGGGCAAGGTCTACGGCATCCCGCAGACCATCGACATGCAGATGCTCTACTACCGCAAGAGCCTGCTGGCCAAGGCGGGCGTGCAACCGCCGAGCACCCTGGACGAGCTGGTCGCCGCCGCTCGCGCGCTGACCACCGACGAGACAAAGGGGCTTTTCCTCGGCAACGACGGCGGCGCGGGGGTACTGCGCGGCGTCCCGCTGTGGGCGGCCGGGCTGGACCTGGTGACGGCGGACGGCGCGGTCGGCTTCGACGATCCCGCCGCCGCGACCGCGCTGGGCAAGCTGCACACCCTCTACGCGGAGAAGTCGCTGCTGCTCGGGGCGCCCTCGGACTGGTCGGACCCGGCGGCGTTCATCCAGGGACTGACCGCCATGCAGTGGACCGGGCTGTGGGCGCTCCCGCAGATCAGCACCGCGCTGGGGGACGACTTCGGCGTGCTGCCCTTCCCGCCGGACGGGCCTCGCGGGCGGCCCTCGGTGCCCGTCGGCGCCTACGCCAGCTCGGTCAGCGCGCGCTCGAAGCGGATCGCCGAGGCGAAGGACTACGTCAAGTGGCTCTGGGTGGACCGCACCGACTTCCAGGAGGACTTCGCGCTGTCCTACGGGTTCCACATCCCGGCGCGCACCTCGCTGGCCCAACGGGCCGCCAGCCTGCGCTCCGGGCCCGCCGCTGATGCGGTCCGCTTCACCACCGATTACGGCCACGCCGATCCGCTGCTGTGGACCCCTCGATCCCAAACCGCGTTGCAGGACGCGCTCAGTCGGATCATCTCCGGCGGCGCCGATCCCTCGGCCCAGCTCAGGTCATTGGTGACCACCGTTTCGGCCGAACTCACCCGGGTCCGGAAGTAGAACCGAGCGGGTGCTCACCAGGCTGCTGGGGCCGCAGCGACGCTATCTGTGGTTCTGGATCTTCACCGGACCGTTTGTCATCGGGCTCGTCGTCTTCTCCTACGTCCCACTGTTGTGGAGCATCACGCTCAGCTTCTTCGACGCGCGCAACACCGTCACCCCCACGCACTTCGTCGGGTTCGCCAACTACCTGCGGGTGCTCACCGACCCCGCCTTCATCCAGAGCCTCGGCACGTTCGCGCTGTTCGCGGTGGTGGTCGTGCCCGCCACGTATGCGCTGTCGCTCTCCTTGGCGTTGTTGGTTTCCCAGCTGGGTTGGGGCCGCGCCTTTTTCCGCTCGGTCTTTTTCCTGCCCACGGCCTGCTCGTACGTGGTGGCGGCGCTGATCTGGAAGATGTCGATCTTCAGTGGGGTGCGGTTCGGGTTGGCCAACACCGTGCTGGGCTGGTTCGGCGCGGCACCGGTCGCCTGGTTGTCCACCACCCAGCCGCCCTGGTACTGGCTGGTCATCATCACCGTGCGGCTGTGGCTGCAGGCCGGCTTCTTCCTGGTGCTCTTCCTCGCCGGGCTGCAGCGGATCCCTCGGATCCTCTACGAGGCGGCGGCGGTGGACGGAGCCCAGCCGGGTTGGCAGACCTTCCGCTACATCACCTTTCCCCAGCTGCGCACCACCTCGGTGGCGGTGGTGCTGCTCCTGGTGATCAATGCGTTCCAGGCGTTCGACGAGTTCTACAACCTGCTGTCCAGCTCGCGGGGCTATCCGCCCTATGCCCGCCCGCCGCTGGTCTACCTGTACTACGTCGCGCTCGGGCAGGGGCAGGATCTGGGCGTCGGGAGCGCCGGAGCTGTGGTGCTCGCGCTGATCATCGCGGTGGCCACGGTGATGCAGGCCCGGTGGTTCGGGCTGGGGCGGAAGGAGCCGTGAGGCGCCGATGATCGGACAACCGAGGGGACTGGCGCGGGCGCTGCGGCTGGTGCTGCTGATCGTGCTGGCGGTGCTCTTCCTGATTCCGTTCTATCTGCTGGTGCGCAACGGGCTGGCCACCGACGCGGACATCACCGCGCCCGACTGGACGTTCTTCCCGCACGTGCTGCGCTGGGACAACATTCCGCAGCTGTTCGACGACCCGACCGTGCCGATGGCGCGCGCCCTGTGGAACTCCACGGTGATCGCCGTGTTGACCACCGGCGGAACCCTGCTGGTCGCCTCGCTGGCCGGGTACGGACTGGCCCGGGTGCCCTACCCGTACGCGAACCAGGTGTTCTACGCCATCCTCGGCACCCTGATGATCCCGTCGGCGGTGACATTCGTGCCGAGCTTCGTGCTGGTCTCCTCGCTGGGCTGGATCTCCACCCTGCGCGGGCTGGTGATCCCGACCCTGTTCAGCGGCTTCGCCGCGTTCCTGTTCCGGCAGTACTTCCTGGGCTTTCCCCGCGAGTTGGAGGACGCCGCCAGGGTGGACGGCCTGGGCTACTGGCGGACCTACTGGCGGATCGTGGTGCCGAACTCCACGCCGGTGTTCGCCGCGGTCGGCGCGGTCGTTTTTCTCGGCTCCTGGAATTCCTTCCTGTGGCCCCTGGTCATCGGCCAGGACCAGCAGGCATGGACCGTCCAGGTCGCGTTGGCCAGCTTCATCACCGCGCAGTCGGTGAACCTGCACGAGCTGTTCGTGGCCGCCGCCGTATCGGTCCTGCCGCTGCTGGTCGCCTTTGTCATCCTGCAGCGGCACATCATCGCCGGCGTGGAACGCTCCGGCACCGACAGCTGAGCGGCGGCCGGCGAATCAGCCGGAGTTCACCAGCGTCGCCACGGCGTGCACGGCGTGATCGAGTTCCTCTTCGGTGTTGTAGTAGTGCGGGGAGAAGCGCACCAGCGGGTGCACGCCGCGGTCCTCGGTGTCCAGCGGGTTGTCGACGGCGATCGTGGTGGTCACGTTGATCCGGGCCTTGGCCAGCGCGCCGGCGACCTCGGCCGCGCCGTGGCCGGCGATCTTGGCGGTCACGATGGCACACCGGTGCGTGCCCAGGTCGTGGGTGGTGACCCCGGGGATCTCCTCGAGCTGATCGCGCAGCCGGGCGCCGAGGTACTGGGAGCGCTTGCCGATGGCGTCGAGTCCCAGTTCAAGGGCCTGCTCGACGGCCGCTCCCAGCCCGACGATGTTGATGTAGCTGTTCTCCCAGGTCCCGAAGCGGCGCGCACCGGGGGCCCAGGTGAATCCCCGGCCGCCGTCCCAGGTGGCGGAGCCGATCTCCACGACGAACGGGTCCATCCGGTCCAGTACCGTCGGGCGCACCCAGAGGAAGCCGGTGCCGCGCGGGCCACGCAGGAACTTGCGCCCGGTGCCGGTGAGCAGATCGCAGTTCAGCGTGGCCACATCGATCGGGAACTGGCCCGCGACCTGGGTGGCATCCAGCAGGTACAGCGCGTCGGAGTCCTCGGCGATGCGCCCGACCTCGGCGGCGGGATTGATCAGGCCGCCGCTGGTGGGTACCCAGGTCAATCCGATCAGCTTGGTGCGCTCGTCCACCGCGTCCCGCAGCGCGTCGAGGTCGATCTGGCCGCTGGCGTCATTGGGGATGACGACGAGTTCGGCCCCGGTGCGCTGGGCGATCTGCAGGTAGGCCAGCACGCTGCTGCCGTACTCGTCGCGGCCGGTGAGGATGCGGTCGCCGGCCCGGAACGGGATCGAGTAGCACGCGGCGTTCCAGGCGTGGGTGGAGTTGTCGAACAGGGCGATCTCCTCGGGCCGGCCGCCGAGCAGGGTGGCCAGGGCGGCGTAGGTCGCCTCGAGGCGGGGCCCGGCCGCGGCCTCGGCCTCGTAACCGCCGATCTCGGCCTCCAGCCGAAGATGCTCGGTCATTGCCTCGAGAGTGCGCGTCGACATCAGTCCCGCACCCGCGTTGTTCAGGTGCACGCGGTGGGCACAGCCCGGGGTCTGCGCCCGCAACAGATCAATGTCCATGTGCCCAGTGTCGTGGAAACTACCCTCACCCCGCGGTCGCGCTGCCGGCCAGGGCGGGGGAGGCAGGCGCCGACCCCACCCGCTCGCCACCGCCGGCGCGAGCCGACCTATCATCGAGCTCGATGCCCCGTTTTACCTACACCGAATGGTTACGCCTGCTGACCGCCAGCGTTATCGTGGCATTAGTCGCGGCATTGGTGGCGGCCACCGCGGTCACGACAATAAGGCCGGCCATTCCCCGAGACTTCCCCGACCCTTCGATATTGAAAGACGGCGACAGCTATTATGCGTATTCCACCGAAAGTGGTTACGGCAACAGTTTCTGGCACGTCCCCGTCCAGCGCGCCGATCACCCCGCCGAAGAGTGGTCGGCGGTAGCGGACGCGCTGCCGGACGTGCCCGGGTGGGTGGCCAGGGACGCGCACGGGCGGGCCAACGTGACGGCGCCGGACGTGTCCCGCCGAGGGGCCGGTGGCTACCTGCTGTACTTCGTCGCGCGGGCCGTCGCGCCGAACGTGCTATGCGTCGGCGCCGCGCTGGCGGACGCCCCGACCGGGCCGTTCCGGCCGCTGGCCAACCCACTGATCTGCCAGCAAGGGCGGGTGGACAGCATCGACCCCCAGGCGTTCACGGACACCGACGGGACGCACTACCTGCTCTACACCAGTGGTGAGCGGGACGCCTCGATCTGGCTGCAGCGGGTCGCCGAGGACGGCACCACGCTGATCGGCGAGCGGCGGGCGCTGATCCAGGCGGACCGCCCCGAAGAGGCCCATATCGTCGAGGCGCCGTCCCTCGTCAAACACGGTTCCGAATACGTGCTCTTCTACTCCGGAAACGCATTTAACAGTGGCCACTATTTCGTCAACTACGCCACTGCACCGGCATTGTCCGGGTCATTCTTCAAGCATCCCGGCGAGCTGCTGAATCGCGACTCGCTGGGCGATGTCTACGCCAATCCGGGCGGGCAGAGTGTATTGCATGACGATGTGGCCGACTACATTTTCTTTCACGCATCCACCGGGCCGGGTCAGCGCGCCATGTTCGTGGCTGGACTGAGCTGGACCTCAGCCGGTGAGCCCCTCGTTCAGCTCAGCGGGGCAGCGGGCGCGGCCAGCCGCCCAGGGGTCTAGAGCGTGTCCCGTGGACACGCTCTAGCCCGCTGCCACCGCTGAGATGTCTGGACCTGCCCCGGGTGCCGAGCGAAGTTCTGGAGGGAGCGACGACCGAGGCAGGCAACCTCCGTTACCCACCGCCGGCCGGGACGAAACCCGCTGAACGAAACGACACCCCAATGGACCAACGGGCCCTACGGCACTTCGTCGACCGGGATCTCTTCGATGATCTCGGCGGCCAGCCGCGCCGCGGTGGGGGCGTACTGGGCGGCCAGTTCGCGGAACAGCTGCTCCGCGCGGATCGCCGGCCAGTCCTTGGCCAGGTGCTCGGCCGGCAGCCGGGGGTCCTGCCCGACGAGTTGGAGCCAATCGGTGTGCAGGATCAACTGCCGGGCCAGGTCGTCCGGGGCTCCGGCGAGCGGTTGAGGGATATCCCAGCGCGCCAGGAAGGCCTGGTACCGCCCGGCGATCGCGTCGGTGTCGAATGCCTTGTGCACCAGGTCAGCGGACTCCGTGGGTTTCGCGTGCTGGGCGGTGAACACGGTGACGTGCTCGGTCAGGCCCAGTTTCTCCACGATCGCCGCGGCGTCCCTGGTACCGGGCGCGATCCACACGCCGCTCTGCAGTAGCCCGAACCCCGCCCAGCTCAGCTGTGAGCGCAGGTCGTGCCGGTCGCTGCGCCGGTCGTCTGGCAGGGAGAAGCCGACCAGGGTCCAGTTGCCGTCCCAGTCGCGGTTCACCGCCCCGGCCTGCCAGACCCGCCGCGCGCCGTCCTCTAGCACCTCGGTGGCTCGCGCGGACAGGCCGAAGTAGACGCGGCGGCCGTTGCGGTGCCGGGTCAGCAAGCCCCGCTTGACCATCCGGGTGAGCGTGGAGCGGACGGCTTCCTCGGAGATTCCGACCCGGTCGAAGACCTGGATGACGCTTCCGGAGTAGACGGCGCTGCGCCGACCCAGCAGATAGATGCCAAGGAAGCCGAGCATGACCGATTGCGGCCGAGCCGAATAGCTCAGGGTGTCGCCGTCCTGACCCGCTGTCACGCGGCCCAGGGTAGAGGCACCCGACGTTGTTGGGCAACTGCTTGACGAGCGTCATGAATGTGCCTTACGTTCAACCGAGTCAACCACCGGCGAGAGGACGCTAGATGGACCTGTCGGGAAAGGTTGCCGTCGTCACGGGCAGCGGGCGGGGGCTTGGCCGCGGCTACGCGGAGGCCCTGGCCGCCTCGGGCGCGGCGGTTGTGGTCAACGACGTGGACGCCGAGGCGGCGGACCAGGTCGCCACCGGGATCACCCAGCGCGGCGGCGCCGCGGTGAGCGTGGTGGCCCCGGTCGGCAGCGCCGAGGTGGCCGAGCTGCTGGTATCCACGGCGGTCAAGGAGTTCGGCCGGCTCGACGCCATGGTCACCAACGCCGGCATCCTGCGCGACCGGGTGCTCTGGAAGATGACCGACAGCGACTTCGACGCGGTGGTCGACGTGCACCTGCGGGGCACCTTCACCTGCGCCAGGGCGGCCGTGCTGCACATGCGCGAGCAGGGCACCGGGGGGCGGCTGATCCTCATCTCCTCACCGGCCGGTCAGCGCGGCAACTTCGGCCAGACCAACTACGCGGCGGTGAAGGCCGGAGTCGTGGCCATGGCTCGCACCTGGGCGATGGAGCTGGCCAAGGCCGGTATCACCGCGAACGCCGTCGTCCCGGTCGCCGCGACCGAGATGACCAAGACCATTCCGGCGTTCGCCCCGGCCATCGCCGAGGCCAAACGGACCGGTCAGCCGTTCCCGGAGTGGCTGCGCCGGGACGAGGGACTGGGCACGGTGGACGACGTCGCCGCCCTGATCGTCTTCCTGGCCTCCGAGGAGTCCGCCGGAATCACCGGCCAGGCCATCGGCATCGGCGGGGACAAGCTCGCGCTGTGGACACACCCCCAGGAGAAAGCAGTCGCCTACACCCCCGGCGGCTGGACCGCCGACGCCATCGCCGCGTCCTGGCACACCGGCGTCGGCGCCGAGCCGGAGACCTACGGAATCCCGGCGCCGACGTCGCCGGTGGCCTGACCGCCATGGAGGAGAACGCCATGACCACCCGCGTGAACGGCCTGGCGGAGATCGCCGCACTGGCCGGCAGGGATCTCGGGCACACCGACTGGCTCGAGATCACCCAGGACCGGGTCAATCTCTTCGCCGAGGCCACCAACGACCAGCAGTGGATCCACGTCGACGTCGAGCGGGCCAGATCCGGTCCGTTCGGCGGCCCGATCGCGCACGGCTACCTGACGTTGTCCCTGCTCATCCCGCTCTTCGGCGAGCTGCTGGAGATCCGGGGGGTGCGGATGAGCGTGAACTACGGGCTGGAGAAGGTGCGCTTCCCGAGCCCCGTGCCGATCGGCGCCAAGATACGGATGGCGGCAACGGTCGTCTTCGTCGAGGAGGTCGCCGGCGACGGCGTGCAGATGCTGCTCGGTTGCACCGTCGAGGTCGACGGCTCCGACAAGCCGGCCTGCGTCGCGCAAGCGGTGTACCGGCACTACGCCTGAATCAGACTCAGCCTGAACCAGCCCAGCCTGAACCAGATCGCCCGCGGTTTCCGCCCCCGACGACGAGGGTCCCGCCATGTCACAACCTGGCCAGAACAACGTCCAGCTTCGGCGCGCCGTCGCGTCCAGCTACCTCGGCAGCCTCATCGAGTACTACGACTTCCTGCTCTATGCCACCGCCGCGGCCGTGGTGTTCAACAAGGTCTTCTTCACCAACCTCGACCCGGTGGTGGCGACCGTCGCCAGCTTTGGCACGTTCGCCACCGGCTACCTCGCCCGGCCGATCGGCGGGGTGATCTTCGGTCACTTCGGTGACCTGCTGGGGCGCAAGCGGATGCTCGTGCTGACCATGACGCTGATGGGCGTGGCCAGCTTCCTCATCGGGTTGCTGCCCGGTTATGCCCAGATCGGCGGCTGGGCGCCGGTAGGTCTGGTGCTGCTCCGGGTGATCCAGGGGATCTCGGTGGGCGGGGAGTGGGGCGGCGCGGTGCTCATGTCCGCCGAGCACGCCACCAGCCGGCGGGGGTTGTGGGCGAGCTTCACCAACGCCGGGGCGCCGTCCGGGGTGGTGGTCTCCACCGCCGCGCTCAGCGGGACCGTCGCAATCGTCGGCGAGGACGCCTTCCTGGCCTGGGGCTGGCGGATTCCGTTCCTGCTCAGCCTGGTCCTGCTGGCCCTCGGCCTGTTCGTCCGGTCCCGGGTGGAGGAGACGCCGGCGTTTCGGGCCGCCCAGCGCGGCGCCCCGCGTCGGTCCATCCCGTTTGTCGCCGTGCTGCGCGATCACCCGAGGACCCTGCTGCTCAGCATCGGGGTGGGGCTGTCCGCCTTCGTGGCACAGTCCACCATCACCACGTTTGTGCTGTCCTACGGCGTGCAGGTCGGCCACTCGCGGCAGACCGTGCTCAACGCGCTGACCATCTCCTCGGCCTGCGCCATCGTCGGGATCATCGGCTGGTCCGCCGCCTCCGACCGGTTCGGCCGGCGACCGATCGTGCTGGCCGGCGCGGTCGCCATGGCGGTATACGGTTTCGCACTGTTCCCCTTGGTGGACAGCGGCAGCGCGGCGCTGCTCACCCTGGCGCTGGTACTCGGCCAGTCCGTCCTGCACCCGATGATGTACGGACCGCTGGCCGCGCTCTACACCGAGCTGTTCAGCACGGAGAACCGCTACACCGGAGCCTCCCTCGGCTACCAGATCGCCGGGCTGGGCGCCGGATTCGCCCCGCTGCTGTTCGCCGAGATACAGCGGTCCACCGGCGGCGCCGCCACGACCGCCATCGCCGCCACGATGGCCGGGTTCTGCGCCCTCACGGTGATCTGCATGCTGGCGCTGAAGGAGACCAGCCGGCAGAGCCTGGTCGCCGCCGACTCGGACGGCAAGTCGACCGTCGCGTCCTGAACAGGAGCCACACCATGCGCAACGAAGGTCTGGGCAGCTGGCCGGCCCGGCGGGCGCGGATGTCGCCGGGGCGCACCGCGCTGATCTTCCAGGGCCGGGCGACCAGCTATGCCGAGTTCGCCGTGCGCAGCACAAAGCTGGCCGACCAGCTCCGCAACTCCGGTGTCGCGCCGGGGGGCCGGGTGGCTTATCTCGGGCCGAACCACCCGGCATTCGTGGAAACCATGTTCGCCACCCAGCTGATCGGCGCGATCTTCGTCCCGCTCAACTTCCGGCTGGCCGCGCCGGAAATCGACTACCTGCTCGACAACTCGGGCGCCGCCGCGCTGATCTACGGCCCGGAATGCGCCGACGTGGTGCGGGCACTGTCCGGTGCCCCCGAACTCCGCCAGGTGGTCGCGTTGCAGAGCGCCGCGCCGGGTGAGGCGGAGTACGAGCGCTGGCTGGCCGAGGGGTCCGAGGCGCCCATCGACGTCCCGGTGTCACCGGACGACGTCGCGCTCATCCTCTACACCTCGGGCACCACCGGCCGGCCCAAGGGCGCGATGCTCACCCACGCCAACGTCATCTGGAACACCTACAACCTGCTGATCGGCGTGGACGTGCGCGGGGATGAGGTGACCCTGATCGCCGCCCCGCTGTTCCACGTCGCGGCACTCGGGCAGACCCTGCTGTCCACCTTCATCAAGGGCGGCTGTTCGCTGCTCACCTCGTCCTGGGACGTGGATACCTGTCTGGACCTGATCGAGCGGCACCGGGTCACCCTGACGTTCGGGGTGACCACGATGTTCGGCGCGCTGGCCCGGTCACCGAGGTGGGAGAGCGCGGACCTGACCTCGCTGCGCACCGTGCTGTGCGGCGGGGCCGCCGTGCCGACCGCGCTGATCAGCGCGTACCAGCGGCGCGGGCTGGTGTTCTGCCAGGGCTACGGGCTCACCGAGACCGCACCCGGCGCCACCTTCCTGGAGGCCGGCGAGAGCGTCCGCAAGACCGGTTCGGCGGGGGTCCCGGTGTTCTTCGGCGAGGTTCGCGTGGTGCGGGCGGACTGCACCGACGCCGCCGCCGGGGAGCCGGGGGAGGTGCTGGTCAAGGGCCCCAACGTCACGCCCGGCTACTGGCGCAACCCCGAGGCGACCGCCGCCGCGCTGACCGACGGCGGCTGGTTCCACACCGGAGACGTGGCGAAGTTCGACGACGAGGGACACCTGTACATCGTCGATCGGGTCAAGGACATGTTCATCTCCGGCGGGGAGAACGTGTACCCGGCCGAGGTGGAGAACGTGATCTTCGGGCATCCGGCTGTCGCCGAGGTGGCGGTCGTCGGGGTTCCCGACGAGAAGTGGGGCGAGGTCGGCAAGGCCTTCCTGGTCTGCCGGCCGGGGACGGGGCTGGACCGGCACGAGCTGCGGGAGTACCTGCTGCCCAGGCTGGCCAAGTACAAGATCCCGGTACACGTCCAGGTGGTGGACGACCTCCCCCGAACCGCCTCAGGCAAGATCCAGAAGGCAGCCTTGCGCCGCAGGTCGGAATAACCCCGGAGTGCGCCCCCGTACACGCCGCCAAACTTCCCGCGAGTCGGGGCTCACAGCACACTGAGTCGCGCGTCTCAGCACACGGTCCGGATTCGCCAGCGCTACTCGCAGCGCGGACCGGCGGCGCCCACGCTAGCCGCCGGCCGACCGCCGGAGTGTGCAGTGGCCATGATCAAACCAAGACGTCGAGGACCAGCACCGCAAATTCCCAAATGACCAGCGGACCACAGCCGGTATCGTCAATCGCGCGCTGGTCGACGGCGAGGTCGAGTCGGAGGTGCCTGATGGCGGCGAGCTCGAAGGAGACCTGGAGCATCGACCAGGCGGCCGGCGACGTGCCCGGACAGTGGCAGCGGATGCTCTCCGAGACGCACCTGCCGTGGGTCACCTCGATTGCCCCTCGGCCCGGCCAGATGTTCGAGGCCAGGGCGCGCCGCTGGTGGATCGACGACCTGGCGCTGGTGGACTGCGAGTGCGGGCCCTGCTCGGGTACCCGGCAGCGCCGCCAGCTGGCCAGCACCGACGATGAGTTCGTGGTCGTGTTGATCACTCGGGCCGGCCGGGAGACGGTCAGCCAAGGTGGCGTGGACGCCGAGCTGCGCCCTGGCGACGCGGTGGCCTGGGACAGCACCCGGCCCGCCCGGTTCACCGTCGGGGAGCCGCTGTCCAAGCGCAGCCTGCTGATTCCCCGGGCCGCGCTGGACGAGGTCAGCGGGCGGACCTGGGTGCGCGCCGGGGTCGCGCTGGAGGGTTCGTCGCCGGCCACCGAACTGCTGACCAGCTACCTGGACGTGCTCAGCCGCTCGCTGGACCGACTCGGCCCGGCGGCGGTCACCGCCGCCCGCAACGCCACCCTGGAGCTGTTCATCGGCGCGGTCCGCGGGGACGGCGAGGCGGCGGCGGGCGGTACCGGGACCGCGCTGCGCGCCACGATGGACCGCTACATCGAGCGGCACCTGCTCGACCAGCCGGTCAGCGCGACCGCACTGGCCCATGCCCACGGGGTCTCGGTGCGCACGGTGAACCGGGTGTTCAACGCCACCGGTCAGACCGTCAGCGAGGTGGTGCGGGTACGCCGGCTGGCCCGCGCGAGGGACGAGGTGGCCGACGGCGCCGCGTCCATCGCCACCATCGCCACCCGCTGGGGGTTCGCCGACAGCAGCCACTTCAGCAGGGCCTTCAAAGCGCACTACGGCTCGTCCCCGACCGACTATCGGGAGGCCGCCGGCCGTGGCGCACCGGTACACCGGCCAGTCGCGCGGGTTCAAGCCCCCGTAGGCCGGCCCGTCGAGACTGGTGCCACACCGGTCCGGAGCTGAGCCGGCGCCCTCCGCGGTGCGCTCCCGGAGCCGGCAACGGCGACCAGGAGGAGGCCAGGATGGCCCGGCGGGACATCGAGTTCGACGCCGAGGGCGTCACGCTGCGCGGCTGGTTCTACCCGGCCGAAGGGGCGTCCGGGCGGGCGCCCACGGTGGTGATGGCGCACGGCTTCTCCGCGGTCAAGGAGATGTACCTGGACTCGTTCGCCGAGGTGTTCGCCGCCGCCGGGCTGAACGCGCTGGTGTTCGACAACCGCAACTTCGGCGCCAGCGACGGCGAACCGCGCCAGGAGATCGACCCGTGGGCGCAGGTCCGCGACTACCGGCACGCGATCACCTACGCGGGCACCCGCCCGGACGTGGACCCGTCCCGGATCGGCGTGTGGGGATCCAGCTACTCCGGCGGGCACGTGCTGGTGGTGGCCGCGATCGACCGGCGGGTGAAGGCC